>JBKJUF010000447.1:0-33958 GCA_046590445.1 Kofleriaceae bacterium
GCCGATGCCGTGCGAGCACTCGACGAAGTCGACCTCGGCAACGGCCTCGTCGTCACCATCGGGCATGGCCTCATCGTGGAACGACGAGTTTCCCGATGAGGCCATGCCCGATGGTGACGACGAGGCCGTTGCCGAGGTCGACTTCGTCGAGTGCTCGCACGGCATCGGCAACGTCGGGACGTACGCGCCGCCGATCACGCGGACCGGTGAGGACCGCGATCTCGAGGTGGCGCTGCGGTCGCGTGCGGTCCTCGCGCTGTGCGACGCGTGGTCGACCGAGGCGCGGCGGTGCTTCGGGAGCGGTGGCCCACCGGCGACGTGCCGGACGTTGCTCGAGCCCTCTCAGGCACGCGCGCTGGCGGACAAGCTGACCGAGCTCGAGAAGCTGATGGCCAAGGTGACCGCGGTGAAGGCGAAGCCGGCGCGCATCGGCTGCAGCCACGTCGTCGCGGCGCACTACGGCGACAAGGCGTGGCAGGGCAAGCTCGATGCGCTCAGGCCGGTGCTCAAGAAGCAGCTCGTCATCCAGTCGCGTGCACGGATGACGAAGGCGTGCACCGCCGACAAGTGGCCGGCGAACCTGCGCGCGTGCGTGATCGCCGCGGGGCCGACGGCGGACACGGCGTGCTTCGTGGCGAGCGGTCAGCGGCCGGCGCTCTGGGGCTATCCGGCGTCCGGAGTCACGCTGAAGACCGGGATCCCCGAGTGCGACGCGTACGGCGACGCGCTGGCCGCGCTGGCGGCGTGTCCGTCGGTGCCGAGCGCCGCGGCGGTCAGCCTGCTCGAGGCCTTTCATGCCAGCACGGCCGCCCTCGCGAGCACGCCGGCGGCGGACCGGGCGGCCAAGGCGGCTGAATGTAAGCGATCAGACGCCGCGATTCGCCAGTCGGCATCAGCGCTTGGCTGCACCATCTGAGCACCGCACATTCTTGTCGCCAGCTACCCCAGTAGCCACGATCGGGCAGGCCTGCGAGATCATAGCCGTGTGAGATGGCGCCGATGTTGCGCAGTAGTCCGGCATGCGGACACATGCGGCAACTCGAGTGGCCATCTTCGGGGTCCTGACGCTGGGCGTCGGCATCGGCTGTACGGGCGATGACTTCGAGGTCACCCCCATCTACAACCACGCCAACGGCCGCGTCGTCGTCCAGATGAACCGCGGCCTCGCCAGCGACGAGCAGCTGTTCGTCCAGGCCCGCCGCGGCACGTTCGGGACGCTCGACTGCAGCCAGCTCGCGCAGACGATCCCCGCGGTCGAGGACGCCACTGGCAGCGAGATCGACGGTCCGCTCGTCGACTCGAAGCTGACCAAGTCGTTCTACGGTCCCGAGTGGGGCCACGGCAACCCGACGGCCGAGATGCTCGCGTCGCTCGCGGCCGGCACCGACTCGATCATCGACGTCTGCATCATGAACGGCGCCAAGATCGTCGCGCAGATCGAGCGCGACCTGTTCCAGGCGTGGGACCAGGCCCGCAAGCAGGGCATCGGCGGCAAGGCCGATGACCCGAGCGGCGAGGTCCGCATCAACAGCCCGCAGGAGTACGGCGTCCGCTGCGTCGCCGAGCTCGGCGAGATCCCGTTCTTCGAGAAGACCGGCGAGAACGAGTACTCGACCTACGACTGCCTCGAGTCGACGCCGATCCCGATGACGGTCACCGCCGCTGATGGCAGCGTGAAGGCGCCGTCCGAGGGCACCGAGGCCAAGTGCGACGCGCCGCAGTTCATCTACGACCTCTGCGAGGCCGGCCCGCGCGTCGCGACCCGCACCAACGATCAGGGCACGCGCTGGGTGCTGCTCTGCCGCAAGAGCAAGGCGAACGCCGAGGGCGCGCAGGGTTACGCGTCGGATCAGTTCAACGACATCGCGATGGTCGGGCACAACCCGTTCACCGGCAAGACGTGCTTCTTTCAGAACGCGCTCTACTCGAAGACCGACGGCGGCAAGATCCCGCACCCGGCCGACAAGGAGAAGTCGGTCAATCTGTGGAGCGGCGTGCACGGCGGCGAGGGCTCGGGCATCCAGTGCGCGAACTGCCACGACGCCGACCCGTTCATCCACACCCCGTGGATCGACGGCGCGAAGGATCAGGCCGGTCGCCCGGTCGTCCCGAAGATGGGCATCGATCCGGACCTCGCGCTCGGCGCGCTCGACACGCCGTACGCGCTCGTGAACCTCAAGGGGCAGGGCTGGAAGATGCCCAAGCAGCTGGTCTCGACCGAGGCGAACGCGTGCCTCAAGTGCCACCGCATGGGCGATGGCCGGTGGTCGGATAGCTGGATCGAGCGCCTCGAGGGCACCGACACCTCGTGGAAGACCATCACGACCGACAAGTTCAACGCGCCCGAGCACAAGTACTGGATGCCGACGGACATCCTGTTCACGACCGATGCGCAGTGGGACACCTCGGCGTCGAAGAAGGCGCTCGACTTCCTGCAGACCTGCGCGGACGCGCCGATGACGGCCGGCTGCGTGTGGCGCGACATCCCGTCGACGCTCGGCGGCGCCGAGGGTGGCGGTCGACTGCGGAACCCGGTCACGCTCACCGACGTCGAGCTCTCGAAGCAGGCGACCACGCTGCTCGGCATGAACAAGCTCGCGCCGACCCAGGTCTGCGCGGAGTGCCACGCCCCGAACCAGACGACGTTGCGCGAGTGGCAGGAGAAGACCGACCACGCGATCGCGACCTGCCTGAAGGACTCGGACGCCGGCGTCGAGATGTCGCTCGATCGCCAGCGCACGGTCGCCAAGGACGAGTTCAAGGCCGTCGGCGAGTTCCAGGTGGCCGCGGGCGCCACGATCTCGGTGACGATGACCGGCGACGGCGACGGCGACCTCTACATCAAGCGCGGCGCTGCGGTGACCGACGAGGTCTACGACTGCCGCCCGTTCGCGCGGTCGTCGGCAGAGGCGTGCCTCCCCGGCCAGTTCAACGCGAACGGTCCGGCGACGTTCTACGTCGGCGTCAAGGGCTTCGCGGAGCGCAGCGTGCTGCAGCTCAAGATCAAGTACAAGGAGCCGAGCCCCGACGCGACGCCCGCGAAGGACGTCGTCAACTGCTTCCGCCTCGACCCGACGCGCTCGGACTCGCCGTACTCGCCGGCCAAGCTCGGCGTGTACTCCGCGGCCGCGCACCTCGGTTTCTTCCAGGATCTGTTCAAGCAGGCGTTCCCCGCCGAAGCGAGCGGCAACACCGCGGACACCTGGGCGATCGAGTACGGCAAGTTCAAGAACCGGGTGTCGATGCCGAAGGGCAACCACCCGCGGTTCTCGCAGGGCGAGCTCGACATCGTCGCCGAGTGGTTCGCGCGCGGCCTGCCGCGGCTGACCGATCACATCGCGCCGGACACCGGCCCGACGTCGTGCGCGCAGACCATCTCGCCCACGGTGGCGACCCACGCGACGCAGATGGCAGCGTCGGGCTGGGGCGCCGCGAACCGCACGGCCGGCATGAACATGTACGGCTGCACCTCGGCCGACCCGCGCGCGTGCATGTCGTCGCTGCCGACCGCGCAGAGCAAGGCGTACGGCGCGGGCTGGGCCAAGGTCGGTAACCTCCGCATCCTCCGCGAGCTCGCGTTCAACACCTTCTACTGGATGCGCAGCTCGCCGGACGGCCGCTTCGTCGCGAACGGCGCGACCGGTGGTGACGGCGCGGTGATCAGCGACCTCCAGTCGAACAAGGACATGAAGGTCCAGGCGGCGTACGACCCCGGCTTCTTCCCCGATGGCCGCGGCTGGATGTTCCAGGGCACGCCGGTCGGCACCGGCTTCTGCACGACCGCGCTCTTGGTCTCGAACCCCGACCGCATCAACTTCAGCGAGTCGCAGTGCAGCTCGGTCGACGGCATCCCGCTGTACCAGCACATGGGCCAGGGCCTCGGCGGCGGCGACTACTTCACCGTCAACGGCCAGTTCACGAGTGACAACCCGAGCGGCGCGGTCACCCGCGACCCGAGCGCGGGCTTCGGCAACACCGCGAAGATGAAGCTGACCCCGATGGTGTTCGACGGCACGCGCTACGTCGCGAAGCCGCAGATCACGACGAACAGCCCGTACGAGGGTGACATCGTGCTGTCGCCGTCGACCAAGCTCGCGCTGAGCCGCTTCGGCAACGAGACCGGCCAGCTCGGCTACGTGCTCCGCCGGATCACCGCGACGTCGAACGGCCCGTCGTACGACGTGACCACGGCCGAGGTCGGCCGCTACTGCACCAAGGGCGCGAAGCCGTCGATCTCGTTCGACGAGAAGTGGTTCGTCACCCATCACTACATCGGCCCGAACGACTTCGCGGAGTACGGCTACGCGTCGGCGAGCGACCCGGCGTTCCAGGCCAAGCTCACCAAGGGCACCGCCGACATCATCCTCGTGAACCTCGTCACGGGTGCCCGCCACCGCGTCACCACGATGAAGGCCGGCCAGTACGCGCTGTTCCCGCACTTCCGCTCGGATGGCTGGTTTTACTTCCTCGTCCGCGACGGCGAGTCCGACAAGGAATACGCAGTCGCGAGCGACGCCGCGCTCACGCTATAGTAGGCCGTGCGCCGGGCTGTTCTCGTCGGAATTCTGATCGCTGGCTGCCCCTGGGGCTGTGGTGACGACGATCCCGACAAGACGGCCGCGTGTGATCTCGGCGAGGTGACCAGCGCCGCGACCGTCCAGGATCGCAAGATCATCGGTGTCGCGGCGCCTTACGTTCCGGACGCCGCGCTCGCCGCACGCGAGGCCGAGCTCGAGGGCTCGATCGCTGCCCGGCGCGCCGCGGCCTGGCAGGTCGTCGAGCGCGTGCTGTCGCCGGTACCGCTCGCCGAGCCGCGGCTCGCCAACAACTTCGGCAGCCAACCGACGGTACCCGCGTGGCACACCTGGTACGCGCGCGATGACTTCGAGCGCGTGTTCAAGAAGCTCTATCGCGACCTCGGTCCCGCGGGTCGGCGAGCGCGCGCGCCGATCGATGTCGCCGGCGGCTTCGCGTGGAATGCAGTGGCGCTCGACGGCATGCCGGAGTGGCCCGAGCAGCGCTACCTCGATTATCTGGCGACGATCGATACCGCGGAGGAGGCCGGCGGCGTCGGCAATGCGGCGCGGGTCGGCTATAGCCCCGGGGCGCTCGGCCACCTGCTCGGCAGCTACGTGAAGCTCCACCAGTGCCGGCTCGACGTGACGCCCGATCCGTACGCGACCGATCCGGTGCGCGATGGCCAGCTCGTCGTCGAGACCGAGACGATGGAGGTCCGCGCGTGCGGCTGGCAGCTGCTCGGTCCGTTCCAGGCCGGCGCCGCGAAGGTCACGGTCACGATGCGCGGCACCGGCGATGCCGATCTCTACGTCCGGCGCGGGCTCGCGCCTGATCCGAACACGTTCGACTGCCGCGCGCGCGGGGGCGACTCCGACGAGCGCTGCACGGTCGACGGTGGCGGCCCGGTCTACGTGGCGGTGTTCGGCGCCGAGGCCGCGGCGGTCGACGTCTCGATCGAGTACCTGCAGGCCGACGTGATCGCGCCGACCTGCCTCGGCACCGCGATGCCGCGCGATGGCGTGCTCGTCAAGGCGGACTGGCGGCGCCACCTCCAGGGCGAGCTCTTGCCGATCTTCGACACCAGCGGCGCGCGCATGGCATCCCGGCTGCGCGGCGAGGCCACGTGGGTCTCCGATGGTGTCGCCGATCCGCAGCCATCCCAGATGTACACGGTGACGCTGCCATCGTCGGGTCAGCGGTTCCGCATGGCCGCGCTCCACATCATGAGCAAGGAGCTCGATCACTGGATGTGGATCACGCTGTGGTGGTCGCCGACGCCGGATACCGACTTCGGCGCGGATCGGCCCGCCTCGATCGCTGTGCTGCCCGGTCCGTGGGCGAACTACAAGATGTGCGTGGCGACGAGCTACACCGAGCGCGATCCGGATCCGCGCGGTGGGCGCCCGGGCAGCCTCGGGGATGCGCTCGCGGCAGTGCACGGCGGCGTCGGCGCGCCGTCGTGGTGCTCGAACCCGTATCTCGAGCAAGGCCCACACAACGCCGGTACGAACTGTATCGGCTGTCATCAGCACGGCGGCACCGAGCTGCAACCGCAGGCGATCCTCGACGAGTTGCCACATCAGGGCTCGACCCGCGTCCGCAACAACTTCTTCACCGACTATTTGTGGGCGGTGAAGGGTGGGAACGGCGATGATTTGTCGGCGATCATCCAGGCCGAGGTCGACTACTGGGACGCGAACGACTGACGAGCGCGCAAGCACGAGCGAACCGGTCACAGAGATCACGTGATCAGCGGCAGGCTTCGAACGCGGAGCCCGCGACGAGTTCGTCGTGATACGCGCGTTTGACTTGACCGAGCGAGAGACGCGCCCCGTGCAGTCGAGTCGGCGCACTGCATTGCGCGACTCTGGAGTGTCGCTCTCCCACCGCCCGTGCAAGCAAGGGCCGCGCGGTGATCTCCGTCCGCGTTGGCTCTGCGGCGGTATCCTGCGATACTCCGCGCGTGCTGGTCGCGCCCTTCGTTCACGACGTCCTGTTCTACGGCGGCTTCGTCCTCGGCGTTGTCGGCCTCGCCTGCGTCACGATCGGCGGCCTCGCCATCATGCGTGCGAAGCCGCAGCCGCAACCACCGCTGCCGGTTGCCGAGCTCGCGCACCGGCGACGTCGCAACGGCGCGCCGTGGCAGATCGTCGGAGCATTTCTGCTGATCGGTGGCCCGGTCGCCAGCATCTGGCTGTGGTTCAACGCGAACCACGTCGTGTTCGTCGAGGACGGCGCGTCCAACCGCACGCCCTCGATCCGCCGCCGCGTCTGGATCGGCAGCGCGTATACCGCGCCGCGCTCTCTCGTCGAGCACCCGCGCCGTCGTGCCACCTGGATCGTCAACTCATCGTCGATCGAGGTCAGCGCGCAGGATCTCGGCTACGGCGACGCCATCACGTCACCGTCGGTCGCGATTCCGCCGGGTGCGTCACTGCCCGTCGATTCCGTGAACCACGTCGGCCCCGACGATGCTCCTCCGGGGTTCGTGACGGTGATGCGCAGCAAGGACGTGGCCGACGCCGGCATCGTCGCCTCCGCTCATCGTGTCTGGCTGACGTGGCCGTAGGAACTGCCGTCTCCGCATCGTTTGCGAGACGCCCGCGATTGCGGCCGCCGCCGCTTGCTCCCCGAGCTCGGTTCGTTGCCGCTGCGCCGCGCCGGCGAGCTCGCGCGCCCGCTGGCAATCACTTCCGATGGAGACGCCCGAGGCTCTCGAGTCACCCGCCGAGTCGGCTCGCGGGGTTCCCGCTGTCCGTCGAGGCAATCGGTGTGATCGTCGGCGCGTGAACGTCGACGTCTTCGTCATCAGTCGAGCCGCCGTGACGTCCCACATCACCCCGAGTGTCGGACGACGGGACAGAAGCGAAAGCTGCGGCTCAGAACAGCGAGAGCGTCGCGCGCGCCATCACCGAGTGCTCGAACTGTGTGAGGTTCGTGATGAACGCGTCGCGCTCGACCCGGAACGTGTAATCCGCCGACGCGTACAGGAGGTTCGTGAAGATCGGGACCTTGAACCCAGCGGTGCCCGAAACATCGAGGAGCAGTTGCCCACCAAACTTGTCGCTGCGCGAGTTCGCCTTGTTCGTCAACGGCGCGAGCACGCCGAACGTCGCCGAGCCAAACAGCCAGCGCGCAAACGTGACCTTCGCGTTGGCGCCGATGACCGGGCCAAGCGTCGTGTAGTCGTCGATCTCGTCGAGCACGATCGGCCGCGTCTTCTGCGAGCGCACGACGAGGAGGCCATTCATGATGCCCTGGCGAAAGCCAAAACCGACCCGAGTTCCGACCACGAGCTTGAACAGCAGCAGGTCCATGTCGACCGCCTTGACGTTCGCGCCGAGCTCTTCCTGGAGCTTGAACGGCGCGAACGGCTTCGCGACCTTGATCCGCAGGTTGTCTGGATTTGCTTCGGTGCCGAGCGTGCGCGTCTCCGTCGTGCCGTCGAGGCGATTGATCACCACATCGACGGTCGAGCCCACCGATTGCAGATAGGCGTAGCCCGGGAAGATGTGCGTCTGCATCGCCGCGCGGACGTAGGGACCGAAATAAGGATTGTTCAGCTTGTACGAGTACAGGGCGTTCGCCGAGAACCTGTCGTTGGTCGGGTTGTACGAGCCGGTCACCTGGTCCACGAGATCGACGTGCAGGTCGGCGCTGGCATCTACGAAGTGGGCGCCACGCTCGAACACGAGCCCGAAATTTCCGAACAGGCCGAGATTGACGGTCTCGCCACTCGTAGAACCCACCGCGGCGCGCTTCTGGTTGAACATCAGGCTGCCGCCGCCATTGAGCGAGATCCGGACGCCGACGATCTCGCGGCCGCGGGGCAACTCGCCGATCACGGGGCCCGAGCCGCGGAAAGCAAAGCTCTGCGGTTCGACGATGATCACGAAGTCGGTCAGCACGCCGGCATCGACAGCCGCGACCGCGAAGTCCACGCGTGCGCCGAACGACTCACCGGCACGCACGATCTTGTACAGGCCCGGTGGGAGCACGAGCTCCGCCGGCTGCTCACCGCGGGATTCGATCGCTCCGACGCCGGACGCGACCACTTGCTGGGTCGCGACCGAGAACACATCGTACCCCATCGGCAGGTAGGTGCCGCGTGTGCCGAGGATGTGAATCTTGAGCTTGCCCTCGGACAGGGAAGGTGCGTCGCGCTCGAGCGGCTCGGTCGGCGTCGGCGTCGGCGTCGGCGTCGGCGTCGGCGTCGGCGTTGGCGTTGGCGTCGGCGTCGGCTCGGGATTTTGGGTCGGCGCTGGGGTTTCTGGTGGAAGCTGAGCGAAAGCGCGCAATGGAATCAGCGCGATCAGGGTTGCAAGTAGGGCGATGCGAGTCTTGCTCATTCCCACGAGGGGAACGCATCACAACGGCAGACACAACTCGAGGAGGTCCGTTTCGGTCCACTGAACTTCGGACAGCTCTCGGCTGTGTCGATGGGGTGGCGTCGTCGTCCGCGGCAAGCGTTCTCGCTTGCGGACGGCGACACCGCGATCGTGTCTGCGCAGCAACCCGCGACGAATGACTCGGCCGATCGCGCAGCGGGCACTCGCGCACGTCGCGGTCGTCGAGAGCTGCGAGAAATGCCGACGCCGGCTAGCACTCGCCTTGCACTTGGTCCATGCATGAACGTGAGCTCTCTTTCTGCTGTCGAGCACACCACGTCCGAGAAGGTGGCGCCCTGGATCGAAGGACTCGCACGCGTGGGCTTCGCCGCGAAGGGCGTGCTCTATCTGACCGTCGGAGCGCTCGCCGGGAGTGCCGCGCTCGGTCTCGGTGGCAAGGCGGCGACCGATACCCAGGGCGCGATGGACGAGCTGCTGCACACGTCGTTTGGCCGCCCGTTGCTCGCGGTGATCGCGATCGGGCTCGTCGGCTATGGGGTGTGGCGGATCATCGAGGGCATCAAGGATCCCGAGCGGCGAGGGCGGAGCGCCAAGGGCATCGCGCTCCGCGTCGGCTACGTGATCCGCGGCCTCGTTCACCTCGCGCTCGCGTACACGGCGGGATCGCTCGCGCTGTGGCAGCAGAGCGAGGGCGGCGAGCGCGGCAAGGAGGCGCGTCACTGGACCGCGCGCGCGCTCGAGCTGCCGGGCGGCGTCTACTTGCTGTGGGCGGTCGCCGGCGCGTTCTTCGGCTACGGCGTGTACCAGGTCTACAAGGCCTGGAAGTCCAAGCTCAACAAGCAGCTCGAGCTTGGCCGGCTCGGTCACGGCACGCGGCGCCTGGCCGTCGGCGTCAGCCGCTTCGGGATCGCCGCCCGTGGCATCGTGTTCGGCACCATCGGCGTGCTGCTCGGACGCGCCGCGAACCGCGAGGATGCGCGCGAGGCGGGTGGCCTCAGCGACTCGATGCGCGAGTTGATCGAGCTCGGGAAGTGGCCGTTCGTCGCGATCGCCGCTGGCCTCGCGGCGTACGGCATTTACCAGCTGATCAACGCGCGCTATCGCCGCCTCGATTGCACGTGAAACCTGTGATTCTGGTGGGTTCGCTTCGGTTGGCGACTGTGAGGTTCGGGTTAGAGAGGATGGTGTTACCGTCGCGCAATGGGACGAGCTGGCTTCCCGACGGCAGCGGCATGGGCGTGCGTCGCGGTGGCGTTCGGAGCGCCTGCGTGCGGTAACGACGCCGAGCTCCCGGATCCGGGGCGGGTGACGCTGCACCGGCTGAACAACACGGAATACAACAACACGGTGCGCGACCTGCTGGGGACGACCCTGCGGCCCGCCGATGACTTTCCGTCTGATGATCGCGGGTATGGCTTCGACAACGTCGCCGACTCGCTCGGGCTGTCGCCGCTCCAGGTCGAGCTCTACGAGCGCGCCGCCGAGGTCCTGATCGAGGACGTGTTCGCGACCGCGATCCCGAGCGAGCGCACCCGGACCGAGATCGAGATGACCGGCGGCAGCAATGGCGGCGCGAACGGCGAGGGCTGGATGTTCTACACGAACGGCACCACGACCGTGCCGTTCCAGGTCAAGACGCCGGGCACCTACCGGATCGCGATCCGCGCAGGCGAGACCCACGCCGGCACCGAGTTCGCGCGGATGACGCTGCGGGTCTCGGGCGGTCAGGTCTATCCGTTCGACGTCGCGGCGCCGCGCACGATGCCGGCGGTCTACGAAGCGACGCTCCAGCTCGCGGCCGGCAACCAGACCGCGGTCGTCGCGTTCACCAACGACGCGGTCATCAACACCGCGGATCGCAACCTGTGGGTCGACTACGTCGAGGTGGTCGGCCCGATCGGGGCGACCGTGCCGGATACCAGCAAGCGGGATCGCATCGTGATCTGTGATCCGGCGAGCGGCACAGGTTGCATCGATCAGATCCTGCGTGCGTTCACCCGGCGAGCCTGGCGCCGCAAGCCGACCGACGCCGAGATCGAACGGCTGACCGCGCTCGTCGGGGTCGCGACCGATGCGGGCGATGACGTGACCGCGGGCCTCAAGCTCGCGCTACGCGGCGCGCTGGTGTCGCCGAACTTCCTGTTCCGCACCGAGCTCGATCCCGATCCGCGGTCGCTCGATCCGCACCCGGTCGCGCCCTACGAGCTCGCGTCGCGGCTGTCGTACTTCGTGTGGAGCAGCATGCCCGACGACGAGCTGCTCGACGCCGCCGAGGGCAAGCAGCTCGGGACGCGCGCCGAGATCCTCGCGCACGTCGATCGCATGCTCGCGGATCCGCGCGCCGCCGCGCTGACCGACAACTTCGCGGGACAGTGGCTGTTCACGCGCGCGCTCGGCGATCACGTGCCGGATTACGCGACGTACCCGGCCTATGACGCGCAGCTCGAGGCCGCGATGCGCACCGAGACCCAGCGCTACTTCCGCGCGTTCCTCGAGGACGATCTGCCGATGGAGCAATTCCTCGTCGGTGACTTCACGTTCATCAACGACCGGCTCGCCACCCACTATGGCCTGCCGCTGCCGGGCGGAAGCGAGCTCGTGCGGGTGTCGCTCACGGGCACCGAGCGCCGCGGCATCCTCACCCACGGCAGCATCCTCACGGTCACGAGCCACCCGCGCCGGACCTCGCCGGTCAAGCGCGGCAAGTGGCTGCTCGACCAGCTGCTCTGCGAACCGCCGCGCCTGCCACCGCCCGGCGTCGAGGGGCTGATCGATACCGGCGGGCTCGTGGGCTCGGTCCGCGAGCGGCTCGAGCAGCACCGCGAGAACGAGTACTGCGCGAGCTGTCACGATCAGATCGATCCGCTGGGCTTCGGCCTCGAGCACTTCGACGGCATCGGCGCCTACCGCTCGATGGAGGACGGCCAGTTTGCCGTCGACGCCTCGGGCGTCCTGCCCGACGGCAAGACGTTCTACGGCGCCGGCGAGCTCGCCGAGATCCTCGCGAGCGACCCGCGCGTGTACCGCTGCATGGTCGAGAAGCTCTACACCTACGCCCTCGGGCGGCCGCCGACCTCGTTCGACGCCCGGACCCACATCGATGACCTGACCGAGGAGTTCGCGTCCGGCGGCTACGTGCTGCGCGATCTCGTGAAGGCGATGGTCACCAGCGTTGCCTTCCGCGAACGGCGAGGTGAGCCATGAAGTTCTCCAGGCGAATGTTCCTCGGCGGTGCCGGCGCGATGATCGCGCTGCCCGTCCTCGAGTCGCTGCTACCGCGCGCCGCGCGTGGTGCAGCCCCCGGCGATCCGCCGCGTCGCTTCGTCGGGTTCTTCGTGCCGAACGGCATGGAGATGGCGAACTGGACGCCGGCGGGCGTCGGGCCCGACTACACGCTGCCGAACCAGCCGATCCTCGCGCCGCTCCTGCCATACCGTACGAAGGTGTTGATCCCATCGGGGCTCGACAACCTACCGGCACGGCCCGACACGGTCGGCGATCACGCCTCGGGCTGCGGTGCGTTCTTCACCGCGGTGCACGTCTACAAGACCGAGGGCTCGGACATCCGCAACGGTCCGTCCGCCGACCAGCTCGCCGCGACCGAGCTCGGCGCGGGGCTGCGGTTCCGCTCGCTCGAGCTCGGCATCGAGGCCGGCGCGAGTGTCGGCGGTTGCGACTCCGGCTACAGCTGCGCGTACACCCGCAACATCTCGTGGGCGAACGCGACGACGCCGATGCCGAAGCTGACGAGCTCGCGGGTCGCGTTCGACCGGCTGTTTGCCGGCTTCGATCCGAACCTGACCGCGGCGGAGATCCAGAAGCGGCTGCGCTACCGCACGAGCGTGCTCGACTACGCGCGCGGCGACGCCGAGAGCCTGCGCGGCAAGCTCGGCAGGACCGACCAGGCCAAGCTCGACCAGTACCTGACCGGCGTGCGCGAGCTCGAGACCCGGCTCGCGTTACCGTCGTCGATCTGCGCGCCGGGCCCGGGACCGGCAGGCGAGCTCGACTATGTCGACCACGTGAAGTTCATGCTCGATCTGATCGCGCTGTCGTTCCAGTGCGACCAGACGCGGGTCGCCACGTTCATGCTCGGCAATGCCGGCTCGAACCGCAGCCACACGCACCTCGGGATCAGCGACGCCCACCACGACCTGTCGCATCACCAGAACGATCCCGCCAAGCGCGACCTGCTGCGGCGGATCGATACCTGGGAGGTCGAGCAGCTCGCGTATCTGCTCGGCAAGCTGGAGGCGATCAAGGAGGTCGACGGCAAGTCGATCCTCGATCACACGATCGGCTTCTTCTCGAGCGAGATCGAGGACGGCAACTCGCACGCGCATACCCGGATGCCGATCGTGGTGTTCGGCGGCGCCGGCGGCACGATCAACACCGGCCAGCACCTCAGCTTCGCGTCGCAGCCACCCGCGGTCCGCACCGTTGGAAATCTATTCAAGACGATGCTGGCGGCGGTCGGCGTGAGCGTCGATCGGATGGGCGACGACGGGACCGCGCTGCTGCCTGGCGTGCTCAAGGCCTGACGCGTAACCCGGTCGTTCCGCGCGAAGCTTTTGTCCGACATGAGCGACCTCGAGCTGACCGTCTTGCAGCGCGCGCGCGACGAGCTCCGCCACGTCGCCGGGGTCGTCGTCACCGACGAGATGATCGCGACGCTGCCCGACGGCACGACCATCGTCGTCGGCGACCGCGGGCAGATCGTGGTCTCGCGCGATGATGGCCGGACGTGGCTCGCGATCGCGTGCGACCTCGGGCTCGCGCACCTGTGGTCGATCACGCGGTTCGGCAGTAGCGTGCTGATCGGCGGCGAGCGAGGCTTGACTGTCAAGCTCGCGCCGCCCGGCGATGCGACGTGGCACGACCGCACTTTGGAGCTCGCTGACCCGCGCTCGCTCGACGCGGTCTTCGCCGCGGGACCGACGGACTTCATCGAGCGCGGCTTGGGCGCGTACCTGGCCGCAGTGGGGCAGGCCACCGAAGCTGTCGATGGCGGAGACGAAGACGAGGACGATGATGACGACGACGACGATGACGACGATGACGACGATGACGACGATGACGGCGGTGACGGCGGCGGCAGCGACGACGACGAGGACGACGACGAGGACGACGAGGACGACGCGGAGGACGACGCGATCAAGGTGCTGGCGCGGCCGGGTACCGCGGACGACTTCCGCGCGATCTACGGCATCCCGTTGCCGGCCGAGGCGCGGCAGCTCTTCGAGCGAGTCGCCGGCCACGATCCGTGAAACAGCTTCGAGGAGCTCGGCGTCGACCGCCTGATCGGCGGGATGTTCCACGTGCTCGCGCAGCCATGGGGCTGGCAGGAGAAGACCGCGAAGCAATGGCTGGCGCGATTCGCCGGGACCGTGGCCTACGCCGAGGCCCGCAAGCATGCCGTCGCACCGCCACGCGCGGCTGACGACGACCTCGACGGCCCTGACGACGCGACGATCAACGGATCGCGCGTTACTGCGGTGCCGCGGCCGAGCCTGCCGAGCCTGCCGAGCCCGCCGCCGCACCGCTGCCCGTGCCCGTGGGCGGCAGGTTCAGAACCGCGCTGACCTGGGTCTGCGCGGTGTCGATCGCCTGCTTCGTGGCGCTGTCGACGAGCAGATCGAGCTCGGACTCGAGCCTGGTCGACACGTCGGCAAACAGCGCGGCCGGGCGGGCCTTGAAGTCGTCGATGAACGCCTTGCCCTTGTCGAAGGCGTCCCTGGCGCCGGCGCACATCTTGTTCATCTGGTCGCCGCCCCCGGACAGCTTCGCCATCGCGCACGCCCCGAGGACGAGGTCCGCCATGTCGGAGAGCTGGGTCGCGAGCGGCGTGAGCGCGTTCTGGATCGTGTCCTGGACCTCGAGGGCGAGCGGCTCGATCGCGGCGCGCAGCTCGGTCGAGACCTTCGTGCGGACCTCCTCGAGCTGGCGTGCGGTGCCGGTGTTCGTCATCACCGCGTCGAGCTCACCCTTGAGGTTGCCGAGTCGCAGCGACGCCTCGCCGAGGCTGGCCTTGAGCTCGCGGAGCTTCTTGACGGCGTCGTTCAGCGTGCCGACCACGGTGTCCGCGACGCGCAGCTTCACGGAGCGCTCGGCGAGCGTCTTCCACTGCGGCAGCTGGCGAAACCCATCGAGGAGCTCGACCGGTGCAGCGACCACCTCGACCTGATCGAGCAGCTTCGCGAGCTCGTCGATCCGGCTCTGCTGCTGGACGACGGCCGCGACCTTCTCCGGGGTGACGACCGCGACGCACGCGCCATTCTGCACGAGATTGCCGGGCGGGCAGGTCATCGGTGTCGGCTCGACGGGCTTGGGGTCGGTCGCCGAGCCGGTCCCACCGCCTTCCTTCTTGCTGCCACAACCACCGGTCACGAGCATGAGGAGCACCACGAGGATCCTGCGCATGGCGGGACCGTAATACGGCGACGTGCCATAGTCGCGCGTCGAATGCAGCTCGATCCCGAGCGAGACTACAGCGTCGAGATCGGCCTCGACGACCCGGACGACCCGGTGTCGATCGCGGCGCGGCTCGCGGCGCAGCTCGAGGTGCCGGTCAGCGCACTGCCGCCGCTCGAGCTGCGCAAGCGGTCGATCGATGCCCGCCGCGGCCGGATCCGATTTCATCTGGTCGTCGGGGTCGCCCAGCCCGGTGCGGTGCTCGGCGGGCCGCCGCTTCGCGAGGTCAGTGGCCCGCCGGTGATCGTCGTTGGCGCCGGGCCGGCGGGGCTGTTCTGCGCGTACGAGCTCGCGCGCGCTGGCATCGCCGCAATCGTCCTCGATCGCGGCAAGCCCGTGCAGGCGCGGCGGCGCGACCTCAAGGGGCTGACCCAGCACGGGCACGTCGATCCAGACAGCAACTACTGCTTCGGCGAGGGCGGCGCGGGGACCTACTCCGACGGCAAGCTCTACACGCGGTCGCACAAGCGTGGCGACGTTCGCGATGTCATCGAGATCCTCGCTCTCCATGGCGCCCCCGAGCAGATCCTCGTGGACGCTCGGCCGCACATCGGCTCGAACAAGCTGCCGAAGGTGATCACCGCGCTGCGCGAGCGGCTCGAGGGCGTCGGCAGCGCGGTCCGGTTCGGCGCGCGCGCGATCGAGCTCGTGGTCCGCGATGGTCGCGCGATCGGCGTGAGGCTCGCCGACGGTGCCGAGCTGCTCGGGCGTGCCGTCGTGCTCGCGACCGGCCACTCGGCACGCGACGTCCACGAGATGGCGCTGCGCGCCGGCATCCCGCTCGAGGCCAAGCCATTCGCGATGGGCGTCCGTATCGAGCATCCGCAGCCGTTGATCGATCGGATCCAGTACGGGCGTGCCGCGGGCCACGCCAGGCTGCCGGCGGCGTCCTACCGGCTGGCGTTCACGCCGTCGGACGGCCGCGGCGCATTCTCGTTCTGCATGTGCCCGGGCGGCTGGATCGTGCCGGCTGCCACCGAGCCGGACGGCGTCGTCGTCAACGGCATGAGCCTGTCGCGGCGCGACTCGCCGTACGCGAACTCGGGTCTGGTCGTCTCGATCGAGCTCGCGGACCTCGCGCGGCTCGGCTTGTCGCTGCCGCTCGGCGGGATCGAGCTGCAGCGCCGGCTCGAGCAAGCCGCCGCGGTCGCCGGCGGTGGCGCGCTGCGGGCACCCGCGACCCGCGCGACCGACTTCGCGCGCAAGCGCGGCTCGTCGACGGTGCCAGCCACGAGCTACGAGCCCGGACTCCTCGCCGGCGACCTCGCCGAGGTCCTCGACGCGACCGGCGTCCCGATCGCGGCGCGCCTGCGCGAGAGCCTCGCCGCGTTCGACCAGCAGATGCGCGGCTACCTCACCGACGAGGCCGTGCTGATCGGGGTCGAATCACGCACGTCGTCGCCGGTGCGGATGCCGCGCGATGCCGCGAGCCTCGAGTCGCCGGCGCTCGCGTGCCTCTATCCGTGCGGCGAAGGCGCAGGCTACGCCGGTGGCATCGTCTCGGCAGCGCTCGACGGGATCCGGGTCGCTCGTGCGATCCTCGCGCGCACGTGAGGCGCGATCAGCGACGCCGCGCGACGGCCAGCGTGGCGACGTTCGTCGTCGTGTCCTTGTTGATGTAGTACAGACTGCAGCGATCCGGTGACAACCACAGCGGCCAATCGATCGTGGTACTCCCCGAGAGCTCACCGACCCGCTGCGGCGTCGCGAAATCCTCGGTGGCCGACGTGCGCGTCGCGGTGTAGACGTCGAGCGCCATCGCGCCGCCGGGCTCCTGCCGGTTCGAGGCGAAGAAGATCTCGAGCTCGTCGTCGGCGACCACGGGTGCGAATTCGTCGGCGGGCGAATTGACGCCCGGAACCTCGACCGGCGCGGCGCCGAAATCCGGTGGCGCCCCGCTCGTGCGATACAGGTCCCACGGCAACCCCGCCGCGAAGTACACGGTCGCGCCATCGCCGAGGATCGAGGGCTCGTTGCTGTTCTGCTTGTTGGCAGGCAGCGCGAGCCGCGTGAACGTGGGCGCGTCAAAGCTGCTGTTGGTCGCCGCCGCGACCCAGACCCGCAGCTGATCGAGCCGGGTCGAGCCGAACAGCAAGTGCTCACCGGTGGGCGTGATCGTCGGATAGGCATCGTAGCGCGTGGGATCGCTCACTCCTGCGAGCTTCGTGAACGACGTGAAGGTGTTCGTCGCCGCGGTGAATGGCGACGCGTAGAGATCGCACCGGGTCTTGTCTCCTGATTCGGGGCACAGCGACAGATACGCGATGCTCTGCGTGCCGTTGAACCGTGCCGCCTCGACGCTATAGGCGCCGGAGATCGGCACCGGCTCGCCGCGTGGAAAGCCGGCTCCGGCCTGGCACGGCTGCGCGGCATCACTCGCCAGTGGCCGTGGCTCGAGCGACAGCACACGGTCGCAGGCCACGCTCGCCAGGAGCAAGACCACAAATGCGCGCGTCGTGGTCATCGGCGGTGAGCCACGTAGAGCGTGGCGAGGCTCGCGACGGGCTTGTGGATGTAGAAGAGGCTGCAGCGGTCCGGCGACAGCCACACCGGCCAGTCGGTCGTGCCACTCGTCGATAGCTCCGCGATCCGCTGCGGCGTCCCGAACGCGGCGTCGGTCGTCGTGCGTGTCGCGGCGTAGATGTCGAGTCCCATCAGCGAGCCGGGTTGCTCGCGATCCGAGGCGAAGAACAGCTCGCGCTCGTCGTCGGATACCACCGGGGAGAGCTCGAGGTTCCCGGTGTTGATGCCCGGCACGTTGACGGGCGTCGCGCCGAACTCCGGGGGCGGTCCGCTCGTGCGGTAGAGGTCGGGCCCACTCGAGAAGTAGACCGTCGCGCCATCGCCGAGGATGTAGGGCTCGTTGCTGGTCGTCTTACCCGTGGGCAACGCGAGTCGGGTGAGCGTGGGCATGTCGAAGCTGCTGTTGACCGCCGACGCGACCCAGACCTGGATCGCCCCGTCGAGGCGCCGCGACCCGAACAGCAGGTGCTCGCCATCCGGCGTGATCGTCGGGTACGAGTCGTAGACATCGAGCGTGCTCACGCCACCGAGCTTCGTGAACGACGTGAAGGTTCTGGTCGCGGCGGTGAATGGTGACGCGTAGAGATCGCACGTCGCGACGTCGCCCGATGCAGCACACAGCGAGAGGTATGCGATGCTCTGCGTGCCGTTGAACCGTGCGGCCTCGACGCTGTAGGTACCGGCGATCGGCACGGGCTCGCCGCCGGTGAAGGCGCCGCCAACCTCGCACGGCTGCGCCGCATCGTCCGGAAGGGGCCGGGGCTCGAGCGACAACACGCGATCGCAGCCGGCATGCGCCGCGAGCATCGCGAGCCAGAACCGGCGCATCTCGTCAGTGTAGATCGCCCGCGATTAGCCGTGGACGATTGGCGCTAGAAGTCCGCGGCCATCGCAGCGGTCACGACCTCGAGCTCGCTGCACGGCTGGCCGGCCACGGCGGCCTCGAGCTTGTCGTCCGGGCACTCGCCGGCGCCATCGGGCGGGAACGGCACCGCCTCGAACCGCCGGTCCTCGATCTTCACCATCGTGCCGGTCGACGTCAGCAGCGCCTCGTGGATCGATCCCTGGCAGGAGCCCTGGCTCGCGAACGCGGAGCCATAGCGCAATCGCCAGCCGCTCTCGTCGCTACCCTCCTCGAACGCGAACTGGCCGAGGTGGATCGTGCCGTTGTCGCGCGCCAGCATCTGGCACTGCTCGACGGTCACGCACTCCCTGAAGCTGAGGAGCGACCCGCCGGGGAACGATTCCACCTTGAGGTAGAAGAACGGATCTTCCTGCGCGGCGACCGACGGCCCCTCGGCGCTGCAGGCTTGCAGATGACGGGTCCACGTCGACACGCTGTACACGGCCTCGAGGTTCGTCGAGATGCCGTCGCTACCGCCGCACGCCACGAGCCCGACGACGAGCCAGAGCTTCGAGATCGAATTTCTGCGCATGCGGGGAGCTTATGCCCGACACCCCGGCGTGAGGCGGCGAAACCCGGCAACCCCGCCACCACGCGTGCGGAAATCACTCAACCCGAGACGGCGCGCAGCGAGGCGGGGAGCGGCGTCGCCGGATCGACACCAGGCGCGGGGTTGGTCACACGCCGGATGCCCTCGCGGACACCGACCCGCGGTTGCCAGCCGAGCAGCGCGGCCGCGCGATCACTTTCGTAGTGCAGGGGCGCGAGCGCGGACTGCAAGCGATACACGCCGATCGAGCGCGGTTTGCCGAGGGCGCCGAGCGAGATCTCGCCGAGCCTGCCGAGCGCGAACACGATCGCGCGCGGGACCCGGAGCACGCCGCGAGTGCCGCCGGCGAGCCTGAGGACCTCCTCCTGCGTCAGGTGTTCCGGATCGATGATCTGGATGATCTCGCCGCGCGTCAGCTGCTTGTCGATCGACGCCATCACCGCGTCGACGACGTCGTCGATGTAGACCAGCGGCAACTCGAGCTTGCCGTCACCGAGCACGAGCCAGCGACCGCCGACGCCGCGCGCGACCGCGCCGTTGATCAGCGGGATGCCGCCGCCGAAGATCTGACCGGGGCGCAAGACCACCGCGGGCAGCCCGTGCTTCGCGGCTGCGCTGACAAGCTTCTCGGCCTCGAGCTTCGCGCGGGTATATGCACCACGCTCGCCGGCACGAGGCTCGGTGGCCGCGGCCTCGGTGACGTTGCCCTTGCCGGCGGAGCCGGCCCAGTCGATCACCGACATCGACGAGATATGGACGAGCTGCTTCACGCCGTGCATCGTGCACGCGTCGATCACGTTCTGCGTGCCGACGACGGTGCCGCCCTTGTGCTCGGGCCAGCCACCCTTCGTCGCCGCGCCGCAGTGGATCACGATCTCGGCGCCCTTGACCGCGCGGTCGATGGCGACCGGATCACCGAGGTTGCCGAACGCGTACTCGACGCCGGCCTGCGGCGTGCTCGGCATCCGGCGCTGGAACACGCGGACCGCGTGACCGTCGGCGCGGAGCCGCGCGACGATCGCCTTGCCGAGCGAGCCCGAGGCACCGGTGACCAGATAGGAGACGCGCTCGGCGAGCTGGAAGCGTGCCTGGTGCGCCTCGTGATCGGCGTCGGCCGCGCGCGCGACCTTCTCGACCCACTGCCCGACGTTAGCGGCATCGGTGACCGACGTCGCCGTTGGTTCGCCCGCCGCCAGCCGGCGATAGAAGTCGGCGACGAGCTCGCGCGGGCCGTGCTGCGCGTGGTCCTTGCGAACAAGCTTGTCGACGTTCGCCGGAACATGGATCCGCGCCCCGATCCAGTCCGCAAATGCGTTGACGAGCCGCTCGGCCGGCTTCGGGATCGACGATCGGTTGCCCATCGCGAATAGAGCGACGCGAAGCTTGCCCTTGGTGCCGTGGATGGTCAGCTGGCTACGCTTCGGCTTCGAGCTCAACGTCAGCTCAAGCTGGGCGAGGCCGCGGGCGCAGCGCACCGTCGCGCGCGACTCGTCGAACGCGAGGTTCGGATCGCCACCGAGCGATCGCCAGTCGGCTTGCACGTCCTCGATCGGGCCGAGCAGCTCCTGAAACAGATGGAGGCAGTGCACGCCGAGGTCGCGGAATGGATAGCCGGCCTCGCGGTACCACGGTGGCAGCGGCCCGCCTTCGTAGGGCGGATACGCCTCGCCGCGAACGATGTCGACGGACACGACCTGGCCGATCGCCCCGGCCGTGACCGCGTCGAGCGCGCGCTTGATCTGTGGATCGTAGCGCAGCGAATGGTTGACGCTGACCGTCACGCCCTTCTGCTTCGCGAGCTGGGCGAGCTGCTTCGCGACCTCGGGATCCTCGACGATCGGGTTCTCGATGCTCACGTGACAGCCGCGCTCGACCGCCGCCATCGCGACCTTCGCGTTCGCAGCGGCCGGCGTCAGCACGTGGATGACATTCGCACCGGCGGCGACCAGCGCGTCGAGATCGGTGAACGCCTGGGTCCCCCACTGCGCGGCGTTGGCGCGGGCACGCTCGGTGTCGAGATCGGCGATGCCGACGAAGTCCACGTCGGGTTGCAGCGCCTTGACCGCCGCGACATGAAGCTCGCAGATGTTGCCAGCGCAGATCATGCCGGCACGAAATCGCGCGTTGCTCAAGCGCGTCTCCTCGATCCGGACGAACCGCGTGCCTGGCCGCGCTGGCGCTTGAGCTCGCCGATCTCGTCGATCCGCGTCGCAACTTCGGTGACCCTCGCCGCCCAGGTCTCCCCCCGCATCGCGGCCGATCGCGCGTGGCGCGCGGTCGGGTCGGTCTGTGCGAGTGCGGCCTCGATCGCGGCGACAAACTCGTCGGGTGTCGACGCGATCCGGCACAGCTCTGGATAGCGCTTCACCTCGGGTACCGCCGTCGAGACCACCGGGAGGCCGGCCGACAGGTACTCGCGCATCTTGAGCGGGTTCACGAACGTCATCCGCTCGTCGATCCGGTACGGGATGATGCCGACGTCGAAGCCCTTGCAGTACGCCGGCAGGCTGTCGTGCGGCTTCTGGCCAAGCAGGTGGATGTTCGGGATGTCGCGCAGCGCCGAGAGGTCGCCGAGCTCTTGGCCGAGGAGCGCGAAGGACCACGCCGGCCGCGCACGCGCGACGGCGGCGATCAGCTCGAAGTCGACCCAATCGCGCAACGTGCCGTAGAAGCCGATGCGCGGGCCGGGCAGGGCGGCGAGATCGGCGGGGATCGCGGTGCTGTCGTCGAGCGCGCGCGCGAACTGCGCGTGGTCCACGCCGTGCGGGGACACGAACGTCGCCGGGCAGCGGCCGCGCTTGGCATCGGCGAGCGCGTGGTTTACCGCGAACGTCGCATCGACGCGGTCGAGGAGCTTCTGCTCGGCGGCGACGATCGCGCCCTTGTCGAGATAGGAGAACATCGACCACTCGTCGACGCAGTAGTAGATCGCGAGCTCCTCGCCGAGCG
Organism: Kofleriaceae bacterium; assembly: GCA_046590445.1. Taxonomy (GTDB): domain Bacteria; phylum Myxococcota_A; class Polyangia; order Haliangiales; family Haliangiaceae; genus JABFXX01. Next base: position 22,265 of record JBKJUF010000447.1, read on the forward strand.
TGCCGATGTAGTCGGCGGTGCTCGGCAAGAACGTCCACAGCTGGAACCGGTCGATGCCGAGCCGCGCGCGCAGGATCCGCACCGTGGCGCGCAGCAGCTCGCGGTTGATCGTCCGCGCGACCGAGCTGTGCGGCAACGGCAGCACGAGCGGCGAGAACACCCACAGATCGTTCTCGACGTTGACCGGACCCTTCGCGAACTCGCCGAGCTTGCGACCGATCTTGCCGAGGTCGCGTCCCGACGCGAGGTTCGGCGTGCGAGTCGCGAGCGAGTTCAGCCATAGCACCCTGCGACTCTTCGCCAGCTCGCGCAGGACGTGGTGATTCGACGTTGGATCCTCGTGCCAGTCCTTGGCGAAGGCGACGATCGGGATCTGCGTCGAGGTCGCCACGGGGGCCGACGATAGAGGGCGAGGATGGGCCGTGGCAACCGTCGCACCTGGTCCTCCGTCGGCGACATCACCGCGCTCGCCGTGCCAGCGCGCCACACGTGCGTTCTCGCGCGGCGTCGATCCCCGCGTCCGGGAGTGAATCCCGGTCCCTCCATCTCGGCCCCTGGCCCACCACGGGACACGACGGATTCCTCGGGAAAATCGCGACCACGGCTCCGCATCGCTGGGCATCGGGGGCCCGCGCTGCAAGGACCGGGCGTGGTCTCGCGACGAGCATCCGCGGGGGAGCGCGGGACGGCTATGCTTGCGCGAATGGGACCCCTGGCGGCGCCACGCTCGATGACGCGAGCGCTGATCTGCGCCGTCGGTGCGGCATGCATGGTCGGCTGCGGTCGCAAGGCCGCGGTCGATCCAGGACCGGAGCTTCAGATCGTCGGCGAGTCGACCCGGATCCGGATCGAGGACCCGGTGCCGCGAACCTCGCCGTGGTTCGACGGTGCGCGCGTCACGCTGGTCGCGGCGCGCGGCGAGACGCTCGGGTTGCAGATCCTGCATCGCGCGGCCGGCACGACGACGCTCGCGATCCCCGGTACCGCGGTCACCGGATATGCGGTCGAGGTCTTCCCGGTGAAGCGGCCGTCGACGAGCCTGTTCGGCGGCAGCCATGGCGCCGGCACCTACGCCGACGGCTTGACCGCAAACCCGATGCCCGCGACGAACCCGGCGTACTTCGAGATCGCGGTGCCAGCCGATGCTGCGGTCGGCGAACGAGCCGGCGAGCTCGTGGTCTCGGGCCGCCGGATCCCGGTGACGTTGACGGTGGCGTCCGCCGTGGTGCCGCCGCTGCCGCGCAGCGTGTGGGCGTACGAGGATCCGCGCGAGCTGGTATGGGCGAACGGCGGCACCGGCGATCCGGCCCGCGCCGTGCCGAGCTCGGCGGAGCGCGCGTGCATCGAGCTGTTTCGTGCGTATGGCGTGTTGCTGTCGCCCGACCTACAGCTCGCGTGGTGGGAGGCGCGGCGGCCGGTACTCGACAGCTTCGCGGACGTGCCGGTGATGATCTCGACCGATCCCGTGAAGGCAGCCGACGAGGTCCGCGGCTGGATCGCGGCAACGGCCGGAACCGGGCAGGTCCCGTTCACGATCCCGATCGACGAGCCGCGCACGGCCGAGGCGCGCGCGAAGGTGCGGGTGCTCGCGGAGGCGGTGCGAGCGGCGGGCGGAGGACCGGGACGCTTTCACTATGCGGTGACCGATGCCCCCCATCCCGACTACGGCGATGCGGTCGATCTCTACATCTCGTGGAAGGCGGCGCATCGCGCGGGCGATCGCGTGAAGCGGTGGACCTACAACGGCGCGCCACCGTACGCCGGCGCGGTCGTGCTCGATGCCGAGACGCCAGGGACCCGGACGTGGGGCTGGATCGCGTGGCGGTGGAACATCCCGGTCTGGTACGTGTGGGACGCACTCTACTGGCACGACCGTCACAACCGGCGCGGCAAGCCACTGCCGGGACGCCCGCTCGATCCGCGCGTCGACCCGGTGAGCTTCGACGACGGGGAGGACCGCGGCAACTTCGATGGCGTGCTCGCGCTACCCTCCCCCGAGGGCTGTCGGCCGACGCTGCGCCTCGCGGCGCTGCGGCGCGGTCTACAAGATCGCCAGCTGCTCGAGCTCGCCGCCCGTTGTGCACCGGAAGCGACCGCGGCGCTCGCGGCCGAGGTCATGCCGACCGCGCTCGGTGACGCACCAGCCAAGGGCAAGCCGGCGTGGTCGACCGACGAGGCGGTGTGGGAGCGTGCGCGCCGGCGGCTCGTCGAGCTCGCGTCCTGCAGCGACTCCGATCAGCGCGCGCCGCAGTAGCGCTCGGCGAGCTCGAACAGCCGGCCGAGGCTCACCGGCTTCTTCATGCACGCGACGTAGCCGGGCAGCAGCCCCTGGCCGCTGATCCGCGAGTCGGCGGTGAGCAGCACGACCGGTAGCGAGCGGAGCGTCGGATCGGCGAGGAGCTCGGCCATGAACGCCGGCGCATCGATCGGCGCCATGTTCCAGTCGAGCAGGATCAGCGAGACGCGCGCGCCGGGCGAGCGCAGGTACGCGAGTGCCTCGCCCCCGCCGCTCGCTTCGATCGTCGCGTAGCCCTCATCGGTCAGGGTGTCGCGCAAGGACTCGCGGATGTCGCGATCGTCGTCGACGATCAGGATCGGTGCATTGGTCATCATCCGATTCGAGCCTCGCGTGGGAGTCGCACGGTGAAGCTAGCACCGGTGCCGGGTGCGCTCGCGACGTCGATCGTGCCACCGCTGGTCTCGACGATCTGCCGCGCGATCCACAGGCCGAGGCCGAAGCCGACGAAGTCGCGGCCCTGCACGGCACGCTCGAAGCGATCGAAGATCCGCGCCTGCTCGGTAGCCGCGATGCCGATTCCGTGATCGACGACGCGGAGCAGCGCATGCTCGCCGTCCGGCGCGACGTCGATCTCGATCGGCTTGTCGCGTCCGTACTTCAGCGCGTTCGTTGACCGACAGTGCGAGCGCCGCGCCGGCTCGGCGAGGAGCCGCGACGCGTCCGCGAGCATGCGTAGGCGATCCTCGTCGCTTCTCGGCCGAACAGGTTCCGCCGGCGGCGACGATGCACCGTGAGGCTGCACGTCCACCTACTGTACGAGCACGGTCCCGGCGACCTTGTTGGCGCCGATCTGTTCGATCGCGCGACGCAGGTCGCGCGTCGTCGATTGCTTCGCGCGCAGGGCCAGCACGACGGCATCCGCTGCATCCGCCATGAGGTTCACGTCGGCGGAGCCGAGCACGGGCGGCGCATCGACGACGATGTGATCGTAGCCGCCGAGCCGCAGTCGCTCGATCGCGATCGCGAACGCTGGTCCGTCGAGGAGCTGCGTCTTCTCGATCCGTGGATTGACCGCCCCGACGTGCAGCCAGAGCTGTGGGATCTCGATCAGGCTCCACGGCATCATCGGCTGGTGGCGATGGGCGGCGAGCTGCTCGGCGAAGCACCACGGCGGGACGAACTTGAAGACGTTCGCGAGCTGCGGGCGGCGCAGGTGGGTCTCGATCAGCAAGACCTTCGCGCGGCCACACTCGGCGAGCGCCAGCGCGAGGTTGAGCGCCGTCGTGGTCTTGCCGTCGGAGGCGCCCGGGCTCGAGACGATCACGCACTGCGGGCGACCGACCTCGAGCAGGTGATGACGGAGCACGCGGAACGAGGCGGCGCGCTCGGAGTCCGGATCGATCACCAGCGCGAGCCGGCCGTCGGGTGCCTCGTCGGCGAGGTGATGTTGGGTCAGGCCGATCTCGGGAGGCGGGCCCACCGGCGCGATTGGCATCGGCCGCGAGTGCGCGACCGTCGTCGTCGGCTTGCTGAACAGCGTCGCCGCGATGTCGGGCTTGATCGCCTGCAGAGGATTGTCGATGCGCGTCGCGCCCGGATCGATCGGATCGCCATCGCCGACCGGTGACACCTGCTGGGTCACCATCGGCAATGGCGGGCCGCGCCGCTCGGGCGAGGCAGGAACATCGCCAAACCGACCGGGACGCTTGGTGCTCACGCGAGGTCCTTCCTCTTCGACTGCTTGATCTTCGCGGTCGCAGCAGGGATCACGGCGAGGACCGTGATTCCGAGCTGATCGAGATCGGTGCGGCGATAGAGCCGGTCGTCGATGACGGCGAGCCCGACCGCGAGCGCGAGCCCGAGCGACAGGAACAGCGCCATGCCGGCCATCAGGAAGATCGTCTTGCCGGGGCCCGACGGCTTGACGGGCCGGAACGCGGGATCGACGATCGCCAGGCGTCCACCGGCCTCCGCGAGCTTCTGGCTGGCGTCGATCTGCGCGCGGAACACACCGTCGGCGAGGGCCTCGACGCGCTCGCGTTGCTCGTTGACCTCACGCCGGATGTCGGTGTGCTCGGTCTCGAGCTTGACGATCCAGTTGGTGCTCGCGTCGTTCGTGGTTGATTCGCCGCCGCCCTTGGTCTTCTGGAGCGTCGCGATCTGCTGATCGATCTTCGCGAGCTCCTTCTGAACGTTCTCGCGATCCTGGGGGGTCTTCGGCGCCATCATGACGTCTGCCGGGACGTTGCCCTCGGCCTGGCGCAGCCGCTGGGTCGCCGTGGTCACGCGCTCCTGCGCCTTGATCACGGCGGGGTGCTTCGGCATGTACTTCGACTGGGCATCCTCGAGATCGCGCTTCGCCGCGCCGACCTCGCGCTGCGCCTCGTCGACTGCGCGTTCGGCAGCCATCCGCTCGGGCGTCGGCGGCGCGACGATCCGGGCATCTGGTGGTGCATCGAGCCGCGCCTGGAGCCGCTCGCGCTGGCGCTCGAGGAACCCGATCTTCGAGTTCCCGGTGGACGACGGTGTCTGGGTCTTGCGCATCGCACGGATCGACGCGCCCTCGGTCGTGGCAGTCGTTCCGTCCTGCGCGAACTCGGGGTGCTTCGCGAGAAACTCCGCGAGCCGCAGCTCGGCCGCGCGCAGCTCCTTCTGGGCCTCGTCCTTCTGGGTCGTCGCGAACTCGACCGTGTTCTTCGCCTGCTCGTTGCGCAGGCTCTCGTCCTTGTCCTGCAGCATCTTCGTCAGCTTCTCGGTCACCGCCTTCGCGCGATCCGGATCGGCGTCGCCGTAGACGATACGGAACGCGTTGCCACCGCGGACCTCGAGCTTGACGGCCTGGCGCAGCTTGTCGATCGCGACGTCCTTGTCCTTCTCCTTCGGAAACGGATTGAGCGCCGGATCGACGACGATCTTCTCGAGCTGCGCGCGTGCGAGCAGGAGCTCCCGGTACTTGTCACCGATGTTGCGTTGCGCGACCTCCTCGCGGTTCGGGGTCAGCAGCTGCGACTGGATGCGCTCCTGGTAGAACAGCGTCGCCCACGACTGGTAGTTCTTGGTGCGCAGCAGCGCGAACGCGAGCGACAGCGCGCCGCCGACGACCGCGAACACGGCCACGAGCCACCAGTACCGCAACGTCTTCCGACCGAGGTCGATGAGACGTTGCAGCCGATCGCGAGGGGTTATCGGATTGATCGCCATCGCAGGAACGATGGTACACGAGCGCGCCGAGCGCCACGTGCCCGCAGTGAGCCGACCTGGTCACCCGGGAATCCGGGGACATGGCCAAGGACAGGTAACCCGAGCCGCGTGACGTCATCGGTGTCATGCACACGCGAGTCGAACGCGCCGAGAAACAGCGCGGCCCCGAGCAGTGCCCCGGTGCCGACCACGACGAGCACCATCGCGAGCACGAAGCCCGACTGCTCCTGGCGCTCCGGACGGCGCTCCTCGACCACCTTCAAGGTCGTATCGAGCCCGGCGCGGGTCACGCGATCGGCGACCGCTTCGGGGCTCGCTGCGATTGTCGCGAGCTCGGTCTCGAGATGCTTGGCTTCCTGGGCCAGCGCGCCGAGATCGACCTGATACGCCGCCACCAGGCCGAGCTTGCGATCCCGGCGTGCGCGCTCGACCGCGGTCTGCTTGACGGTGATGGCGGTCGTCACGTCGAGCAGGCGCGCCGTCATGGTCTGGCGCATCATCTTCACTTCGCGTGCCAGCGCCTCCGAGACCTTCTGGCGCTGCTCCTCGTGGGTCTGGATGATGATGCTCGCCAGGTCGTGAGCGATCTCGAACGCCTGATCGGGGTCCGTGTCGAGCACGGTGAGCCCGATGCGCGCGGACTTCTGCGCGTTCGAATCCTCCTCGTGATAGTAGACGAACGAATTCTTCCAGATCTCGATCTCCAGCTGGTCGCGCAGCTCGCCGAGCGCGTACTGCGGCCCCATCGTGCGGCGAAGCCGGTGCAGATCGCGCTTCTCGATCAGCGCCAACAACTTCGCGTCCGGCATCAGGACGCTCGACGCATATTCCTTGAGCTCGTCGAAGGGGATCGAGCTCTTGCTCGAGACCATCGAGCCCTCGTCGAGGGCGAGCACGACATCAGCCTCGTAGACCCGCGCTTTATGTGCGATCCGATACACAACGCCTGCGGTGATCAACGCGGCGAGCACCAGTACGGGAATCGGACGTACTACGAAGCGCCGGCGAATTCGCTGCAGCTCGGTCACGAGTCCGAGGCGCGTGGGCTCCTCCGACTCGTACCAACCGTCGCCGAGGTTCTCGCGCTTCATCGCGGTTTCTGCACGCTAGCACCGACGGCATCCACCAGCACTGCGTGGAGCGCCGCAGCGCTCGCTTCCCATCCACCGCGTGCCCCCAGCTGCGCGACCTCCGCCGGGTCGTACGGCGCCGTCAGAGCGTGCGCGAGTGCCACGCCGAGCGATTTCGGGTCACGCGCCGGCACCAGCACGCCGAGCTCGGGTCGCGTGATCAAGTCCGGGATCCCGCCCACCGATGTCGCGACGACGCGGCGACCACACGCGAGGGCCTCGAGCACGACATTCGGTGTCCCCTCGGCGTGACTCGGCAGCACCAGGACGTCGCACGCCGCCATCCATGTCGGGATCGCCGCGAGTGGTTGCGCACCCACCAGCTTCACCCGATCGCCAGATCCTGCCACCGTTGCCTCGAGTGCCGACCGGGCAGGGCCACCGCCCACCATCGCGAGCGTCCCTTGCGAGACCTCTGCCCAGGCGAGCGCCAGATCGAGCACGCCCTTCTCCTCCTTGAGGTTGCCGACATACAACGCGAGCGGACCGTCCGGCAGTCCGAGCTCCGCGCGTGCCGCAGCCCGATCGCGCGGGCGAAACAACTGGGCATCGACGCCGTTCATCACGATCGCAATCCGCTCGGACGCGACGCCGAGCGCAGCCACCTCGTCGGCGAGCGCGCGACTTACCGCCACCACGCGTGCCGCCCGTGGCAGCGCCCAGGCTGACATTCGCCGTGGCCCCGGCAGCTTGGCGATGATGTTGATGTCCGACCCGTGCAGCTTCACCACCGACGGCACGCCGAGGAGCCGCCCGGCCACGACGGCAGCGAACCCATCGGGATACGCCCACGACCCGAGCACCACGTCGACCTTGCCGCGATACCCCAGGAGCAGCGGCGCGATCGACGCCGCATACAGCGGTCCCCACGCGCCGTGTGCCACGCGCGGCACGAAGAGCGTCTTCGGATGGCTCACGGCGATCCCCTCGATCCGCTCGTGCCGCGGCACCTTCGCGAGCTTGCCGGCGCTCGACCACCGAGCGAGCAACCCGGCCCCGGGAAACCACGGCAACGTTGCCATCACCTCGAGATCGCAGCACCTAGCCAGCGCTGCGAATTGCTGCCGATTGAACGGCGCCGACAGGGGCTCCGCCGCATTCGGAAAGATCTTCGTGATCGCGAGTACCCGGAGACTCAAAGACCCACCACTTTCGAAGGCTCGCTCACGGAGGTCTCGGAAGTCCGGGAAGTCTGGGTCTTGGAGACGCAGCACTTCCGAAGCCTCCATCACACAATTTACAGATTGAAGACCTTGTCCATGCGCAGCAGCTTGAAGATCGCGAGCGGCTGATCGCGTGCACCGGTAATGCTGACGGCTCCGCCCGTGCCGCGAACGCCCTTGTACAACTTCACGAGCGCGGCGACACCGGAGCTGTCGATTAGATCCAGCGAACGGAGGTCGACAACAACCTTGCTCGGGCGGCTGGCGATGATGCGGTCGATCTCCTCGGCCAGCGCCGGAGCTGTGTTGATGTCGAGCGAGCCGCGGACGGCGAGCATAGTCTCGTTGGCGGTCCGTTGGACCTCGAATGGCGTGGGCACGTCAGCTCCTCCCGGCTACCTGGTGCGTCGACAAGCGCTTGCAGAGTCGCCAAAGATTGGGCGGCCCTGGTTCGTACGTCATCTCGTCGAGCATGGTCTTGGCGATGTGAATGCCCATCCCTCCCTCGGGAAGGCTGGCTTCGTCGAGCTCCGATGGCAGCGGCGCGACGTTGTCGATGTCAAACGGCTGGCCGGTGTCTTTGACCTCGATCTGGAGGGCACCGTCAGTAGGCGTGATTTCGATCTCGATGACGCCACCGCCTTTGCGACGGTACGCGTGGATCGCGATGTTGTTGAAGATCTCCATGAATGCCGACACGACCGCGGTGTCGAATGGATGCCGCACGTCATGCGCGAGCGGATCGTTGGGGTCGCGCAGTGCGGACGACGACACCAGACGCGCGGACTCCGCAACGACTCGGACGGCAATGGCGCGATAGCGCAACGTGCCGGGCACGCTGAGGCGAATCGTGGCTGCCATCGCGAGGAGAATAACCAGACCGCGCGTCGCGCGGAAGTGTGCGCGCATGCACCAGTGCATGGTAATGCGTAAGGGGACGGCTAGGGGGGGCACCTGGCGGAACGCTCGAAGGCACCTCGTGATAGGTTTGTCCCGTGTTGCGCAGCGTTCGCATCGCCAAGCGGGCGATCGACGTCGCCGGAGCGGCGCTGGGCCTGGCCCTTACCGCGCCGTTGATGCCGTTCATCGCGGCGGCGATCTACCTAGAATCGCCGGGTCCGGTGCTGTTTCGGCAGCGTCGTGCCGGCAGTCTCAAGTCGATCCACACCGAGAACGGCGTCAAGCACCTGCAGTTTGACGAGTTCGAAATGCACAAGTTCCGGACGATGATCGTCGACGCCGAAGCCAAGACCGGCGTTGTCGTCGCGGGTGCCGACGATCCCCGCATCACGCGCGTCGGCAGATTCCTGCGTAAGTCGAGACTCGACGAGCTTCCCCAGTTCTGGGACGTGCTGCGTGGCAAGATGTCGATCGTCGGTCCTCGGCCCGAACGCCCGGAGTTGTTGCAGCACCTGTCCTATGCCATCCCGCTGTTCGAGGAGCGCATGCGCGACGTCAAGCCTGGCATCACCGGGCTCGCGCAGATCTCGCTCGGTTATACCGGCTCGATCCCCGAGGGTAGCGAAATCGCGAAGCTCGCATCCACCCTACAAAACCCATTTCAGCTCGAGGAAACAAAGGGTTCGCTGGCCGATGACATGCGGATCAAGCTGCTCTACGACCTCGCATACACCGCCTCCCTCGAGCGCTTCGACACGTTCTTGCGCACCGAGCTCGGCATCATCTTCAAGACACCGTTGGTGATGCTGAAGATGACCCAGGGCCGGTGACTCACAGGATCATCCGCATCAGAGGCGGCGAATCGGCCGCCGAGACGTACGTACGAGCCGGCAAGAACGCATCGATTGGCCACTCGACGGTCGTCGGTCGCTTCGCGTGGCGCTCCGCTGTCGCGCGGTAAGCGTTCATGAACGCGTCGTACAGACGCAGGTACCGCCGACGTAGCCTCGGGCTGGTCGTGTGGACCGGTGGCGGAGTACTGCGTTTCGAACGCATTGGCTGCGCGTTCGAATCTTGCATCAGCACCGAGGCGACACCTAGGTGTGGACCGGGGTGCGCGACAACGATCTCGGCGACGATCCGCTGGACCTCCTCGCGGCGGGCCTCGGTGGACATCCGCTCCTGCGCTGGAAGCGGTGCTAGCTCGATGGGGTAGTACGTCGTGTATTGCGCCGGATGCACGCGCTTCCCGCCGCGCTCCAGTCGACGCTTTGCGGAACGATCCACCCACTCACCGACCAGCCTTTCGCCCAGCGCGAGCGCTCGGGCTGACGACACGCCGGGCCAGTCCAGCGGGCTCGCGACCAAGCTCTCCTTGGTCCCATGAGCGAGCAAGTATGCCAGGCGCTGCAGCTGCGCTTCATCGTCGAGGACGGGGATGATGGATGCTTCTCGTCCCCATACCTTCCCTTGGACGCCGTTGATCTGCTGTGCAGCCTTCGCGACGTTGCTATGGACGTACTGAAGAAATTTCGACAACGCTTCGCCGTCGCACGCGGTCGCCAACGCATGCCAGTGATTGGAGAGAAACACGAACGCATGCAGCATCACCGGATACAAGACGAGCGCTCTGCCGATGACTGCAAGGATCCGTGCGTTCAGCTCGGGACTCGGTCGCAGATGCAACCGCGCCGCATTCGTACGCATCGTGATCTCGACCAGCGTCCCAGGCGGAACGAATCTCGGATTCTTCGGCATTCGAGCGCACCACCGCAAACTTCGTGCACACTTTTCGCCACGGCGATCTCGCGCGTTTAGCCAATCCTCTATCCGCCAGTCGGACAAACTATCCGAATTACGGACACGGCCCGGACACGGCCCGCTGCTTGTCGGGGTCACCGGCTCGATCCCCCCGGCCGCAAGCGAGGTCCGCGCTGCGTCTGGCCCGACACTTTGTTGTGAGCTCTCGGGACCAACGACTAGCCCCGTCGAGATCATCCGTGCGGCGACAGGCGAGCGTTGCCCCCGTTCCGACGAGCTTTGCGAGCGAGCCGTCGGCCATCGTCGCGCCGTCGATCTCCTGGTTATCTGCAGCGGGCATGGGCTTGTGAGAGGTCGTGAACGAGCTGGCGACGGCACGCCAGCTCTCGGACGCAACGAGAAGCTCGACCACGCGGATCGTCTTTTCCGACGTGGTCGCTTCCCGATCATCGCCAACCACTGTCTTGATCGTGAGCTCGGCGTAGAACCACACGGCATCGCCACTGCCGCCCGCGATCAGCTTCGTGCTCCCCGCGCTGACCGCGACCTCGCTGCCATGAAGCCCGAGCAGATCGCGCTCGGTCGCATACGCGGCCTTACGCGTCGCCGGCGTGAGCACGATCGACTCGGCCACGAAGGTCGCGCGCAGCGCTGCTTTGTCCTTGGCCAGCGCAGCCTTCAGCTGGGCCTCCAAGACCGAGCGCACACGTGCGTCGGCCTTCGAGGAGTCGGTGGACGCGTCGCGCGCCGCCAGCCACGGAACCTGTCGACGAACCGCGACCTGGTGGAGCGAGACTTGGCTTGCCGCACGCGATGATGAGTCACGAGAGATCGATTACTCACAGTTTGTCGATCGCACCGCACGGCTCGTGTCAGGCCCCCTTGCCGGTCATGCGCATCTCGTCGAGCAGCGAGTTGATACGCGCATCGCGCTCGGGCGATTGCGGTTCGAGCAGCGCAGCCGCGAGGCCCTGAATGAGAGGCGAACGCCTCGTATACGTCTCGCCGCAGTCGGGGCAGTAGATCTCGACGTTCCATTTCGAAGGGGACGGGCTGCTAGCGAGCCCACGAACGAGGCGGCCGGTTCCAACCGCGTTGGCGCGGCAGGACGACGTCGAACAGTCGATGCCGGTTATTGATTTGAGGTCCTCGTGCTCGATGACGTCGCCGGCGCTCATGCCCCATCCTACTGGAGTTGGCCGCGCCTCGATGCCGAAGCATCGAAGCCCCACTCAGCGGCACGTCGCGGTATCGGTACCGCTGCGCACATTGCAGCGCGTGCTCGCACCACATCGCCAAG
>JBKJUF010000489.1:0-5398 GCA_046590445.1 Kofleriaceae bacterium
GATCGTCGACTCGCGATCGGCGCGCGCGACCGTGCCGCGCGCGGGTGTCGGGCCGATCGCGAAGGCCTGGGTCAGGCCGGGGTCGACGACCGTCGTCTTCACGCGGTCCTCGTGGCAACCGCCGCACACGCGCGCCTCGTTGGGACGGCCCGAGAACCAGACCGGCTCGGGGAGCAGCGACATCCCGAAGTTGTCGATCGCCTGGAGCGCGAGCGGGACATTCGCTGGAACCGTCGCGAGCCACGAACCATCTCCGGCGAGCCGTGCGACGCCGAGCTGCGCCTGGCCTTCGAACATCGTCGTGCCGAACATCCGCGGGAAGCCCTCTTCCGACGAGAACCCCTCGATGATGCGGATGCCAAAGATCGAGCCCGGGACGAAGTCCTTCAGCGACGAGTCATAGGCGTTCATCGAGCCGATCAGCAGCGCGCCGTTCAGCGTCGTGTCGTTCGCCGAGCCGACGAGCGGAGGCGCGGTGCGGGTCTGCAGCGGCCGCGCGAAGATGTCCCACATCTCGGGGTCGTCGAGGATCGGCCTCCGGCTCTGGCGCGCGGTGTCGTAGAGGTAGACGCCGAAGTTCGCGGACAGCCCGGCGGCGCCGAGCACGCTCGACTCGACGGGACCATCGGCCCACGACACCAGCAGGTCGGGCTTGTCCTTCGCGTTGAGCGGGTATGCGTCGTAGTAGCGACCGACGGTGTCGGCGCTGACCTCGTTACCGCGCGGCACGTCGGGCGTCAGCGAGGCGTAGCTCGCGTTGGCTTCGGAGGCGTTGCGTTCCGCGGTGACCTCGCCGTCGGCGGCGGCCGGTGTGCCGAGGCGGATGTCGATCAGCGCGCCGGACTGGACGGTGCGATTGCGTGCGGTCGCGATCGCGACGAACCGGCCCGGAGCGATCTCCTGCGCCTTGAGCGTCGAGTTCGAGGCACCCGTGCCTTCCTTGCCAAAGCCTTCGCGGAGCTCCTGCATGTCCTGGTTGACGAACATCAGGTGGCCGGCGTTCTCGGGGCCCAGGTGATCCCACTGGGTGAACATCACGCGGCCGTCCGAGGCGAGCGTCGGGAAGGTACGGTGCGAGAGGTTTCTCGGGCCGAGCTCCTCGTTCGTGCCGTCGAGATCGATCCGGCCGAGCTGCAACGTGGTGCCGCGCTCGTATTCGTCGACGTGCTGCGGGGCATTGTCCTCGACGACCGCGTTCGTCGTGAACATGATGCGGTCGCCGGGCAGAAAGATCGGCGAGACGTAGTCACGGCCGGCGTCGGTCGGGATCTGGTCGACGGTGCCGGTCTCGAGCGTCAGCAGGAAGAGGCCGTACTTCTGGGTCTCGGCGAGCTTCGCGGAGAGCACGATCGTCCGTGCATCGAACGAGATGTCGTAGCCGGAGATGTCCGCCGCCGCGAATTCGGCGCCCTGCGCCGGCGTCGGAAACAGCGTCTCGCGCGTGCCGTCAGCCGTCGGTGGCGACAGCTTCACGAGCCGCGCGCCGGGCTTGTACGAGGTGTACTGGAAGATGTCGCCCATATCGTTGCGCCGCGGACGCTGGAGGATGACGAGCGAGTCGACGTTGCCGAGCGGGCCTGCGTCATCGCCGCCGCACCCGATGGGGATGACGCCGCCGAGTGCTGCGACGACGGCCAACGCGATCCTGTGGGTGTGCTGGTTCACGGTTCCTCCCTTCATCTACAAACGGCACGCCAACCAGGGTGTCTGTAATGACCGGCGCTTGGCTCGTTGCGTCCTCGGGGCGCTCCCCCCCAGCCCCGACGACCTGGGGGTCACGAGCCACAACCACAACCGTCGCGATGCGGTTAGACCAGCGACTTGAGCTCGGCGAGCAGCTGGAGCGCCTCGAGCGGCGTCGTGCGCTCGACATCGAGCATGGCGAGCCGCGCGAGCACTGGTGAGGGCGTGGCGGCTGGCAGCAAGGACAGCTGCGACGACGCCCCGAGGCCGAGCGCGAGCGAGCCGCCCTCGAGCTGGCTCATGATCTGGCGCGCCCGTGCGATCACCGACTTCGGTAGGCCGGCGAGGCGCGCGACGTCGATGCCGTAACTCTTGTTGGCGCCGCCCGGGACCACGCGGCGGAGGAACACGATCTCGCCCTTGTGCTCGCGGACCGCAACCGAGACGTTGCGCACGCGCAGCCGGCTGTCGGCGAGCGCGACGAGCTCGTGGTAGTGGGTCGCGAACAGCGTACGCGCGCCGATCGCGTCGTGCAGCAGCTCGGAGACCGCCCACGCGATCGAGACGCCATCGAACGTCGACGTGCCGCGGCCGACCTCGTCGAGGACGACCAGCGAGCGGCGCGTCGCCTTCGCGAGGATCGCTGCGGTCTCGCGCATTTCGACCATGAACGTCGAGTCACCGCGCGACAAGTTGTCGGCCGCGCCGACCCGCGTGAACACGCGATCGCAGAGCCCGATCGTCGCGGCCTTCGCGGGGACAAAGCTGCCGATCTGCGCGAGCAGCGCGATCTGCGCGACCTGCCGCATGTACGTCGACTTGCCGGCCATGTTCGGGCCGGTGATCAACACGAGCTGCTCGGCATCGGGATCGAGCCGGCAGTCGTTCGCGACGAAGGAGCCTGGTGGCAGCATCGCCTCGATCACGGGATGGCGACCGTCGACGATGTCGAGCACGAGGCTATCGTCGACGACGGGCCTGCAGTATCCGCGACGGGCCGCGACCTGGCCCAGCGACCCGCAGACGTCGAGCACCGCGAGCGCGGCACCCGCGGCGGAGATCTCGCGCGCGACGGACGCGACATGCGTGACCTCGGCGCGGAACAGCTCGGCCTCTCGACTCGCGAGCGTCTCCTCGGCGCTCAGCACCTTCTTCTCGAGCTCGGCAAGCTCGGGCGTGACGTAGCGCTCGCCGGTCGCGACCGTCTGCTTGCGGACGTAGTGCGCCGGCACCTTCGTCAGGTGCGTCTTGGTGACCTCGATGTAGTAGCCGAACACGCGGTTGTAGCGGACCTTGAGGTTCGCGATGCCGCTCTGCTTCTGCTCGCGCTCCTCGATCGCGAGGATCTGATCCTTGCCGCCATCGGCGAGCCGCCGGCAGTCATCGACCATGCTGTCGTGACCGGCGCGGATCACGCCGCCATCCTTGAGCAGCGAGGGCGGCTCGTCGACGAGCGTCGCCGCCAGCCGGGCCGCGAGCACCGGTAGCGCCTCGACCGCGCACGCGCGCAGATCGAGCAGCAGCGGCACCTCGGTCCCACCCGGCATCGCGGTGCGGCCCGACCGCACGAGCTCCACGAGCTCGGGTAGCCCGAGCAGGGCGTCGCGGAGGCGGCCCAGATCGCGCGGCGTCGCGACGCCCAGCGTGGCCTTGCCGGCGAGCCGCTCGAGGTCGGCGATCCGCGACAGCGCGCGCCGGATCGTCTCGCCGAGGGTCGGCCGTTCGACGAGCCACGCGACCGCATCCTGCCGGCGGCGGATGTGCGCCACGTCGACGAGCGGGTACAGCAGCCAGCGCCGCAGCAAGCGCCCACCCGGGGCGGTCGCCGTCTCGTCGATCACGTCGAGCAGCGAGCCCTGGGTGTGCCGGCCGATCAGCGTCTCGACGAGCTCGAGGTTGGCGACCGCCGCCTCGTCGAGCACGACGCTGTCGCCCTGCTCGTAGAGGTGGAGCCTGCCGATCGGCAGCGTACCCGTTGGCTGGGTGGCCCGCGCATACGCGACGACCGCCGCGGCCGCACGGATCGCGAGCTTGGAGTCGCCCTCGACAGCGACGGGCTTGCGCGCACTGTCAACGAGCGCGCCGAGCTCGCGCCGGGCATCGGCCTCGTCGGGGATCGGCGCGGCGTTCCACGGTGCCCGCCGCGACGCCGCGTAGACCTGGCGCACGATCGCGAGCCGCGCACCCTCCACGAGCTGGTCGGCGGCGCACACGATCTCGCGCGGCGCGATCCGCACGAGCTCGTCGGCGACCGCGGTCAGCGCGAGCTCGGTCGCGGCGAGCTCGCCGGTGGTCGCATCGAGGTACGCGAGGCCGCACGCGTCCTTCGTCGAGCCCGAGGAGGAGATCAACGCGACGACGTAGCGCGGCAGCTTGGGCTCGAGGACCTCGTCGTCGAGCACGATGCCCGGTGTCACGATCCGCACGACCTCGCGCTTGACCAGCCCCTTGGCGAGCTTGGGATCCTCCACCTGCTCGCACATCACGACGGTGTGGCCGAGCTCGGTCAGCTTCGCGATGTACCCGCGGATCGCGTGATAGGGCACGCCGCACATCGGCACGGCGTCATCCTTGCCCTTGTCGCGCGACGTCAGCGTCAAATCGAGCGCGCGTGAGGCGACGACCGCGTCATCGAAGAACATCTCGTAGAAGTCGCCACACCGGAACAGGACGATCCCATCAGGATGCTTGTCCTTGACGTCCAGGAACTGCCGCATCAACGGCGTGTCGGCGGGACTCCGCGTGGCCACGCGCCATGGCTATCACGGCGGTCCGACACCGCGGCCAGCGGGGGACAACTGCGGCCACCCACCCGCCTCGCGCGCGGCGAGCATCTCGCCTCGAGGACCCGCCGAGCTCCGGTTCGGGTGACGCATGCGAGCCGTCTGCGCAACATTACGACGTTGGACGGCACATTCGCCTCGTCGATCGAAGGTTCCCCATGTAAAACACGAGCCCATGGGGAGCTCGCTGCACGAGACGCTGCACGATCGTCGCGACGAGATCATGCGGCAATGGCAAGTCATCGTGCAGGGAACCATCATCCCCGACACGATGGGCCATGCCGAGATGATCGATCACCTCCCGAGCTTTCTCGAAGAGATCATCGCGGCGCTGCGACTCGACGCTGGCCTACCATCCGAGGCCCCCGCCCCCGCGGACAGCGATACGGCGAGCGGCCACGGCGTCCAGCGATTGCGGCTCGGATTCTCGCTCGACGCGGTGGTCCGCGAGTACGGTGCGTTGCGCGACGCGATCGTCTCGACCGCGGCGGCGGCGGGCTGCATCTTCGTGCTCGAGCTGCCGACCTTCGCGTCGAGCTGAGACGCGGACGAGGCGACTACAGGTTACCGACCTGCGACTCGTCGCGCTCGTCGAACGTGAACCCGGGGAGCGTGTGGACGCCGGCACCGACGTTCGCGCGCGCGTCGAACGGTTGTGTGGTGCCCTCGCGCCACTGCCGGAGCTCGACGAGCGGCGCGAGGTTGGCGCGCGGCTGGATCAGCACGTGCGTGAAGCACCGCCGGAGGCCCGGCTTGGTGGCCGGCAACCAGGTGCCAACGTTGACGTAGAGGCCACCCGAGCGGAGCGGTTGCCAGCGCGGATCGTGGGTGTGTCCGAACACGACGACCGGCACGTCGACGTGCTTGCGGATGCGTTGTGGGATCGCGCGCATCGGCAGCTGCGACGTCACCAGGTGCGTGCCGAGCCACTT
>JBKJUF010000563.1:0-13600 GCA_046590445.1 Kofleriaceae bacterium
CGGCGCCGACGGCGTGGTTCGCGATCTGCGACGGCATCCGCGACGACCCCGTCTTCGTGGCCATGGATCCCGAGTCGCTGCGCGACCTCGAGGGCCAGCGGACCTGGGTCGAGTGGAAGGCGCTGCGTCAGTACCTCGGCATCTACAACGAGGCGCTGACCGCGATGCCGGACATCAACTACCTGATCGCGATCGACACCCGCTACGTCGGCGAGGCGGCGCTGGCACGTGCCGATCGGAACGTCGTCGCGCTCGCGTTCCGGTTCATGAACAGTTACCTGCGGGCCGCGCTCAACGCGCGCGCCGTGCGTACCGCGTACAACGTGCTGAATCAGTACCGGCTGCTCGTCGAGAGCATGCTCAAAGGCGGCGCCCACGACATCGCGATCGAGGGCGTGCGCCACATGATCTATTACGGCCGGACGAGCTACGACATGCAGCTCGGGTTCGTGACCGAGACCGTCGCGTATGACGTCTCCGCGCTCTGCGAGTTTGCGCACTCGCACAAGCACGGCAGCGATCTCGACGACAAGATGCTCGCGATGTTCCTCGAGCTCGATCAGCCGCTGCGGCTCAAGCGCCAGGAGGCGGGCCTCCAGGGCATCCGCAAGGCGCAGATCAAGCTCGCCTGCTACTACCTCGCCGCAGGTGCCGACGAGCGCGCCGCCAAGATCGCCGCCGACATGGCAGGCGAAGATCGCGATCGGCTGAAGTCGATCCGCGAGCAGCTCACGCGCGTCGAGTCGAAGGAGTTCTGGGAGATCATCGACCGCGGCCGCAACTTCGAGTACATGCCGGTGCGCCAGAAGGATCAGATGGACCGGTTCTTCGCGATGCTGGCGTAGCCGCGCTCGGCAGGCGCTTCACGCAAGAAGCTTCTGGTGCGCGTCGCGCAGCCTGCCGAGCTCGGCGAGGCCACGGCCGCGCGCCGTAGCGATCGGCTCGTCCTTGCCGACCTCGACGCGCACCTCGTAGTAGCTCTTGAGCTTCGGCTCGGTGCCCGATGGCCGCATGATCACGCGGCGGCCGCCAGCGAGCTTGAACACGAGCACGTCCGACGGCGGTAACCCGCCTTCGCCCTTCATCAGATCGACCACGCGCTCGACGGCGATCCCGCCGAGCTCCTTCGGTGGCGCGCCGCGGAACTTCACCATCGCGGCCTTGATCTGCGCGATGCCCTCGGAGCCTGGCTTCGTGAGCGAGACCTGCTCGGTCACGAACAAGCCGACCTTGCGATAGATGTCGTCGAGGTGATCGAGGACGGTCTTGCCGCGCGCGCGATCCCACGCGGCGAGCTCCGCGAAGATCACCGCCGCCGACACACCATCCTTGTCGCGTACCAGCGGTCCGACGCTATAGCCGAGCGCCTCCTCGTAGCCCATCACGAACCGGCCCTGGTGGTCGCGCTCGTAGTCCATCGCGGCGTTGCCGATCCACTTGAAGCCGGTCAACGTCTCGCGATAGTCGGCGCCCGCCGCCTTGGCGAGGAAGCCGAGCAGCTGCGACGAGACGAGGGTCGTGGCCACCATTCGCTTGTCGCGCGGCGAGGTCTCGAGCAGGTAGTCGGCGAGCAGTACGCCGATCTGATCGCCGGTGAGCACGCGATAGCCGGCGCCGTCGGGCACCGCGACACACAGCCGGTCGGCGTCGGGATCGTTGGCGAGCACGAGGTCCGCCTGCTTCTCGGCGGCGAGCGCGAGGACGCGATCCATGGCGCCTTTCTCCTCGGGGTTCGGGAACGCGACGGTCGGGAACTCGGGATCGGGCTCGCGCTGCGAGGGTTCGGTGTGGAACTGCGGGAACCCGGCGCGCTCGAGGCCAGCCTCGACCGAGAGCGCCCCGACGCCGTGCAGCGGCGTGTACACGATCACGAGGGCGCGGCCGTCGACCTCGGGGCTCGCGCGCAGGCCGACGACCTTCGCGATGTAGTCGTCGTGCAGGCTCTCATCGAGGTCGATCAGGAGGCCGTTGCGACGGAGCTCGTCCAGCTCGGGCATCGCGAGCTCGTCGCTGCGGCCGATCTTCCTGATCGCGGCGGCGATGCCGGTGTCGTGCGGCGGAACGATCTGCGCACCGTTGCCCCAGTACACCTTGTAGCCGTTGTACGCGGGCGGGTTGTGACTCGCGGTGACCATCACGCCGGCACAGGCACGCTTGTCGACGACGGCCCACGCAGTCGTCGGCGTCGGCCACGGCCGATGCGCGAGGAACACCTTGATGCCGAAACCGCCGAGCACGCGCGCGGTGTCCTCCGAGAACACCCGCGAGTTGCGGCGGGCGTCGTGGCCGATCAGCACGCCGAGCCGCTTGGCGTCGGGCACGTTCGCGAGCACGTACGCGCCGAGCCCGGCGCTGACTTTGCGCACGAGCACGCGGTTCATCCGCTGCGGACCCGCACCGAGGATGCCGCGGAGCCCGGCGGTGCCGAACTCGAGCGTGCCGTCGAAGCGTTCGGTCAGCTCCTTGACCGCCGCGGCGTCCCCACCGTCCGCGGCGGCGATCAGCGTGCGCAGCTCCTCGCGCGTCACGGGATCGGAGTCTTCGGTGAGCCAGGCCTCGGCGGCTTCGCGATGCGGGGGATGGAGCGACATGCGGTCGCGACTATAAGCCGCGAACCCGCCACGAGGTTGGGAGCGCCGGTCAGGTCTTGCTCGGCGCCGTGTCCGCCTGCTTCTTCTTCATCTTGTCGAGCAGACCCGCGAAGCCGTCCTTGGCGATCACCTTGTTGAACATCGTGCGGTAGTTCTCGATCAGGCCCACGCCGTCGGTCTTGACGTCGAACGCGCGGAGCTTGTCGCCATCCTTGACGAGCACGTACGCGACCTCGATCGAGTACGGCCGTCCCTTGCGCTGGGTCTTGACGTTCGTCGTGACGACGGTGTTGCCGTCCTTGTCCGCGCTCTCGCCGACGTACTCGACGGTGTACGACAGGTTCGCGCGGAGGCCCTTGATGTAGTTGGCCTCGATGAGCTCGCGCAGCACGGTCAGGAACTGCTGCTGCTGCTCCTTCGAGAGCTTGCTCCACTGATCGACCATTGCCCGCTTGCCGAGCTGATCGATGTCGAGAAACCCGCGCACGCTGTTCGTGACCTTCGCGGCGAGATCTTTCTCCTCCTTGGAACCGGGAGCGACCTTCTGCTTCAGCAGGGTCGAGATCGTGTCGTTCGCCTGCTTGACGACCGTCGTGCCAGGTCCTGCCTTCACGGCCGGCGCGGGCTTGGTGGGCTTGGCAGCCTGGGTAGGCTTGGCGGCCGCCTTGGCGGGCGCCTGGGCGGAGGCCAGGGTGGGTACCGCGAGCAAAGAGATGAGGACGAACAAGGCTTTGCGGATCATAGGGCTCCTCATGGACGTGGGGTTCCAGCCCGGAATTCACCCGAAGCTCGGCCCACACGTACCACGGCGACGTTCCAGTGAAAGACCGCCTGGGCCCAGCGGGCGCGCATCTGGAACCAGGCGATGTACGCATCTGCGAGATCCTTGGGCTCTGCGGTGCCGACCGCCTCGGCCTGCAGCACCGAGGCGAGCCAGGTCCGCGCCGCCTTCACGCCGTCGTTCGTCGCGGTGACCTTGTCGCGCGCGGCGATCGCCTCTGCAAGCGCGGTCTCGGCGTCGAACTTCGCGCCGATCGCGGCGAGGTTGCTCTGCGCGCGTGCCTTGTGCGCCTCCGCGCGTGCCTTGTTCACGCGTGCCTTGATGTTCCACGGCTCGAACTGCCACTGCAACGCGAGCACGAGGCCGATGCCGGTGCGGTTGTACGGATCGTTCGCGTACGCCGACGGCGGATCGTCCGCACCCTGAGCGCGGGCGATCAGCGCGCTGCCGACGAGCGCGATGTCGGGGAAGTAGTAGGCGTCCGCCATGCGCGCGAGCTGGTCATAGGCACGTGCGCCCTGCTTCGCGGCGACCGCCTGGGGCCGACCTTCACCCGTCGCCATCGCCGGAACGTCCCGCACGACCGCTGCGAGCTCGGTGTCGTCGATTTCGGCGTCGGGGAGGCCGGTCAGTGCACGCAGCCCGGCGAGCGCTTGCTGCTCGCCGGCGGTCGCGTCGGCGCGCTGCACCTTGGCCTCCGCGAGCAGCACCGCGACCCGCTGGCGATCCTGGACCGAGACTGCATCCGCGCCGGTCTTGTCCTCCATGTTCTTGATGGCCTTCGCGATCTCCTCGACGCCGTCGTCGAGCATGTAGCCGAGCTCGCGGGCGAGCTTGACGCCCCAGTACGCACGCGCGGCGTCGACCGCGAGATCGCCGGCGGTCTCGTTGGCGAGTGCCCGTTGCGCGTCGAGCCCGGCGCGCGCCGCGGCGCGGGCGTGCGAGATCTTTCCGAACGTGTACAGCGGCTGCGTGAAGTCGAGCTGCGCACCGCCGAACACGCCCTTGAAGTCGAACGCGAAGTTCGGCGGGCCGGTGCGCGTGCAGTCGGTGTTCAGGCAGTCGATGTCGGGGCTGAGCGTGCCGAACGCGGTCGCCTTGATCCGCGGCAGCCGCGCGGCATCGGCCTCGTCGACGCGCGCGGCCGCCAGCGCGGTGTCGCCGTCGGCGATCTGCACTTTCGGCCCATGCACGGCCCGCGCGATCACTTGCTCGAGCGTCAGCTTCTGCGGCGCGGCGTCGACGTGGGACGCCAGCAAGACGATCGAGATGCACAGCCAGCGCATGGGGGCGTTGTACTACGCGCGGCGCGTCGCCGCTTCCCTCAGACCTGCGCGCTGCGCAAGATCACGCGCGTGATCTCGAGCGGGGCGAGCAGCCGGACCGGGGGGCCCCAGTAGCCGCAGCCGCGCGTGACGTACAGCTGGGTGTCACCGTGCTGGTAGCGACCGGCGAGCAGGCCGCCCTGCTGGAGCTTGACGATGTAGTGCCACGGCCAGATCTGGCCGCCGTGGGTGTGGCCCGAGAGCTGGAGATCGACGCCGTGCTTCGAGGCGCGCCGGACCTGCCGCGGCTGGTGGGCGAGCAGCACGAGCGCGCGGCTCGGGTCGCGGCCCGCGGTCGCCTTGGCGAGGTCCTCGCCGTGGCCGGCCCAGCCGCGCCCGACGTGGTCGTCGACACCGGCGAGGTCGAAGCTCGCCGCACCGTCGCCGATCGTCACCAGCTCGTTGCGCAGGTAGCGCGCGCCGAGCCGCCGGAGCTCCGCGATCCATGGATCGGCGCCCGCGTAGTACTCGTGGTTACCGGTGACGGCGAACACACCGTGCTTCGCGCGGAGCTGGCCGAGCGGCGCGAAGTCGTCGCGCAGATCCTCGACCTGGCCGTCGACGAGGTCACCAGTGAGCGCGACGAGATCGGGGGAGAGCCGGTTCGTCAGATCGACGACGCGCTGGACGAACGCGCGATCGATCGTGAGGCCGACGTGGAGATCCGAGAGCTGGACGATCGTGAAGCCATCGAGGGCGCGCGGCAGCTTCGCGAGCCGGATCTCGACGTCGACGATCTCGTGGGTGCCGCGCGCCTCGATCATGCCGCGCGCCACGCTAGCGCTCGCCACCGTGGCCGCGGCACCACCGGTGATCCGCGTGAGGAACAGCCGGCGGTCCGGATCGACTTCCGGCGCGGTGCGCGTCGCGAGCTTGCGCCAAAGCCAGATCGCGAACCGGCCGACATCGATCGCGACGAGCACGACGAGTAGCAGCCCGACGAGCGCCATCCACGGCATCGCGATCCAGCCGAGCGTCGCCGACAACTGGGGATAGTGATTGCGCGATGCGGTCGTGATCGGGACTGCCAGGAACAGCAGGACGAACGCGATCGTCGCGGCGATGTGCCAGCGGCGGGGCAGCCGCGCGCGCCGCACCAGTCGCCACCAGACATATCCGTGGATCGCTGCGGACAGCGAGCTCGAGAGCGCGATCCTCGCGATCGTCGCGATCACGACTCACCATAGCAGCTGTTGCCTCCACGGCAGGACGCGGCAAGATGTACGCATGGCGACCGCCGACTCGAGCCCCGGCCGATCCGTCGCGCTGCCGCCGGTCGCCGAGCCCGCGGCCGCGCCGGCAGCCGTGCCGGCAACTGTCGTGGACGGCAAGCTCGTGCTCTACGACGGCACCTGTGGCCTGTGCGCGCGCTCGGTGCGCTGGATCCTCCGTCACGAGCGCGATCACGAGCTGCGGTTCGCCCCGCTGCAAGGCGAGACCGTCACCGCGCTGCGCGCGAAGTATCCGGCGATCCCTGCGCACGTCGACACCGTCGTCTACCTCGATGGCACGCGCGCGCACCTCCGCAGCAAGGCGTTCTTCCACATGGCGCGCCACTTCCGCGCGCCGTGGCGCTGGCTGCACGCGCTGCGCTGGCTGCCCGGCTTCGTGTTCGATCTCGGCTACCGGCTGATCGCCGCGGTTCGCTACAAGCTGTGGGGGCGCGTCGATAGCTGCGAGCTGCCGTCGCCCGAGCACCGCACACGCTTCCTGCCGTAGCCGCAGCGCGGACGCGCGCGACGGTTCCATCAGCAGATCCGCGGTAGCAGCTCGCCGAACGGCAGCTCGAGCACGCGGCTGCCGCCGATCTGCGTGTGGACGACGACGAGCGACGGATGCTGGGCGGTGACAGTACCGAGCCGCACGGCATCGCGGCCCAGCGGGTGTGTCCGCATCGCCGCGAGCGCCACGTCGGCACCGTCGCTGCCGACGAACGCGATCAGCTTGCCCTCGTTGGCGACGTGCAGCGGATCGACGCCGAGCAGCTCGCAGGCCCCCCGCACGGCGTCGCGGACCGGGATCGCGCGCTCGTCGATCTCGATCCCGACCCGCGCATGCTGCGCGATCTCGGTCAACGTGGCGGCCACGCCACCGCGCGTCGGGTCGCGCATCGCGTGGACCTGATCGGTGGCGGCGAGCACGTGCTCGACGAGCTCGTGCAGCGGCGCGGTGTCGCTCTCGATCGCGTGCTCGAAGCCGAGGTCCTGGCGGCTCGTCATGATCGCCATGCCGTGATCGCCGATCGTGCCCGACAGCAGGATCGCGTCGCCGGCCTGGACGCGGGCCGCGGAGAGCTCGCGTCCGAGCGGGATCACGCCGATGCCGGTCGTCGTCACGAAGAGCTGATCCGCAGAGCCCTTGCCGACGACCTTGGTATCGCCGGTGACGATCTCGACCCCGGCCGCACGCGCGGCGTCGGCCATCGAGCTGACGATGCGCGCGAGGTCCGCCATCGCGAGCCCTTCCTCGAGGATGAACGCCGCCGCGAGGTACCGGGGGCGCGCACCGCCCATCGCGAGATCGTTGATCGTGCCGTTGACCGCGAGCCGGCCGATGTCACCGCCAGGGAAGAACACGGGCGTCACGACGAACGAGTCGGTCGTGAACGCGAGGCGGGCGCCGTCGACCTCGAGCCGGGCCTGGTCATCCATCCGCGCCAGGATCGGGTTGCCGAACGCCGGCAGGAAGATCGTCTCGAGCAGCTGGGCCCCGAGCACGCCGCCCGAGCCGTGTCCGAGCAGGATGTGCGGCCGATCGTGGATCGGGATCGGGCAGGCGGCGGCGAACGGTCCGTCGTCGGAGCGACCACCGTCGGAGCGACCACCGTCAGAGGACATCGTCCGCTCCGAGCGCGACGTGCAGCTGGTCCCACAACAGGTGCAAGAGCAGCGTGTGGCACTCCTGGATCCGGTGGATGCTGAACGACGGCACGACGAACACGTGCTCGGCGACGGTGGCGAGCCGGCCGCCGTCGCGTCCCGCGAGCCCGATCGTCAACATGCCGAGCTGGCGGGCGCACTCGATCCCACGGACCACGTTGGCAGCTTGCCCCGAGCTCGAGATCCCGAGCGCGAGATCGCCCGGCGCGCCGAGCAAGCGGAGCTGGTCGGAGAAGATCAGCGTGAAGTCGGTGTCGTTGCCGATCGCGGTGATGGTCGCGGTGTCGGTCGTCAGCGCGATCGCCGGCAGCGCGCGTCGTTTCTCGATGATCGGGTGCACGAGCTCGACCGCGAGGTGCTGGGCATCGCACGCCGATCCGCCGTTGCCCATGACCCACAGTCGACCGCCGGCCGTGAACCGCGCGGCCATCTGCTCGACGCAGGCCTGCAGCTTCTCGGCGTCGCGGGTGATCAGCGCCTCGGCGGCTCGCGCCGACTCGCGCGCCTTGCGCAGCATGGCTTCTCTCATCGGGCACTCGCGAGCGGACGCCGGCGATGGCTGTAGTACGCAGCACAGGCGCCTTCTCCGGACACCATGGTCGCACCGAGCGGACGCTCCGGCGTGCACTCCGTACCGAACGCCGCGCACTCGTGCGGCTTCTTGAGCCCCTTGAGCACGAGGCCGCTGATGCACCGCGGCGACTCGCAGGTCTGGATGGCCTGGACCTCGAAGCGACGCTCGGCGTCGTGCTCGCGATACTCGTAGCGCAGGCGAAACCCGCTCTTCGGGATCGAGCCGATGCCGCGCCACTTGCGGTCGACGACCTCGAACACGTCGTCGATCAACGCGCGTGCGGTCACGTTGCCCTCCCGCCCGAGCAGCCGCGCGTACTGGTTCTCCACCACGTGGCGGCCTGCCTCGAGCTGCCGCACCGCGAGCAGGATGCCGTGGAGCAGATCCACGGGCTCGAAGCCGGTGATCACGATCGGGACCTTGTAAGCCTCCGCGATCGGCTCGTACTCGGCATAGCCCATCACCGTGCAGACGTGACCCGGGCCGAGATACGCCTGCACCCGGTTCTCCGAGCTCTGCAGGATCGACGTGATCGCCGGTGGCACGAGGACGTGCGAGACCAGCATCGAGAAGTTCGAGACCCCCTCGAGCTTCGCGCGTCGCACGACCATCGCGTTGGCGGGCGCGGTGGTCTCGAACCCGATCGCGAAGAACACGATCTGCTTGGTGGGGTTGGCGCTCGCGATCCGCAGGCAATCGAGGGGCGCGTAGACCACCCGCACGTCCGCGCCCTGACCCTTGAGCGCGAGCAGATCACCGTGCGAGCCGGGCACTCGCAGCATGTCGCCGAACGAGCAGAAGATGACGTCGGGTCGCGACGCGATCGCGTGCGCCTTGTCGATCATCTCCAGCGACGTGACGCACACGGGGCAGCCCGGGCCGTGCACGAGCTCGACCTCGGGGGGGAGCAAGCGATCGAGCCCGTGGCGGACGATGCTGTGGGTCTGGCCGCCACAGACCTCCATGATCACCCACGGCCGGGTGACCTCACGGCGGATCTCCGCGAGCAGCCGCTGAGCGAGCTCGCCGTCGCGATATTCGTCGAGAAACTTCATGGCTCGGTCCCGGGCTCGGCGTCGGGTTGAGGCGCATCGAGCTCGTCGAGCTGGCCGAGCTGCTGCAACAGCTCGAAGGTGCGCGCGGCCTCTTCCTCGTCGACGATGCTCAGCGCCATCCCGACGTGGACCAGCACGTAGTCGCCGACGACGGCGGCGGGCACGCACTCGAGGCAGGTCTCGCGCGTGATCCCGCCGAACGCGACCTTCGCCATCCGCAGCCCCTGGCGGTCGAACGTCTCGAGGATCTTACCGGGGATCGCAAGGCACATGACCGAGCCTCCATGCAGCGACCGCTGCTTGACCGAGCGCGATGCCGCCATCGCCGGCGGGGAACCGCGAATTCGCGAGCACGTCGAAGCCGGCCGCGCGGAGCCCGCCCACCGCGAGCCGTGACAACAGGCGGTTCTGGAAGCAGCCGCCCGAGATCGCCACGGTCGTCAGCCCGGTGGCCGCGCGGACGCGAACACAGGCTCGCGTGATCGCGTCCGCGAGGGTCGCGTGAAAGCGGCCGCCGATCTCCGCGATCGGGCGGTCGTGGTCGAGAGCCGCGACGATCGCGGTGATCAGCGGCCGGGGATCGAGGTCGAACGGATCGCCATCGAGGATCGGCATCGGATAGGGCTCGGGCGGACCGGCGGTCGCGGTCGAGGCGCATTCGAGGCGCATCGCCGCCTCACCTTCATAGCGGGCGAGCTCACCGAGGCCGAGCAGGTACGCGACCGCGTCGAACAACCGACCGGCGCTCGAGGTCATGACGACGTGGGCGCGCGCGCGGACCATCGCCTCGATCGGGGCGCGATCGGCATGGGCGATCCGCGAGGTCGGGAGCTCGGCGCTCACCAGGTGCGATAGTGCCATCCGCCAGGGCTGGCGGACGGCCGCGTCCCCCCCCGGCAGCGCGACCGGGCGGAGGCGGCCGACGCGCTCGAAGCGCGCGAGATCGGCGACCAGGATCTCGCCGCCCCACGCGGTGCCGTCCGGGCCGTACCCGGTCCCATCCCAGGCGACCCCGATCACGCGATCATGACGGGCGTGCTCGACGAGCACCGAGGCGATGTGGGCGTGGTGGTGTTGCACGGCGATGGCGGGCAGCCCGGTGCGGCGCGCGATCGCGGTGGAGTGATATCCAGGGTGCAGATCGTGGGCGACGTGGGTCGGCGTGACCTGGAACAGCCGCTCGAGGTTCGCGCGGGTCTCGGCGAAGAACCGCTGCCCCTCGTAGCTCGCGAGGTCGCCGATGTGCTGGCTCGCGATCGCGGTACGCCCGGCGGTCAGGCAGAACACGTTCTTGAGGTCCGCCCCGACCGCGAGCACCGCGGGCCCGGCGGCCACCGCGAAGCCGAGATCGATCGCCTCGGGGGCGAACCCGCGCGCCCGGCGCAGCACGCGCTCGCCGCCGGCGTCGACACGCACGACCGAGTCGTCGACGCGCATGTGGATCGGCCGGTCGTGGAGCAGGAAGTGATCGGCGATCGAACCGAGCCGCGCGTGTGCGTCGTCGTCGTCGATCGCGATCGGCTCGTCGGCGAGGTTGCCGCTCGTCATCACCAGCGGGCCGCCGACCTCGCGCAGCAGCAGGTGGTGGAGCGGCGTGTACGGCAGCATCGCGCCGAGCTCGTCGAGGCCCTGGCAGAGCTCGGGCACCAGCGCGGCACCGCGGCGCACCGGCACGAGCACGATCGGCTGGCGCGCGGAGGTCAGCATCGCGCGCGCGCTCGGGCCGAGCTCGGCGACGCACGCCAGCGTGTCGAGGTCCGCGAACATGACGGCGAGCGGCTTGGCCCAGCGCTGCTTGCGCGCGCGGAGCCGGGACACGGCCTCGCGACTGCGCGCGTCGCACGCCAGCAGGAAGCCGCCGAGCCCCTTGATCGCGACGATCTCGCCGCGGCGCAGCGCGCCGACCGCGGCATCGAGCGCGGGCCCGCCGACCGCGATGGCCGGCGCGCCGAACCGCAGCGTCGGCCCGCACGCCGGGCAGGCGTTGGGCTGCGCGTGAAACCGGCGCGACCGCGGATCGCGATACTCGGCCTCGCAGGCCTCGCACATCGCGAACGACGCCATCGTGGTGTGCGGCCGGTCGTAGGGGACGTCGCGGATGATCGAATAGCGCGGGCCGCACGCGGTGCAGTTGATGAACGGATAGCGATGGCGCCGGTCGCCGGGATCGAACAGCTCCGCGAGACACGCGTCGCAGGTCGCGAGATCGGCGGAGACCCGCGCCGCCGACGGCGTGGCGTCGAGGCTGTCACCGACGCTGTCATCGATGCGAAAGCCGGTGACGCCGGTCGGGGCATGGTTCGCGACCGCGATCTCCTCGATCAGTGCGTGGGGTGGCGGCGCGTGGCGGATTCGCCGCAGCAGCGCGTCGAGCGCGGCGGCGTCGCCCTCGGCGTCGATCACGACGCCGTCGCTGTCGTTCCAGACCGCGCCCGCGAGCGCGAGCTCCTCGGCGACCCGGAACACGAACGGTCGGAACCCGATGCCCTGGACCGTGCCGCGCACCCGCACGATGCGGCGCTCGGTCGAGCTGGCGGACGATCGCTCGGGCACCGGCACGGGGAGCTCAGGCGAGCAGCTGCGTCGCGATCGCCTCGATCGCGCGCACGGCAGGTGCGTCCGGCGCCCGATCGAGCAGCGCACCGCCGTCACGGTCGGCCTCGAGGATCGCGTCGTCGTGCGGCACCGTCCCGAGCAGCGAGATGCCACGCGCGGTGCAGAACTCCTCGATCGCCTGACGGTCGGACGCGCCGCGGACCTTGTTGGCGATCGCATGGACGCGCGAGACCCCGAGCTCGCGCGCCATGTCGAGCACGCGCGCGCCGGTCTCGAGCGAGCGGTAGTACGGTTCGAGCACCGCGATCACGACGTCGGCGTGGCGGGTGGTGCCGCGCGACAGGTGCTCGAGCCCGGCCTCCATGTCCGCGATCGACACATCTTCCGCACTCGCCACGATGGCGCCGAGGATGCCACGCACGGTGGCATGTGCGCGGCACATTCAACCGGCGCCGGCGTGACCGACCCGAGCCATCGTGAGGAGCTGGACGCCATCTGGCGCGGTGGTGGCGTACTTCGCGACCAGCTCCGCCGGCGGAATGCCGATCTCGGTGAACTTGGTCCCGTCCTCGCGGACACGGTCCTTCAGCAGGTCGCGCGGCACCGAGGGCAACGTGGTGGCCACCTCGCGAGGTAAGCCAAGGCTCACGCCGAGGTTCGGGTTCGAATCGGCATCGACCGCGAGCACGCGGCGTCCGCGACGGGCGAGCACGCGCGCCAGCGTCGCAGAGATCGTGGTCTTGCCCGAGCCTCCCTTGCCTGCGACCGCGATCTTCATGACGCCGACGCTAGCATGTGGGTGTGGGATCGAGCGGGAGCAAGCGGCCGCGAGACGCTTCGAGTTCTCGAAGTACGGTGGACCGCGATATCGAGCGGCGTACAGTGAGGACAGGCGGTGTCCATGACCCTCACGCCACGAGACCCATCGGCGCCAGCGAACGAGCTGCGCGGCCTCGGCAAGAAATACTCAGAAGTCCATGCGTTCTGGATGGCCGGGATGAGCTGCGACGGCTGCACGGTCAGCGTCAGCGGCGCGACCAGCCCGTCGGTCGAGGATCTCCTCAACGCAAACCTCCCGGGGCTGCCCAAGGTGATCCTCCACCATCCGGTGCTCGCCTTCGAGGCGGGTCACGAGTTCATGGCGTGGTTTCACAAGGCGTGGAAAGGCGAGCTCGGTGCTCCGTACGTGATCATCGTCGAGGGCTCGGTTGCTGACGAGCAGCGCGCCAAGAAGACGGGCGGTTACTTCTCGGGCATGGGCATCGAGCACAGTCCCGGCGTCCATCCGTGGGACTCCCAGCCGACCTCGACCGTCGATTGGATCAAGCGGCTCGCGCCCGGTGCGGCCGCCTCGATCGCGATCGGCACCTGCGCGACCTGGGGCGGCATCCCCGCGGCGGCCGGCAACGTCACCGGCTCGATGGGCCTCATGGACTACCTCGGCCGCGACTACGTCAGCGCGCTCGGCGTGCCCGTGATCAACATCCCCGGGTGCGCGCCGATCGGTGACAACTTCACCGAGGTGATCGCGACGGTGCTGATGTTCCTCCAGGGGCTCGGCCCGCTGCCGGAGTTCGACGAGCTCGGTCGCCCGGCGTGGCTGTTCTCCGAGACCGTCCACCGCGGCTGTACGCGCGCCGGCTCGTACGAAGAGGGTGTGTTCGCGGAGAACTACGGCGATCCCGAGTGCCTCGTCGAGATCGGGTGCTGGGGACCGGTCGTGCAATGCAACATGGTCGCGCGCGGTGCGATCAACGGCATCGGCGGCTGCATGAAGTACGGCGGCGTGTGCATCGGCTGCACGATGCCGGGGTTCCCCGACAAGTTCTCGCCGTTCTA
>JBKJUF010000303.1:0-6768 GCA_046590445.1 Kofleriaceae bacterium
GGGCCAGACCGGCCTGTCGATCGCGTTCGACCTTCCGACCCAGTGTGGGTACGATCCGGATCATCCGCTCGCGCGACCCGAGGTAGGCAAGGTCGGCGTGCCGATCAACTCGCTCGACGACTTCCACGTGCTGTTCGACGGCATCCCGCTCGAGCAGATGAACACGTCGATGACGATCAACGGCACCGCGATGTGGCTGCTCGCGCTGTACGTCGCCCTCGCGCGCGAACGCGGCGTACCCGAGGCCGGCCTGCGCGGCACGACCCAGAACGACATCGTCAAGGAGTACCTCGCGCGCGGGACGTACATCTTCCCGCCCGAGCCTTCGCTCGATCTGATCGCCGAGACCTACGAGTACTGCGTCGCGCGGATGCCGCAGTGGAATCCGTCGAACATCTGCAGCTATCACCTCCAGGAGGCCGGTGCCAGCCCGGTCCAGGAGCTCGCATTCGCGCTCGCCGACGCGATCGGGGTGCTCGATCGCGTGCGCACGCGCGGTCGCGTCGAGGAGGCTGCGTTCCAGCAGTGCGTCGGACGCGTCTCGTTCTTCGTCAACGCCGGCATGCGGTTTGTCGAGGAGATGTGCAAGATGCGCGCGTTCGTCGAGCTCTGGGACGAGCTGTGCCGCGAACGCTACGGCGTCACCGATCCGAAGCTTCGCCAGTTCCGTTACGGGACACAGGTCAACTCGCTCGGGCTGACCGAGCAGCAGCCCGAGAACAACGCGTGGCGGATCCTGATCGAGGCACTCGGCGTGACGCTGTCGCGCGACGCGCGGTGCCGCGCCCTCCAGCTGCCGACGTGGAACGAGGCGCTCTCGCTGCCGCGCCCGTGGGATCAGCAGTGGTCGCTGCGCCTCCAGCAGATCCTGGCCTACGAGACCGACCTCCTCGAGTACGACGATCTGTTCGCGGGATCGCCCATCGTCGCGAAGAAGGTGGCCGAGCTGTGCACGGCGGCGCGCGCCGAGCTCGCGCGGATCGCCGAGGTCGGTGGGATCCAGGGCGCGATCGAGAGCGGCTACTGCAAGCAGGCGCTCGTCCACTCGATGGCGACGCGGATGGCGCGGATCGAGCGCGGCGAGCAGGCGGTCGTCGGCGTCAACAAGTACGCCGAAGGCCTGGCGTCGCCACTGGTCGGCGGCGAGGACGGCGGCGTGTTCCGCGTCGATCCGGCGGCCTTCGAGAGCGCGCTGGCGTCGCTCGAGCGGACGCGCCAGACCCGCGATGCCGGCAAGGCACGCGAGGCGCTCGCGGCCCTCGAGACGGCCGCGCGCGCCGGCCAGCCGATCATGGAAGCCTCGATCGCGTGCGCGCTCGCCCGGGTCACGACCGGCGAGTGGGCCGGGACGTTGCGCGGCGTGTGGGGCGAGTACCGCGCGGCCACCGGGATCGGCGGCGCCCGACTGGCGACCTCGGGGGCGAGTGGCGATGCGTGGGACGCGCTGCGGGCGCGGGTCGCGGCACTGCCACGGCGGCCGAAGCTGCTCGTCGGCAAGCCCGGCCTCGACGGCCACTCGAACGGCGCCGAAGTGATCGCGGTCGCGGCCCGCGATGCCGGCTTCGAGGTGATCTACGCCGGGATCCGGCTCGAGCCCGCTGCGATCGCGGCGACCGCCGTGCAGGAGGACGTCGACGTGATCGGGCTGTCCGTACTCTCGGGCTCGCATGTCGAGCTGACGCGGGCGGTCCTCGAGGAGCTGCGCGCGCGGGGGGCCGGGGATGTGCCGGTGGTCGTCGGCGGGGTCGTGCCGGCGCAGGATCACGGGACGCTGCGCGAGCTTGGCGTCCGCCGGGTCTTCACCCCGAGCGACTACAAGCTGACCGAGATCGTCGCAGCGCTCGTCGATCTCTGCTGAACAGCTCTCGACCGTTTGCCTTGTAGTTCGAGGGGCTTCCGCATAGATTCGCCGCCCTCATGGGGATAGCTGACTTCTTTCGCCCCAAGCATCGCCACAGCGACGCTCGCGTGCGCGCCGAAGCCGTCAAGGCTTTCAATGCGGACGACGCTTCCACGCTCGTCCAGGTCGCCAAGACCGATCGCGATATCGGCGTCCGCCGGCTCGCGATCGCCAAGATCAATGAAGCTGCGGTGCTCGCGGAGATCGCGGCCGCGGAGACCGAGCGCAGCCTGCGCGACTTCGCGGGCGAGCGCGCCGCGGAGCTCTGGGCATCGACGGCATGCAGCGACGACACGGACGCGGCCGGCGCGGCGCTCACCGGCATGATCAAGCTCGGCGATCAGCGCGCGCTCGTCGAGGTCGTGGCGCGCGCGGCGTTGCCCGCGATCCGCAAGCGTGCGTTCGGCGAGCTCCGTGATCCGCGTGCACTCGCCGAGCTCGCGAAGCGCGATGCTCCGCAGGAGATCCGCACCGCCGCGGTGGCGCGGATCGACGACGGTGACGTGCTGCGCGCGCTCGCGATCGACACGACGCTGAAGGAGATCGGGCTCGCGGCGGTCGAGAAGCTCGATGACGTCGACCGGCTCGAGCACGTCGCACAGAAGGCCAAGAACAAGGCAGTGCGTCAGAAGGCGCGCAAGATCGTCAGCGAGATCGGCGAGGCCGCGCGCGTGCGCGATCAGAAGCCGGGGCTGCCCGACGACGTCAAGCGTCGGCGCGCCGAGAAGGCGCAGCTGATTCGCGAGGTCGAGGCCGTCGTCGACACCTTCGAGTTCGCCAAGGCGACCGAGATCGTGACGAAGTCGCAGGCCGCATGGGACGCGATCGGCGTGGCCGACGACGGCGACGACAAGTTCACGCGGCTCGTCGAGCGGTTCTGGAAGCGCAAGGAGATCCACGGCCAGACCGCACGCTCCGCCGAGGAGCTGCGCGCCGTCGAGCGCGAGGCCCAGGCCGCGAAGCAACGCGCCGCGGCCGCTCGCGACGCCGCCCGCGCGAAGGAGCAGGCCACCGCGCCGGTCGATCCGCAGGTCGCGCCGGTCGATCCGCAGGCCACCGCCGCGGATGATCAAGCGCGAGAGACCGAAGCTGCTGCCCGTCGCGAAGAACGCGAACGTCAACGTGTCGACGACGATGCGCGTCGCGAGGCCCAGGCCGTCGAGCGCGCCACCCGCCAGCAGGAAGACGCCGAGCGCGGTGCCGCGATCGGCGCGAGCCTCGCCGCGATGTGCGCGGACATGGAGCAGCTCGCCGAGACGAACGCGAAGGACACCCGCGCGATCGATCGTCTGCTCTCGCAGGCAGCGAAGGCGTTCGAGCAGGTCGGCAAGATTCCCAATGCCGATCGCGACACGATCGCGGAGCGCTACCGCGCCGCGCGCGCCAAGCTCGTGGGACGTGCCGGGGAGCTCCGCGAGGCCGAGGACTGGGAGCGGTGGGCGAACGTGCCGAAGGCCGAGGCGCTGATCCAGACCGCGAAGGACATGATCGCGGCACCGACGACACCGGATCTCGGCAACCGACTGCGCGGCCTGCAGGCCCTGTGGAAGGAAGTCGGGCCGATGCCGCAGCGCCGCTCCAAGGAGCTGTGGGACCAGTTCAAGACGCTCTGCGACCAGGTCTACGACAAGGTCAAGGGCGTCCGCGCCGTCGAGAACGAGCAGTTCGGCGAGGTCGCGAAGGTCAAGGAGCAGCTGATCGCGGAGGCCGAGGCCCTCGCGGAGTCGACCGACTGGGCCGCGACCGCCGAGCGCCTCAAGGGACTGCAGGCGCGGTGGAAGCAGTCGGGGCACCTACCGCGCAAGCAGGGCGACGAGCTGTGGAAGCGATTCCGCGCCACGTGCGACAAGTTCTTCGAGCGCCGCAAGCCGGTGCTCGACGAGCACCACGCCGAGGAAGCTGCGAACCTCGCGAAGAAGCAGGCGCTGATCGGGCGTGCGACCGAGGTCGCGCGCACCGCCCCCGGCGAGGGTGGCTGGGGCAAGGCGATCGGCACGATCAAGGATCTGCAGGTCGAGTGGAAGGAGATCGGGTACGTGCCGCGGCGCGACGCCGACGCCGTCTATCAGGCCTTCCGCGCGGCGTGCGACTCGCTGTTCGCGAAGCGCGATGCCGCCCGTGACAGCGAGGCGAACGCGCACCGCTCCGAGCTCGACGCGTTGAGGGCGGAGATCCTTGGCGTGATCGCGACGCCGCCGAGCATGGAGGGTGGCGGTGCCGAGGTCGTGGCGCGCGCGATCGCACTGCGCGCGAAGGCCCGCGAGCTCGACGCATTGAGCGGCGAAGTCCAGGCGATGGTGCGCCAGGTGATCGCCGCGCACGCCGACGCCATCAAGGGGACCGAGCTCGACCCGACGCAGCTGCGCGCGAAGCGCGAGAAGCTGATCGCGCGGGCCGAGGAGCTGCTGCCGAAGACTGCTCCAATCACGACCGCGGGGAACCCTGCGGACATCGCGTCCCAGCTCAAGCAGGCGATGCGGCAGAACGCGTTCGGCGATCTGCGGTTCTCTGGCCGCGATCCGATCGAGGTCGTCGACGAGCTGCGCCGCAGCTGGGCCGACGGTGGCCCCGTGCTCGACGACGAGGATCGCACGCAGGCCGAGCGCTTCGAGTCGACGATCGCGCGCGTGCTTGCCGCGGCCGGCACGCGTCCCGATCGCGACGACGACCGTGGTGATCGCGGCGATCGAAGTGATCGCGGCGATCGAAGCGAGCGCGGTGCCGGTGGTGATCGTGGCGATCGTGGCGATCTCGGCAGTCAGCGTGACGCCGGTGATCGTGATGGCCGGCGCCGCCGCCGTGACCGCCGTGACGATGCACCGCCGGCGCGCGAGCCCGCGGCACCCGTGATGTCAACGATGCCGATCGCGCCGGTCGCCATCGAGGCCGTGCCGGTCGACATCGCGCCGGTGACCGTGGTCCCCGACGCCGCCTCGAGCGCGTTCACCGCGATCTCGTCACCGCAGGAGATCACCGCGACCGAGTCGGTACCGATCTCGGCGCATGACGCGATCACCCAGCCGGCGCGGTTGCCGCCCGAGGTCCCGATCGGGATCGACGTCGCGAAGCCGCTGGCGCCGTTCACGCCGCTGCCGCCGGTTGCGCCACTGCCGCCACGCGGGCCCGATCCGCAAGAAGCCGTGCCGACGATCCGGACCAAGACGGTGACCGCGGCCCCGCCGATGGACGAGGTCGATACCGGCTGGGACCTCGGCGACGACGATCCGACCGCTGGTACGAATGCTCCTGAATCGCAGTCGACGCCGTCCTCGAGCGAGATGGCCGGCGACGGCGCGGTCGAGGGCGACGGCCTCGATCAGGTCGACTGATCGGCAACAGGGGCCGGCGCTCACCAGTATGCTGCGAGCCCCGTGACCTCGCTCCTCACCGCCGACGATCTGTTCCTGTTCAACCAGGGCACGCACTACCAGCTCTATCGCAAGCTCGGCGCGCACCTCACCGAGGGTGGGACGTACTTCGCGGTGTGGGCACCGAACGCGCGCGCGGTCAGCGTGATCGGCGACTGGAACGGCTGGCGCGACGGCGGCAACGCGCTGTCAGCGCGCGAGTCGTCCGGGATCTGGGAAGGCGTGGTGCGCGGCATCGGCCACGGCTCGCGCTACAAGTACGCGATCACCGGGCCCGACGGTGTCATTCGCGAGAAGGCGGACCCGTTCGCGGCGCGCGCCGAACATCCGCCGGCGACCGCCTCGATCATCTGGCAGGCACAGCACACGTGGGGCGACGCGAGCTGGATGGAGAGCCGCGGCGCGCGCGCCGCGCACACGGCACCGATCTCGATCTACGAGGTGCACCTCGGATCGTGGCGCCGCAACCACAACGCGGTGCTCGGGTACCGCCAGCTCGGCGAGCAACTCGGCGAGCACTGCACGAACCTCGGCTTCACCCACGTCGAGTTGATGCCGGTGATGGAGCACCCGTTCTACGGATCGTGGGGATACCAGGTCACCGGCTTCTTCGCGCCGACCACGCGCTACGGCGCACCCGATGATCTGATGGCGATGATCGACGGGCTGCACCAGCGTGGCATCGGCGTGATCGTCGACTGGGTGCCGGCACACTTTCCGACCGACGCGCACGGCCTCGGTCACTTCGACGGAACGCACCTGTTCGAGCACGCTGATCCGCGTCGCGGCTTTCATCCCGACTGGACGAGCTTCATCTTCAACTACGGCCGGCACGAGGTGAAGTCGTTCCTGATCTCGTCGGCGATCTCGTGGCTCGACCGCTATCACATCGACGGACTTCGCGTGGATGGCGTGGCCTCGATGCTCTACAAGGACTACTCGCGCAAGCCGGGCGAGTGGGTGCCGAACGAGGACGGGAGCAACCACGATCGCGAGGCGATCCGGTTCCTCCAGGACTTCAACCGCGCCGTCTACGCAGCGTTCCCCGATGTCCAGACGATCGCCGAGGAGTCGACCGCCTGGAAGGGTGTCTCGCGGCCGACCGATCACGGTGGCCTCGGCTTTGGCTACAAGTGGGATCTCGGGTGGATTCACGACACGCTCACGTTCTTCGAGCGCGATCCGATCTACCGCACGCATCACTACGACGAGCTCACGTTCCGCGCGATGTACGCGCACACCGAGAGCTACGTGATGCCGCTGTCGCACGATGAGGTCGTGCACGGCAAAGGCGCGCTGATCGCAAAGATCCCCGGCGACCCGTGGCAGAAGTACGCGACGCTGCGCTTACTCTATGGGTACCAGTGGATGCTGCCCGGCAAGAAGCTGCTGTTCATGGGGAGCGAGCTCGGCGTCTGGGGCGAGTGGAATCACGATCAGGAGCTTGACTGGGCGCTCGCCAATCATCCAGCGCACGCCGGCATCGCGCGCTGGATCGGT
>JBKJUF010000065.1:0-3328 GCA_046590445.1 Kofleriaceae bacterium
GCGCGACGCACGCCGCGCTCGATCTCGATCTCGAGGCCGTGCTCGCGACCAAGGTGTTGCCCCTGCCACCACCGCGCGGCGGGGCCGGTACGATCGGGCCTCCGCGCATCCCCGGCGCCGACGCCGTCGAGGCCAGCTACCAGCGCCTGACGACGATGGCCCGGGCCGACCTCCGCGTCGCGGCGCACGCTCGTCTTGGCGCCCTCCACCGTCATCTCGGCGATCGCGACAAGGCCCTCGCCGCGCTGCACGCGTGCGTCGCCGAGGCTCGCGCGACCACCGCTGGCTCCGAGTGGCTCGCGCGCTGCGAGCGCGACCTCGCCGCGATGAAGGATCCGGATCTCGACATCCTGCCGGAGCGCCTCGCGCCACCTGCCGCGGGCACCATCAGCGCGGTCGAAGTTTCGCGCTAGAGGCGGCTCTAAACCGCCTAAAACCAGGTGGTCGCGCCGAGCATGAACAGCACGTAGTGCGACTTGATCGTGCCCTGATTGAAAGGGTTCTCGAACTGCAGCTCGGGGGTCAGCAGCGGGCTCGTCGGATCTGGACCCTGGCGATCCTCGAGCGGGCGTGGCGAGCCGCCGCCGCACGCGTTGAGATCCGCCGAGGTCGGGTTGCAGTCCTGGCCATCGACGCCGGCGCCGGGGTTCTCGTTCGAGCCCTCGAGCACCGCGCCGCCGCCAATATTGACCTCCCAGCGCTTCGTGCGATACGCGCCGCCGACCGTGGTCGTGAATCGCGCCGCGCCGTCGAAGCTGGTGCGCAGCCAGCCCTCGCGCGCCGCGGCAGTGTCGTAACCAAGGCCGCCGCGCACGATCAGCTGGTTGTCGGTCGCGAGCTGACCGCCGTTGAGCGGGAACCGGAAGCTGCCGCCGAGCCGGACCGAGTAGGTGTCCTTTAGCCCGAGGTTGACGAAGTTGACCTCGACCGGTCGATCGAACGTCGAGCGATCCGAGCTCCACAGGCCGGTATCGAGCTTGACGAGGATCTGGCTCGGGCTCGCGCAGTCCGGATCCTTCAGCTGGCCGGTCGACGTGAAGTCGCACTTCTTGCCCCAGTGCTCCCAGCCGACGTTGAGCTCGATGTCGCCGCGCAGGCTGCCGGACTCGTCGAGCAACTTGTAGCGGGCGCCGATCGTCGCGGTCATCGGCAGCTGCGTCGTGATGCACGCCTTCTGCTTCGTGAAGTCGCCGCCGGTCTCGCAGCGCGACATCTCGTCGGGGATCGGGCCGATCACGCGATCCTGATCGACGTTCGGGCCCTTGATGCTCTGACCGGTGCCCTTCGTGCGCAGCGTCGCCGAGTAGTTGTAGGTCGCGGCGAGCTCGAGCACGGGCAGCGGCCGGTAGGTGGCGCCGAGGCCGAACGTCGGCACGAAGCCATCTTTGACGTCCGCCGTGAACTGGGTGTCGTGACGGACCGACTCGTTGACGTTGCCGGGCGTGCCCTGCACGATCACCGTCGACTTGCTCTTCACGTTGCCCGCGGACAGCCGCAGGCCGACGTCGAGCTCGGGCAGGATCGAGTACGCGGCCGCGATCGACGGGAACAGCGCGGCGCTCTCCGCGGTCATCACGTCGTAGCGGGTTGGCGGCGGCGGCCGCGTGTTATCGGCGGTATCGCGCTCGAAGTCGTAGCCGTTCGACATGTCGCGGAACGGGTAGCCGTTCGGCGCGTAGATGCCAGCCGCGAGGTGGAGGCCCCGAACCCGGCCGCCGAGATCGGTCAGCACCGCGATCACCGGGATCGGCTGGAAGCTGCCGATGCCGAGCGGCGGCTTCGGATCGTTCTCGATCGTCGGATACGGCTGACCCGAGTACGGATCGCCCGGATTCTCGAGCACGTCGTCGTAGGTGCCGCGCCGCGAGAACTGCATCGAGTACCGGATCAGCGCGGCGGAGACCGTGATCGTCCAGCCAGTCGCCTTCGCGATGCCCGCCGGGTTGACCGACAGCGCCTCGCCGTCATCGGCCGACGCGATCGCCGCACCCGCGCGCGACGTCGAGATCGCGCCCGAGCCGGGGAGAAACAGGCCGCCGGCGGAAGCCAGATGCGGCGCTACCGCGATCGGGACGAGCAGGCTGCCAGCGATTCCGAGCGCGCGAAGCTTCATGGTTAGAACCAGGTGGAAAAGCCGAGCATCAGCAGCTTGTAGCTCGACTTGAAGGTGCCCTGCGCGATCGGGCTCTCGAGCTGCGACTCCGGCACGACGATCGGGTTGATCGGATCGGGTCCCTGGCGGACGTCGATCGGCTGGGTCGTGCCATCCGGCGCGCATCCCGGCTGCGGGATCGCCATCGACGGCTCCGGGTTGCAGTCGCCACCGTTCGTGTTCGTTCCCTCGAAGATCATCCCGCCGCCCACGCTGACCTCCCACCTGCGCGCGCGGTACGACGCGCCGAGCGTCGCGGTCGTGCGGCCGGCGCCGTCGATGTCGGCCCGGAGCCAGCCGTCCTCGGCGGCGCGGGTGTCGTAGCCGAGCCCGCCGCGGAGGATCACCTTGGTGCGGTCCTCGCCGGGATCGGCCAGCTGGTCGCTGAGCGCGATGTGGTAGCTGCCGCCGAGCCGCATCGAGTAGGTGTCCTTGAGGCGGTGATCGACGACGTTGTCCTTGAGGTGGATCGCGATCTCGGACTCCTCGAGCGTGCCGTCGCCGTTCGCGTCGACGTAGGCCGCGGCATCGATCACGACGCGGTACTGGCCCGGGCTCGTGCAACCCTCGACGTACGACTTGTTGTCACTGCAGCGCTGGCCCCAGTTCTCCCAGCCGACATCGAGCTCGACGTCGGCCTTCAGCTGGCCAGCCTTGTCGAGGAACTTGTAGCGACCGCCGAGCTGCGCGTTCATCGGCAGCTGCAGATCGACGCACGCCTTCTGCGCCGCGAACGTGCCGCCCCGCGCGCACCGCGTGAAGCCCGGATCGTCGGCCGCGGGCCCGATCACGGTCGGCTGCATGTTGAACGAGACCGCGGGACCACTGAGCGAGGTGCCGGTGCCCTTGGCGTGCATGACCGCTCGCCAGTTGAAGTTGAAGCCGACCTCGACGTTGGTATGCGGGCGGTACAGCATCCCGTAGCCGAACGTCGGCATGAAGTTGTCCTTCGCGTCGACCGTGACGGCCGCGTCGTGGCTGATGGATTCCTCGTAGTTCGCCGGCGAGCCCCAGACCGCGACCGTCGACTTGATGCGCGCGAAGCCCCACGACAGCCGGAGACCGATGTCGAGGTTGGGCAACATCTGGTACGCGAACGCGAGCGACGGGAACACGATCGCGCCTTCCTGCGTCATGATGTCGTAGCGCGCCGGCGGCGGTGCCTGGTTGAAGTCA
>JBKJUF010000207.1:0-3823 GCA_046590445.1 Kofleriaceae bacterium
CGAACGGCGACTTCCTGATCTCGAGCTGGGAGGGCAAGGCGATCTATCGCGGCAAGCCCGGCGGCGAGTGGAAAGAAGTCGTCAGCGGCGTCGAGTCGCCCGCGGACATCGCCTACGACCCGAAGCGCAAGCGGATCCTGATCCCGGGCTTCATGACGAACAAGCTCGGCATCTATCCGCTCTGAGATCCTGAACCGTCGCGTCGATCAACGTCGCTTGCGCGGCCGGCTGCGCTCCTCGTACGGCGAGTGGCGCTTGACGGGACGCTCACGTGGCACGTAGGGCTCCTCGCGCTTGCCGAGGTACACGACGTACGCGCGGCTGCCGCCGGGATGATGCACCGTGGTCGCGAAGCCAGCGTCGATCATTCGCTTCTTGAAGACCGAGTTGACCTCCTCGGACCAGATCGAGAGCACGCCGCCGATCGACAGCGCCGTGTAGCTCCGCTGGAGCGCCATCCGGCCGTAGAACGGATCGTTGAGCCGCTTCTGCGCGGCGTGCGGGCCCTCGTAGAGATCCAGGACGATCGCGTCGAACGATCCGGGGCGTGCGTCCTCGATCACCCGCGAGACGTCCTTGATCACGACCTTGACGCGGCGATCGAGGGCGGCGCCCTTCGTCAGCGCCGCGAGCGGCCCGCGGCACCAGGTCTCGACCTGCGGCGTGAGCTCGGAGACCACGACCTGCGCCTTCTTCGGTAACGCATCGAGCGCAGCCCGGACGGTGTAGGCCATGCCGAGCCCGCCGATCAGCACGCGCGGCGAGGGCCGGTCTGCGATCTCCTTGCAGGCGAGCGTCGCGACGGCCTCCTCGGACCGCCGCTCGCTGCTCGTCATCAGCACGCGACCATCGATCATGATCAGGAACTCACGTTCCCCGCGCTGGCGGAGCTGGAGCTGGCCCTCGGTCGTCGAGACGGTTTCGAGCACCTTCCACGGAACCATGGTGCGGGACCCTACTGCATGCGCGCTCCCGCGGGAACCGCCCAGCGCGAGGTCGAGGTGACGGGCGAACGCGCCCGCTGGGCGGACGCGACAGCCACGGACGCTGCCAGGACGGCCCTGGGGGCACGGTCTGGGCGCTTGGCGAGCGAGCGTCGCCGGCACGCCGGATGCGTAGAGCCTTGAACATGATCGAACACAGCGCGCTGCCACTGACCGACGCGACCTCCGATGGGGCACCGCGCCACGTCAACAGCTCCGATGCGACCATGGGCAAGCCGATCGCGGCCCGCGTCATGGCGCGCAAGCAAGAGCTCGAGGGGGTGCTTGGCGGGCTCGCGGCAGAGGACGTCCGCACGCGCTCGGACATCGAGCTCGCGCTTTCGACCGTCGAGGAGCTCCTCACCGGTGACCTCGCAAACATCCCCGCGGTCGTCGCGAGCGATCTCAATCGCTGGCTCGAGCACAACAAGCACCTCGCCGAGAGCGCGGTAGTCGTCGAGCCGGTGAAGGACGGCGACGCGACCGCACCGGTCATCACCCCGGAGGAAGAGGCCAAGTTGCGCGCGCGGGTCGAGCCCGGCATCCCCGCCGACATGGTGCCGCTCGAGAAATCCGACGACGCGCCCGCCAAGGACGCCTCCGACGACGACTCTTCCGCGTCGTGATCGCTGGCTGAGCCGGGTCGCGCCGAGCTCACGATGCCCTTGTTCGAGCCCTCGTAGTTCGGCTTGACGATCCATGGCGGTTCGAGGGGATGGCGCATTAGCTCGGCGACCTCGCGCTCGCCGCGCACCAAGGTGCCACCGGGCACCGCGACGCCAGCCGCAGCGACGACGCGGCACGCGAGCGCCTTGTCGAGGCACACCGCCCGCGTGCTCGGCGAGCTGCCGGTGCAGGCGAGCCCGAGCTGCTCGAACAACGCCGGATAGAAGGCCTCGCGAAACGCGCCGCGCTCGCCCTCTGCGAGATCGAACACGACGTCCGGTGCGATCCGACGCACCCGCTCGATCAGCCGCGGGATCGAGTCTCCTGCCAGGCCGCCGACCTCGAGCGGGGTCACTCTCGCCGTGGTTGATCGGCACTTCGAATGTGCGGGTCGCGCACCGGCGGTGCAACAGCTTTCCGCGCCGCGCCGGATCGCTGACGCAGGCCTGACGGGGTACGATGAGCGCGATGGATCCCCAAGACCACGACTTGGAGGCGCTGATGGAGAAGCTGCGGCTCTTCCAGAGCTCGTGGCCGTCGCCGGCGTGGGAGTGGGATTCGCGGTTCACGATGATGTCGTCGTCGTTCGACAAGGCGCAGGAGCTCGTTGCCCGCGAGAGCGCCGCGACGCTGCTGACCTATGCGTGGACCTCGGCGACGCTCGTCAATGCGCCGACCGGGCTCCAGGAGATCTGTTCACGCAGCGGTGGGCTCCGCGCGGGCCAGATGCTGATGGCAGGCAAGGGGGGCGGGCTCGTGGTCTACGGGCTGTGGTGGCCGTGGGGCGGCGGCAGCAAGATCACGTTGCGGCTCGGCATCGGCGAGTGCGAGGTGATGGAGCCGCCGTTTCCGCAGGTGCGCCACATGTTCAACGTCCGCATGTAATGCGGGTCGCGCGCCGGGCGACCATCCGCGCACAACGTGCGCTAGTGGACGGCAACCGCGCTGCAGCGCGGTCTACGGCCTGGTTTGGGCCGGCACGGTCGTTGCTCAACCCTATGTCATGACCACGATCCTCATCATTGTTCTCATCGTTCTTCTCCTCGGCGGCGGCGGCATCTTCCTCGGTCGCCGCTAGCTCTCGAACCACACCAAACCCACGCCATGCACTCGTGCGTGGCGTGATGCGGTTTCGGCCTTCATCTCAGCGCGCGCGTGGGGGCGTCGCCGGGATGCCCATGTCGGAACGCACGCGCTGGAAATCTCCGGTCCACGCGCTCGCGCGATCACGAACGATCAACGTGTGTCGCGTCACCGCCACCGGCACGGACAACGCGGAAAGCACGTCGACCATCACGAGGATGTGCTTGCCCTCGCGCGGCACGATGTCCCAGTGCTCGCGCACGTTCAGCTCGCGTTCCTGCGCTGCACGCTCGACTCGCTCGCGTTCGAGTGCCGACGTGCAGACCACGATCTCGCCGCCGGGCGCGAGCATGCGCTGCGCGGCCTCGAGGTAGTCCTCGACGCCACCGCGCACCTCGAAGCGACACGGCATCGCGTGCGGCTTGTCGGACTCGGTGCCAGCGCCGCGTGGAAAGTAAGGCGGTGTCCCGGTGACGAGCTCGAACGGTGCGCCCGGCAGTGCGGCCGTGACGAGCTCGCGGAGGTCGCCGTCGAGGATCCGGCACCGCTCGGCGACGCCGTTGTAGGCAATCGAGCGGCGGCCCATCGCTGCGCGATCGAGCTGCGCCTCGATGCCGACGACATCGGCGCCCGGCAGCTTCCACGCGACCATGAGGAGCACGCTGCCGAGGCCGCAGCCCAGGTCGAGCGCGCGGATGCGCTGCGCAGGTTGGCAAGTCCCGGCTGTGCCGGGGCGCGCAGCAGCGCGGATGCGCTGCGCAGGTTGATCGAACCGGCGGGTCGCGACCCACGCGGTCACCAGGTCATCGAGGCTCCAGCGGTGCCCGATGCGCTTCTGAAACAGGCGCCAATCGCCGGTCAGAAAGCAGAGGTCCTCGTCGGACTCTGGCTCCAGCTCGGGTCGTCCCTGGGCTCCCGCGGGTTGCGGGCCCGGTGCAATCCATCCGGCAGGCCGGCGCGCGGTGCGCACGATCCCGCGGGATGACTTCGCCATGCAGCCAGCATGAATGTCATGC
Organism: Kofleriaceae bacterium; assembly: GCA_046590445.1. Classification (GTDB taxonomy): domain Bacteria; phylum Myxococcota_A; class Polyangia; order Haliangiales; family Haliangiaceae; genus JABFXX01. Next base: position 3,749 of record JBKJUF010000207.1, read on the forward strand.
CCGCTGCGTCGATTCAATCGTTACGTGATTACGGGCAGTCCGACGCGCAGGTCGTGGCGTCTTCGCCCATCGCTG
>JBKJUF010000240.1:0-3336 GCA_046590445.1 Kofleriaceae bacterium
ACGGCCGAGGACTTCTACGCGCTGCCGTTCCCGAGCGATCTGCGCCGTGACGCCGACGGCACGGTCGACCTCTCGCTGTTTCCGACCAACAGCCTGATCGCGGAGTCGTACCGCGCCGCCGCGGACACGCTCGACGGCTTCGCGTTGAACCCCGCCGTGTTCGCGCGCTTCGATGGCCCGCTCGATCCGGCGAGCCTCCCCGACCCGGCCGGCTCGGTCGCCGCCAATGCCTCGGTGTACCTCGTCGATGTCGATCCGGACTCGGCGCGACGCGGCGAGCGCGTGCCGGTGCTCGTGCGGTTTCGTGCCGAGCCGACGAAGACGCTGCTCGGCAACCACCTCGTCGTCCGCACCTATCCCGGCTTCGGCCTCGCCGAGGGCCGGACCTACGCACTCGTGATCACCGACCGGATGCGTGGCGACGGTGGCGGTTCGCTGCACGCGTCGGTCACGTTCGACGCGCTGCTCGCCACCGACACCACGGACGATCCGCAGATCCTGAACGCCCGCGAGGTCTACGCACCGTTGCTCGGTTACCTCGACGAGCCCGGCGGCGACGATCGCGATGACGTCGTGTCGGCCGCGCTGTTCACGACGCAGCACGCGACCCAGATCGTCCCGGCGCTGCGCGCGGGCGTGTTCGCGGCGCCCGCACCCGTCGCCACCGACATCGCGCTCTACACCCCGGGCCCCGGCTTCATGCTGTTCTCCGGCAACTACGTCGCCCCGAACTTCCAGACCGGCGAGGTCCCGTATCACGTCGCGGGCTCCGGCCAGATCCAGGTCGGATCCGACGGCGCGGCGATCGTCCAGCGCATGGAGCCGATGCGATTCGCGCTGTCGGTGCCCGACGGGCCGACGCCGGCAGCGGGCTGGCCGATCGCGATCTATTCGCACGGCACCGGCGGTAACCACATCGCGTTCTTCGAGGACGGCACCGCCGCGGCGCTCGCCGCCGAGGGCATCGCCGTGATCTCGACCGACCAGGTGCTGCACGGGCCGCGCAACCCCACGGGCGACGCGCAGATCGACTTCTTCAACATCGGCAATCCCCACGCCATGCGCGACAACTCGCTGCAGGGCACGGCCGACGCGTTCGTGCAGCTCCGGATCGCGCAGGGCCTGTCGTTCAGCGACAGCATCCGCACGATCACGTTCGATCCGACGAAGGTCTACTTCTTCGGCCACTCGCAGGGCGGGCTGACCGGTCCCGGCTTCGTCGCGTTCGAGCCGTCGCTGACCGGCGCGGTGTTCTCGGGCACCGGCGGCCTGCTCTACCTCAGCCTCGTCCACAAGACCAAGCCGCTCGACGTCGCGATGCTGCTGCAGACGTTCCTCCGCGACGATCCCGTCGACGATGACAACCCGTCGCTCGCGATGGTTCAGATGTGGGTCGAGCGCGCGGACGGCGCGAACTACGCGCCGATGTTCGTCCGCGAGCCGGCGACCGCGCCCGATGGCACGCGCCTCCAGCCGCGCAACATCTTCCAGACCGAGGGCTTCGACGACACCTACACGCCGAACCCGTCGATCGAGGCGCTCGCGGTCGCGATCGGTGGCGATCTCGTGACGCTCGTCGATAGCCGGGATCTTGTGGGTCTCGCGCTGCGCGGGCGCACATCGAAGCCGGCCCCGTTCGCGGGTAACCTGGGGGGCGTGACCGCCGTGCTCGCGCAGTACCGCCAGAGGCCGGGCTCCGACGGCCATTTCGTCGTCTTCGATGTACCCGCCGCGGCGCGCCAGGCCGCGAGTTTCCTGGGAACTTTGGCTCGTACCGGAACCGCGACCGTCGTGGAGGCTCCATGAAGCGCAAGCTCGGACAGATGTTGATCGAGGCTGGGGCCATCGACGAGGCGCAGCTACGCGCGGCGCTCGCCGATCAGCGCCGGTGGGGACGCCCGCTCGGCCGCACGCTCGTCGAGCTGCGGTTGATCCGCGAGGATGATCTCGTGCGCGTGCTCGGTCAGCAGCTCGGGCTGCCGAGCGTCGATCTCGATCATGTCGAGATCCCGCGCCCCGTGCTCGACCTCGTGGCGGGCCAGCTCGCGAAGGCGCACAACCTGCTCCCGTTCGCGCGGCAGATGAAGTTCCTCGACGTCGCGATGCTCGATCCGACGAACCTCGGCATCGTCGACGAGCTGCGGATCCGCACGCAGCTCAACATCCGACCCCACCTCGCCGGCCCCAAGATGATCGAGCGCGCGCTCCTCAAGTACTACGGCGGCGACACTCCACTCGACGACTACCAGATCTCGATGGAGGCACCGACGCGGCGACCGTCGACGCCGACCGCGCCGCAGACGCGGAGCACGGTCGCCGTCGATAACGAGCTGCGCGACGGGTTACGTGGGTATCCGTCGACACAGCCGACGCCGGTCACTTTCCGGCCAAACGCAGCGCCGACACCACCGGCGCCGATCGCCGCCCCAGCGCTCGCGCCCCGCCACCTCGAGATCGACGCCCTGCAGGCGCGGATCTCCAAGCTCGAGTCGCTGGTCGCGCGCGACGAGGACGTGCTGCGCAAGCTGCTCGCGCTGCTGATCGACAAGGGCCTCGCGACCCGCGACGAGATCGTCGAGCGCCTGGGCTGAACCAGCTACTCGACGTCGCCGCCCTTGAGGCCGTGACGCTTCAAGAGCTCGCGGAGGTGGTAACGGGTGAGGCCGGCTTCCTGAGCGGACCGCGTGATGTTGCCCTCGTTACGGGCCATCAGCGCCGACAGGTATGCGATCTCGAACGCATCGACGACGGACTGCTTCGCACCCTTGAAGCCGAGGCCGGCCTTGAGCAGCGACGCATCGAAGATCGCCGGGCCAGTCTGCTGCGGCAGATCGACCCCGGCAAGCTGAGCGGCCGCTCGCTGCGCCGCGTGCGCACCTGCCTGCGCGAGATCGTGCGAGACCACAACGGACGGTCCCATCTCGCGACCGAACACGAGATCGGGCCGCGTGATCACCGGGCCATCGGTCAGCGCGGCCGCACGCTCGACGACGTTGCGCATCTCGCGGACGTTGCCGGGCCAGGCGTGGCTGATCAGCGCCGCCATCGCATCCTGCGAGAACGACATCGTCATGCCGCGGCGACCGGCGATCTCGCGGAGGAAGTGGTTCGCGAGGCCCGGGATGTCCTCGCGGCGCTCGCGCATCGGCGGCAGCTCGACGTGGACGACGCTGAGCCGGAAGTAGAGATCCTCGCGGAACCGGCCGGTGTTCACCTCGTCGCGCAGATCGCGGTTCGTCGCCGCCAGCACGCGGACGTCGACCTTGTGCGTGCGATCGCCACCGACCCGCTTGATCTCGCGCTGCTCGAGGACGCGCAGGAGCTTGGGCTGCAGGC
>JBKJUF010000289.1:0-5189 GCA_046590445.1 Kofleriaceae bacterium
CTGCATGATCTTCGACGCGCGCAGCTCGTCGCGGCGATGGACGATATAGACCTTCGAACCGTACTTGGTGAGGAAGTTGCCCTCCTCCATCGCCGAGTCGCCGCCGCCGATCACGAACAGCGGCTTGCCGCGGAACACCGGCAGCGCACCGTCGCAGACCGCGCACGCCGAGACGCCCTTCTGCCAGAGCTCGTTGTCACGCGTGCCCGGCACGTCATCGCGCTTCGCGGTCGCGCCGGTCGCGATGATCAGCGTCTTCGCTTCGCCCTGCTGCTCGTCGGACTCGAAGCGGAATGGTCGCTTCGACAGATCGACCTTGTTGACCGTCTCGTTGAAGATCCGGGTGCCGAACCGAACCGACTGCGCGCGAAACCGCTCGCACAGGTCCGGTCCCATGATCCCGTCGGGGAAGCCGGGGAAGTTCTCGACGTCGGTCGTCGTCGTCAGCTGGCCCCCTGCCGCGATCCCGCCGGCCATGAAGCCCTCGAAGATGACCGGGGTGAGGTTGGCGCGAGCGGCGTAGATCGCCGCGGTGTGTGCAGCCGGGCCGCTGCCGATGATGACGACGTTCTCGGTCATGAGCCGTTAGGTCTATCAAGTGGATGCATGTCGTTTCAATCACGCCTGGCGCTTGTCTCGGGTACCGTCACTGGTGGATCCTGCAGGACGATATGGAGCTTGCAAGCCTCGCGCAACTCGAGCGCTCGCATCGTCGTCACGATCAGGTCATGACGGAGCTCCTGGAAGCTGCTCGCCGTCTTGCCGCCGGTCGCCCCGACGATGGTGACCTCGGACGCGTTCACGACGCGGTCGCTTACTTCGAACGTGCCGTGACCCGACACTTTCTCGACGAGGAAGGCTCCGTCTTCCCGCGACTGTCGACCCGCCGTCCCGAGCTCGCAGCCGAGCTGGCGTCGCTGTCGAGCGAGCACCCGGCGCAGATCGAGATGCAGGCTGCGGTCGCCGCGGCGGCTCGCGAGGTCGACGACGAGGCCCGGCCAAGTGCCGGCAAGGCCTTGCTCGACGCGGCGACGCGGCTCGCCGAGGCCCACGCCTCGCACGTCGGTCGCGAGGACGCGATCTTCCGGGCCGCCCACGAGGCGCTGACCGCCGAGGATGACGCCGAGATCGTCGCCGAGATGGGGACCCGCCGGGATCGGGACAGCGAGGATGGCATCGGGGGCGGCGGCGGCGATAGGGGCATGCGCGGCGGTGGTGGTGGCGGTGGTGGTGGCGGCGGTGGCGGCGGTGGTGGCGGCGGTGGTGGTGGTGGCAGGAGGCGTCGCGAGCAGAGCCCGCAGGGCGAGCTCTCGCTGGCAGGCAGCGATCTTGTCACCACGGCGGTCGGCGCCGGCAAGACGACCCAGGCCCCATCGGCCCCGGCCGCCTCCCCGACCCCATCGGCCCCAACTGCCTCCCCAGCCCCATCGGCCCCGGCCGCCAGGGCCGCGACCAGGCCCAACGGGACCGCCCGACCTGCGCCGACCGGCACGAAGCCCAAGGCGGGTGCGGCCACGAAGTCCGCGAAGCCCGCGGGGAAGGTCAAGGCGAAGGCCAAGCCCGCAATCAAGGCGATCAAGTCCGCCGTGAAGTCGGCGATCAAGTCGAAGAAGGCCAAGCCCGCGCCCAAGCCGACGGCCCGGGCGGCCGCGCGCAAGGCTAGCAAGCCCCTGAAGAAGTCAGCGACCAGGTCTCCGAAGAGGTCCGCGAGGTCGAAGAAGCGCTAAGGCCGAAGCCGTTACTTTTTCTTCGGCTTGGCCGTCGGCTTGCCGGACGCGGCCTCGCGCGCGGCGATCGCCTGGCCGGCATCGACCTCGGCGCCCTCGTCAGCGGGCTCCTCGGTGTTCGGTGAGGGCTTGTCGGACCCACCTGCGGTGTACTCGGTCTTCGCCGTCTGCTTGGCGTCGACATCAGGCTTGGCTGGCTTCATGGCCTTCTGCTGACCAGCCGACTTGCCGCCTGGCTTGGCGTCGTCGTCGTCCTTGAGGATGGTGCGCAGCTTCTCCTGAGTCTCGCGTGAGGTCTTGGTCACCGTCTCGGCGGGCTTGCCGCTCTTGAACACGCGCATCGCCGCGTAGACCGCGACGGCGAACGCAAGAAACGAGCTCCACTGCGCGAACGTTAAGCCTGCGTGGCGCGCGTCGGTGTTCTCGAGGCGCAGGTAATCGAGGAAGAAGCGGACCGGCGCGTAGAGCACGCCGGTCAGCACGACGAGGAAGCCGGCCGGCATCCGCTTCGTCGAGCGGAATCCAAGCCACAGGACTAGCGCGTTGACCGGGATCAGATAGAGCAGCTCGATGAAGCCGAGGTTCCAGGCGAGGATCGTCTGCTGCCCGGCGGCCGGTGGGTGATGCGCGACCAGCCAGTGGATCGCGTCCATGTTCAGCTTGGTCGGGTACTCCATCGCGAGCGGCGCGTACCAGGCCGCACGATCGACGACTGCGCCGATGTGATCGCTGACGACGGTGCAGCCGATGCGGCCGATCGAGAACGCCGGCAAGAGCCCGATGATCGCGATGTCGGCCATCAGCTTCGCGGGGAGCCGCTTCCACCAGACATAGAACGCGAAGCCCACCGCGCCGCCGATGAAGCCGCCGTACGACGAGATGCCGGACCACAGCTTGATGATCAAGACCGGGTCCTTCATGAAGTCGTTCCACTGGTACGCGATCACGTCGAACACGTGCGCGCCGATGAACCCGGTCACGGTGATCCAGCCGGTGAGGCCGCGGATGTGAGCGTCGCTGACCCCGTGCCACTCGGCGTACCGGCGCAGGAGCGCGGCGCCGATCAGCACGCCCGCGGCGACGATGATCCCGAATGACTGGATCGGGCCGATCGAACCGAGCTGGAAGAACGGCATCCCGACGGTGCCCGCGGTGGTACCGGCCGATAGCGCCAGTGCGATGGCGTACATTTGCGGTGGAGCCTACACCAGGCGGACTGCCGCGCTATGATCGCGGCGTGATCTGGGAACCGTTCCTGCTCGCGCTGGTCCTCGGGCTGGTGATGTCCGCAGGCCTGTACTTCGCGTACCTGTGGCCCTCCGTCGAGCCGCTCGACCCGGACGATCCCGATGATACTGCCGCCGCCGCCGCAGCAGACGCCCCCGCAGCCGAAGCGGCAAGCGTGACGACGTGAGCCGGCTCGCGCTCGCCGCCGGGATCGCGATCGCGCTCGGTCCGAGCACGTCGCCGTCGACCGCGGCGCCCGGTGCGTCCCCCGTCCCAGCGTCCGGACATGTGGTCCGTGTCGAGCACCGCGATCCTGCGACCGCCCCGACGCGCGGGCCGGCACACGCGCTCGTCAGCATCGAGTACTTCTTCGTCCCGCAGGTCAATGCGGCGCGCACCCTCAACGCCTATCGCGCGCTCGAGCGGCTCCAGGCCAAGCACCCGGCGCGGATCCGGGTGACCTACCGGATCCTCAAGGGCGCCCAGATCCAGCTCCCGATCGTCGCGCTCGAGGCCCATGCGCAGGGCAAATTCTTCGAGCTCATGGAGTCACTTCACGTGACGCGCCAGAGCGCGGTGCTCAACAAGGACGGGGTCTTCGAGGTCGCGCGCGGCATCGGCCTCGACATCTCGCGCCTCGGCGCCGCGATCTCCGAGGGGCGCTATACCGACGCGTTCGCCGCGAACGGTCGCCGGCTCGAGCGGCTGGGGGCGTCGTCGCCCGGCATGCTCTTCAACAGCAGGGTCGTCCGCCCGACCACCGACGCCGAGTACGAGCGGGAATATCTCCTTGCCTACGAGCGCGCGCTCGAGCTCGTCGACCAGGGCTTCGATCCCCGCGCGCTGCAGCAGGCCTTCGACGAGCAGCTCCGGCGCGCCGAGGCGCCGTACGTCCTTTCGTCCGGTCCCACCGACGACGAGACCGACAGCGAACCGACCGAGCCCAGGCTTGCCACGCCGCCACTCGACCTCGCCGGTCTGCCCTCGTTCGGCAAGCCCGACGTCCGTGCGCCGACGCCGATCGTCGTGCTGTGCCGTCCCAACGACATCGACTGCGGCACCCTGCTCGGCAAGGTCCGCAAGCAGGTGCAGGACATCTACGCGGACGACATCCGCGCGGTGTGGGCGCCGTGGTTCGACGTCACCCGCGACGACGCTGCCGAGCTCACGCTGCTCGGGGACGCCGCGCTGTGCGCCGAGCAGGTCGGCTCGAGCCCCGAGGACCTCAGCGCATCCCCGGGCTGGCGCTGGATCACCAAGCAGCTCGACGCCTCCAAGCGCCAGCAGGGGCGTCGCATCCCGACCGACAAGCTGATCGACAGCGTCGCGAACGAGCTCGATATCGATATCCAGCGGCTATCGGCCTGCCGCGCGCGGATGGCGAACACCACGCTCGACTGGGTCGCCCGGGCTCGCCGCTCGGGTGTCACCCGGTCTCCGGCGATCGTCATCGGTGGGCGAATCTACGAGGGGCTCAACGAGGAATCGCTCATCCACCGGCTGATCGAGGTCGAGCTGACACCCGGCGTCCTCGGAGAGCACATCGAGAGCCAGTTCGACCGGTTGCTATTTTTCCTGGCATCTCCACACGACGTGGCGAAGAACTGAAGAACGAAGGGCGGGAAGTCCCCCGGCGCCGTCGTTTGACCGCCTCCGCCGGGCGTCTTACCCTCGTCGGATGGAGTTGACGTTCGCGGCAGCGACCGATATCGGTCGGCAGCGTACGCACAACGAGGACAACTTCCTGATCGACAAGAAGTTGCGGCTGTTCCTCGTGGCCGACGGCATGGGCGGTCACGCGGCCGGTGAGGTCGCCTCGTCAATCGCGGTCCACGAGATCCGTGACACGATCAACAACAACCGCGATCTGATCGATCGCTACCGCGTCGACCATCCCGGCGTGCAGGCGTACGAGATCCTGCAGGTCCTCGAGCACGCGATCCAGGCCGCGTGCGGTGCCGTCCATGCGCGCGCTCAGGTCGAGCAGGACAAGCGCGGGATGGGCACGACGGCGACCGTGCTACTGATCGCGGGCGGCTCGGATCAGCTGCGCGGCTTCATCGCGCACGTCGGCGACAGCCGCGTGTACCTCGCGCGCCAGAACCAGTGCCACGTGCTGACCGAGGACCACTCGCTGATGAACGAGCTGGTCCGCCGCGGCAAGCTCAACCGCGAGCAGATCGAGAGCTCGCCGTACAAGCAGTACAAGAACGCGGTGACCCGCGCGGTCGGCGT
>JBKJUF010000329.1:0-3194 GCA_046590445.1 Kofleriaceae bacterium
GGATGACGCGGCAAGCCCATCGCGAGCTGCTGCTCGGTCGCGAACAGCTCGCGGGCCTCGTCGTTATGTACCAGGTGGGTGTGCAGCCGCTTGATCGCGACGACCTCGTCACCGCGACGCGCGCGCCAGACCTCGCCGAGCCCGCCGACGGCGATCAGCGATTCGAGCTGCCACGTGCCGAACCCATCCATGACGCCCGCGCAGCGTAGCACCGTCGCGGTACGTGCTCAGCGGCGCCAGCGCGCGAGCGCACCGGTCTCGGCGTCCCAGCGGCGCGCCGAGGCCCACGGATCGCCGGCGCCGGGCGGCTCGAACGCGCGCGCGTGATAGACGCCGAGCTCGATGCCGGCGCCGAGCTTCGCGAACGCCTCGAGCTGCGCGCCGTAGCGCACGAGCGTGTCGACCTCTGACGTACCCGTGAACGGCACGAGCCACGACAGGGTACCGCGAGCATCGAGCAGGAACCGCGACGACTCGATGCCGGTCGCGAGCTCGAGGCGCCACTCACCGACGAGGCGCTGGCCATCGGGCGTCGAGGTCGGGGTGCGCGCGATCGCGAAGCCAATCCGGCGGCGCTGGCGGTCGCCGCTGTCGCGCCACGCGAGGGCGGCACCGAGCCGCATCCGGAACGCGTTGTCGGCGAGCGGGCCACCCGTGGTGTCGGCCTCGACCCACGACCACCCGAGGTCGACGGCGATCACCGCGAGCAGCTCGTGATCGATGTGCAGCGTGAAGTCGGTCGTGCCGAGGCCGACCTCGACGGTCCGCACCGCGCGGGCAAGTGACCCGATGCCGGCCGCGGCGAATGGCCGCTCGATCCGCACGTGCTCGACGCGCGCACGAAACAGATCGATCGTGCCGCGTGGCAACTCGCCGTCGAACGAGGTGTGGCCGACGCCAAGGCCGAGGCCGCGGCGGTCAGCGCGTCCGAGCGTCGGGGCGGCGAGCCAGCGCGTGGTGCTCGCGTCGGCGCGCACCATCGCGATCATCACGGTGTCGCCCTTGCGCGAGCCGATGCGCACGGCGCCATCTGCGACGACCTCGCCGTGGTCGCGACGCCCGGCGCCGAGCCGTGCCGGTGCAACGAGCAAGGCCTGCCCGTGCTCGGCACTGCCGCGCACTGCGAGGATGCCCGCGAGCTCGGCGTCCCAGTCGCTGCGCAGCTCGAGGAGCCCGCGCAGCCGGCCTCGCTCGACCGCCGGCCCTCGGCCGACGAGCACGAGCTCGCCGTGCGTGCCGAGGAGCAAGTTGTCGCTGCGGTGTCCGGCCGTCAGCGTCGCTGCACCGATGAGTGGCCGGTCCCCATGGCGGCCGACGCCGAGACCGGCGGAGCCGCCGACCGCCGAGCTCCGGCGCTGGTCGCGCGGCACGAACCGATCGAGCGGGAACGCGGGCTCGACGATCGTGATGTCGGGGATCGCGGCCTGATCGACGCGTTCGTCGGCGTGCGCGACGGTGGTGATGACGACAAGAACGAGGCAAACCGAGCGCATCAGATGGAAGGACGCGCGACCCGACGCGCAGTCGCACGAAACCGCGTAACACCCTGATTTCCGTGTGGCGAGACCAGGCTTGCGAGGTTAGTCAACGTTAGCTAAGATTTGCTCGTGCGGCAGGTCAACATTCACGAAGCGAAGACCCAGCTCTCGAAGCTGCTCGAAGAGGTCGAGGCAGGTGATCGCATCGTGATCGCGCGTGCGGGCGAGCCGGTCGCGGTGCTGGTGCCGTACAAGGCTGCGGTCCGGCGGCGACGCCTCGGGTTGTTTGCCGGTCAAGCCAAGATCCACGGTGACTTCGACGAGCTACCGGCAGATATCGCGGCCGCGCTCGGCGCGACATGAAGCTCCTGCTCGATACACACGTCCTGCTGTGGAGTGCCAGCGAGCCTGATCGGCTTGCCAGCGAGGCACGCGGGGCGCTCGAGGATGGCTCGCACGATGTGTTCGTCAGCGTCGTGAGCGCCTGGGAGATCGCGATCAAGCAATCTCTGGGAAAGCTCGACCTGCCCAGGGCTGCCGAGGAGTGGTTACCGGAGGTCTTGCGTCGCTCGGGCTTTGAAGTTGCCGAGCTCGGGCTGGGCGCCGCGCTCCGCGTCCGATCACTCGCCTGGCACCACCGCGATCCGTTCGATCGGTTGCTCGTCGCGCAGGCTTTCGAAGAGGGCTACACGTTGGTGACGCACGACGAGGTTCTTGCGGCGTACGGCGTGCCGCTGCTCCGCGCGTGAGCGCTGGTGCTAGAGTCCCGCGGCCATGGACTTCCGCCTCACCGAAGAGCAAGACGCCCTCGTCCAGACCGCGCGCGAGTTCACGCGCAAGGACATCATCCCCAAGGCCGGCCACCTCGACGAGACCGGCGAGTTCCCGCGCGACATCCTCAAGCGCGCCTGGGAGACCGGGCTGATGAACATCGAGATCCCCGAGGCCTACGGTGGGCTCGGCGGCAGCTGCCTCGATAACTGCCTCGTCCAGGAGGAGGTCTCGTTCGGCTGCTCGGGCATCAACACCTCGATGGCGGCGAACTCGCTCGGCGCGACCCCGCTGCTCGTCGCCGGCACCGACGATCAGAAGAAGCAGTACCTGACGCGGCTGACGTCCGAGCTGATGTTCTGCGCCTACTGCTGCAGCGAGCCCGACGCGGGCTCCGACGTCGCCGGGATGCGCACGCGGGTCACCCGCCACGGCGATGACTACGTGCTGAACGGCCAGAAGCGGTGGATCACGAACGGTGGCGTCGCCGGGTTCTACACGGTGTTCGCGACGTTCGATCCGGCGATGAAGCACAAGGGCATCGCGTGCTTCGTCGTCGATGCGAGCAACCCGGGCGTCAAGGCCGGCCGCAAGGAGAACAAGATGGGGCAGCGCGCCTCGAACACCACCGACGTGATCTTCGAGGACTGCAAGATCCCGAAGAGCGCGCTGGTCGGTAGCGAGGACGGCGGCTTCAAGGTCGCGATGAAGACGTTCGATCGGTCGCGGCCGTGGATCGCCGCCACCGCGGCCGGCGTGATCAAGCGCTCGCTCGAAGAGAGCCGGGCGTACGCCCTCGAGCGCAAGACGTTCGGCGTGCCGATCGCGCAACACCAGGCGGTGCAGTTCATGCTCGCGGAGATGGCGATCGCGTACGAGGCGACGCGGCTGCTCACGCACAAGGCGGCGTGGCAGGTCGACAAGGGCGATCTGTCGGCGATCACC
>JBKJUF010000374.1:0-4315 GCA_046590445.1 Kofleriaceae bacterium
CCGTCCCGCGGTCGAGACGTCGAGGCCCGTCGAGTGGACCTCCGAGCCGATCAGCAGCACGTGCTTGTATTGGCCGCTGCGGATGAACGCGTCGGCGATCGAGAGCCCGTAGATGAAGCCGGTGCACTGCTGGCGGATGTCGAGGCACGGGATGTCCTTGAGCCCGAGCGCGCGCTGCACGAACACGGCGGTTCCCGGGAAGAAGAAGTCGGGAGACAGCGTCGCGTAGATGATGAGATCGATCTGCTTCGGGTCGACACCCGAGCGCTCGATCGCCTGCTGGCTCGCGGCGGTCGCGAGCGTCGCGCCGGTCTCGCCTTCGCTGACCCAGCGGCGCTGCTCGATGCCGGTGCGCTCGACGATCCAGTCGTGTGAGGTCTCCATCTTCGCCGCGAGCTCGTTGTTGGTCACGACCCGCGACGGGACGCTCATCCCGATCCCCATGATGCGACTGCGCTGCATTCCTCCTCGCTACCACGGCGGCTCGGGAGAGATCGAGCGCCCTCGTGCATCGTCGGAACCGGGAGCTTCCCCAACCGCAGCAGCGTCACCTGTTCGTGACCTGTGACTCGCCGCGTCACGACGCCCGCCTGTAGAGTCGAGCCATGCACATCTTGCTGGTGCGCCATGGCGAGACCTCGTGGAACCGAGGCGGGCGATATCAGGGCCGCACCGATATCCCGCTGTCGATCGACGGCGAGGCGCAGGTCCAGAGGCTTGGCGTCCGACTGGCTCATGTGCCGATCACGGTCGCGATCTCGTCGCCGCTTGAGCGCGCACGCCGGACGGCCGAGGCCATCCTCGTCGGGCGCGACGTCACGCTCGAGCTCGATGCTGGGCTGGAGGAGATCTCGCACGGCGCCTGGGAAGGCCAGCTGTCGACCGACGTCGAGGCGGCGCATGCCGAGATGCTCGGGACGTGGCGGTCACGACCGGATCGCGATGTTCCCGCCGGCCCCGGCGCCGAGACGCTCGGCCAGGTCGAGGCTCGTGCGTGGCCCGTGCTCGAGCGCGTAACCCGCAACCTGAAGGACACCGACTGCCTGCTCGTCGCCGCTCACGACGCCGTCAACCGCGTGCTGCTCTGCCGCGTGCTCGGCCTCCCACTGACCCGCGTGTGGGCGTTTCGCCAGTCACCGGCAACGCTCAACGTGCTGTCGGGTCCGTCGCTGAGCGAGCTCGTGTTGGTCCGGCTCAACGACTCCGAGCATGTCTCGCCGCTGCTGCAGGAATCCCTGCATCGCGCGCTCTGATCGAAGCGCCCCGGTGCTCGAAGCGGGCCGCTCACGTTAGCGACCTCGCTCGTTGCGTCCTCGCACGCCCTCGCCAGATGGGCCGCCAAGGCGCCGAGCACGCCAAGGTTTCAGGAGAGCGTGCTCGCGGTAGCACGAGAGAGCGTCAGGCTAACCCTTGGCGATTTGGCGCCTTGGCGGCCCATCTGGAACCGGGAAGCGTTTTGCGAACGCGTCGCTAAGTGAGCGGCATTGGCGCTAGCGCTCAGACGTCGAGGTTGCGAACGTTGAGCGCGTTCTGCTCGATGAACTCGCGGCGCGGCTCGACGAGATCGCCCATCAACTTCGTGAAGATGCCGTCGGCCTCTTCCATCTCCTCGACCTTGACCTTGAGGAGGTTGCGCTTCGCGGGATCCATCGTGGTCTCCCAGAGCTGCTCGGCGTTCATCTCGCCGAGACCCTTGTAGCGCTGAATCTGGAGGCCCTTGCGGCCCAGCTCTTCGACGATCCGCGCGATGTCATCGGTGCTCGCAACCGCGATGGGATCGTCATCGCCCGGCGTCAGCGTCAGTGGCTCGACAAGCGTCGCCTTGAGCTCGGCGCTGACCCTGCGCAGCTCGACGAACTCGGACGCACGCACGAGATCGACGTTGATGATCGTGTGACGACGAACACCGTGCACGCCACCGGGGAACCGCATCTCCCAGCCACCATGCTCGCCATCCGCCTTGTACTCGGCCGCGGCCTGACCGAGCTCGCCGTGGCGGCGCGAGACTTCGGCGAGGACCTTCGCCTCGATCAGCTCGAGCTTGTCCTTGTTCTTGAGATCGTCCTCGGTCAGGCCCGCCTCGGCGAACGGCGCCGAGATCCGACCATCGCCGCGCTTGTCGAGCTGCGTGCGCAGCCGCCGGGTCTGGTTGACGCGCTTGATCACGTTGACGAGATCGGGGCCGGTCAGCGACGGGCCATTCGCACGCTGCAGCGTGGTCTCGCGGGTGACGCTCTCGAGCAGGTAGTCCTCGAGCGCCTGCTCGTTCTTCAGGTATTGCTCGTGCTTACCCTTCTTGATCTTGTAGAGCGGCGGCTGCGCGATGAAGACGTGGCCGTTCTCGAACAGCTCGTTGAAGTGGCGGAAGAAGAACGTGAGCAGCAGCGTGCGAATGTGGCTGCCGTCGACATCGGCATCCGTCATCACGATGATCTTGTGATAGCGCAGCTTGCCGATGTCCTTGTCTTCGCCGACGCTCGTACCGAGTGCGGTGATCAGCGTCGTCAGCTCCTGCGATCCGAGCATGCGATCGAAGCGGACCTTCTCGACGTTCAGGATCTTGCCGCGGAGCGGGAGGATCGCCTGGAATGCGCGGCTACGGCCCTGCTTGGCGGAGCCACCTGCGGACTCGCCCTCGACGATGAACAGCTCGCTCTTCGCGGGATCGCGCTCCTGGCAGTCGGCGAGCTTGCCCGGCAGCGACGTCAGCTCGAGCGCACCCTTACGCTGCACCATCTCGCGCGCCTTGCGAGCGGCCTCGCGTGCTCGTGACGCGAGCAGCGCCTTGTTGATGATGTTGCGCGCTTCCTTGGGATGCTGCTCGAGGTACTCGCCGAGCTTCTCGGTGACGACGGCGCTGACCGCGGTCGCGACCTCGGACGACACCAGCTTGTCCTTCGCCTGGTTCGAGTACTTCGGATCCGACACCTTGACCGAGATGACGGCGGTCAGGCCTTCGCGCAGATCCTCGCCCGACAGCCCGCCCTTGGCGTCCTTGAGCAGCTTGTACTCGGTCGCGTAATTGTTGACCGTGCGAGTCAGTGCCTGGCGAAAGCCCGTGGCGTGCGTGCCACCGTCGCGGTTCTTGATCGTGTTCGTGAAGCAGGTGAGCAGCTCGGAGTAGCCGTCGTTCCACTGCATCGCGATGTCGACGGTGCAGCCCTCGTGCTCGGCGATGAACGCGATGATCTCGCTGATCTGCGTCTTGTTCGCGTTGAGGTCCGCGACGTACGTCGCGATGCCGCCCTCGAACTTGTAGATGACCTTGCGATCGGTGCGCTCGTCGTGGAGCACGATCTCGAGGCCGCTGTTGAGGTACGCGAGCTGCGAGAGCTTCTGCGCGAGCTGGTCGAACGAGAACTCGAGGACGTTCTTGAAGATCTCGGGATCGGGGTGGAACGTGACCTTGGTGCCTCGGCGATCGGTGACGCCGGTCTGCTTGAGATCGGTGACCGGGATGCCGCGCGAGTACTCCTGGTAGTACACGTTGCCGTTACGGCGGATCTCGAGCTTGAGCCAGTCCGACAGTGCGTTCACCGCGGACACGCCGACGCCGTGCAGACCGCCGGAGACCTTGTAGCCGCCGCCGCCGAACTTGCCACCTGCGTGTAGCGAGGTCATCACGAGCTCGGCTGCCGGGCGGTTCTCGATCGGGTGCATGTCGACGGGAATGCCGCGCCCGTTGTCCTCGACGGTCACCGAGTTGTCGAAGTGGATGATGACGTCGATCCGCGTGCAGTGGCCCGCGAGATGTTCGTCGACCGAGTTGTCGACGACCTCGTGCACGAGGTGATGCAGGCCGCTGCCGTCATCGGTGTCGCCGATGTACATCCCGGGACGCTTGCGGACGCCTTCGAGGCCCTTGAGGACACCGATCGAGCCGGCATCGTAGTCCTCCGACGACGGTCCCCCGGCGGTTGTCGATGCCGTGGTCGACACGACAGCTGACGCTTGCGTCCCGGACGCCGCGGAAGTCTTTGAACCTACAGTCGGATCTGCCAATTTCCCCAGCCTTACGGATGCGAGTTGATTTGGTACCACAGCCATTCCTCGTCGGAAAGCTGTTGCGTGTTGTTTTAATCGCATTCAACGCTCTTGAATCATTCGAGAATCCGTCCGCTCTGGATGCGGTAATCCGCACGATCTCGGTGCAGCAAAACATGGCTCGCGTGCGTCGTCGTGATGAAGCATTGACCGGCGAGCGTCGCGAGGTGCTCGAACAGAAATTCGTTGCGAGCGGGATCGAGCTCGCTCGAGACATCGTCGAGCAAGAGGATCGGCAGGTCCCCATGTGCGCGACCAAGCACCGTGAGTT
>JBKJUF010000413.1:0-7009 GCA_046590445.1 Kofleriaceae bacterium
CTGGCGGTTCCGGCCGATGCCAGGCGTGCCGACCCAGCTCGTCGGTCGCTACGTCCGCAGCGTCGAGGTCCGCTCCGACAACCGCGTCGTGTTCCAGTGCAACCAGCGGCCGTGGTATCGGCAGCTCGCCGTGTTCGATGTTCACGTCGACATCATGCGGACGGGCTTCGCGGTGCGCGAGACCGACTACCGCGCCGAGCCGAGCCCCTGTGACCACGGCTTCCGGCGCATCGGTGCGTACACCGCGGAGCTCGGCGGCGAGCACCTCGGGCTGCGCTGGCAAGGCGGCGACCAGCGCCTGCTGCGGCTCGACGACGATCTCGCCGAGCTCCCCGCGGATCCATGGCCGACACAACCTGCCATCGAGGGCACGTGGCGGTGGGATCTGACGTCGTTCGACGACGAGGGCAACATCCACGACGAGAGCGAGTGGTGGCAGCTCACGCGACGCACCGAGACCCAGCTCGACGCGACGTATCGCCGTCGTGTCACCGTGCGCAGCCCCGACGGTGCCCCGATCGCGTGTGCCGGCGCGCCGTCATGGACCTTCGACGATGCCTATGTCCTCGATGGTCAGCGCGAGGAAGAGCACTGGCACTTCTACGAGCGCGCGTCCGAGCCGGGCGATCACCCATGTCTACGGATCACGCCGCGGCGCAACCTCGACGAGGCCACCGCTGAACAGCTCGGCGACTACCTGATCCTCGAGTGGCGCGGCAAGCGTCGTCAGGTCCTCTACCGCCCGAACTAATTAATTAGTTAGTTAGCGACCCGGATAGCGACCGACGGTTCACAGCTGACGTGACGTGCCGGAATACACCTTGTTGATGTAGTCCTCGACCATACGGTCCGACGAGAACCGCCACTGCGACATCGCGATGCTGCCGCGCATGATCGCGACCCAGCGTGTGCGCTCGCTGTACGCCGGCAGCACGTCGCGCTCGATCACCTGGTGCAGGATCTCGCGGTCGCGCTTGTCGACGCGCGCGATGTCCTTGTCGTCGAACGCATCGTCCGCCGGATCAGGATCGCCGATCTTCCAGCCCGTGATCCCGTGCTCGCAGCCCTCGGGCCACCAGCCGTCGAGGATCGACAGGTTCGGGACGCCATTCATCGCGGCCTTCATGCCCGATGTCCCCGAAGCCTCGAGCGGGCGGCGCGGGTTATTGAGCCAGACATCGGTCCCGCGCGTCAGCATCGCGCCGAGGCGCATGTCGTAGTTCTCGAGAAACACGACGCGACCGGGGTGCTTCTTCGCTGCATCCACGACCTTGCCGATCAGCGCCTTGCCCTGCACATCGCGGGGGTGGGCCTTGCCCGCGTACACGAGCTGGACGCCGCGCTCGAAGAGTTGATCGAGCGCGCGCTCGTCGTTGAGGATCAGGTCCGCACGCTTGTAGGTCGCGGCGCGGCGCGCGAAGCCGATCAGCAGCTTGTCTACCGCGAGCGTGACCTGGGTCCGTCGGGCGATCTCGGCGATCAGCTCGCCCTTCATCGCCTGGTGGGCGGTCCAGAGCTCCGCATCCTGGGTGTCGCGCGGCTTCTCGCGGACGAGCGCGGCCCGGATCCGGGCGTCCTGCCAGGTCGGCACGTGCACGCCGTTCGTGATCGCGATGATCGGCGCCGCGCCGTCGACGTCCTTCCACATCGCGCGCGCGGTCTCGCCGTGCAGCTCGGCGACACCATTCGCGAGACGCGCGAGCCGCAGCCCGGCGACCGTCATCGAGAACGGACCGCCGCCGATGACCTCGAGCTCCTCGTCGGTGAAGCCGAGGTCGGCGTCCATCTTGCGCAGCAGTGGCAGGTCATGGACCTCGTTGCCCGCCGGCACCGGCGTGTGCGTCGTGAACACCACGTGCGGTCGCAGCTTCGCGATCCGCTCGACGAGGGTCGTGCCGCCGAACTTCTGCTGGCGCAGCAGCTCGAGCCCGGCGAACACCGCGTGGCCTTCGTTGAAGTGATAGAGGTCGAGCTCCACTCCGAGGGCGGCGAGCAGCCGTACGCCACCGACACCGAGCACGATCTCCTGCGCGATCCGGTCCTCCGCGCCACCGCCGTAGAGCCGCTGCGTGATCCAGCGATCCTCCTCGCGCTCGGGCTCGAGCAAGTACAGCGTCGAGGTGATGAAGCGATCGACCTTCCACGCGACCAGCGGGATCCGCTTGCCACGCACCGTGACCTCGACCCGGACGTCGACCCGATGCATCGCCTCGCGCGGCGTCTTCGGATACTGATCCTCGATCTCGTGATTGGCGCCGATCACCTGGCGCGTGTACCCCTCGTCCCAGAACAACCCCACGCCCGTCACCGGTGCATGCAGGTCGCCAACCGATTTCATGTGGTCGCCGGCCAGGATTCCGAGCCCCCCCGCATAGATCGGGAACGTCGGATCGAGTCCGTACTCCATGCAGAAGTACGCGACGCGTGGACACAAGAACATCGAAACTACCTCCAGCCCAGAACGTGCCCTCCCGCACCACAGCTTCGCAAGCAGACTGCGGATAAAGCGGCACAGCCGTTGCCAAATGCAACGACGAGGCGATCGGCCGCGGAGATCATCATCGCGCGTTGCCTACATCGAACCTACACGTCGGCCAGGTGTGGTGTCGATCATCCCACCCATGGGGGCATATCCACCGGACTCACAAAGGCGGTGGTTCTGCGGTCATGTGATCAAGATTTCTGGATGTTCGCGGACGGTTCTCATACAAAATAGTCAGATGAGGAAACAACGCCCGATGGTCTCCGAGGAGGACCGGGCATTGTTTCTCGATGCAATCGGCGGGACTCATCCGTTGCCTGGTACATCACGCGATCGCGTCGCCGTCCCACCTCCACCCGCATCGCCGGTTCGCGTCGCCGCGCTGCCGCAGACGATCTCGCTCGCGGTCGAAGGTGACGGTCAGCGCTACGCGGCCCGCGCGCCCGGCGTCAATCGCGCGCAGCTCGCGGAGCTCCGCAACGGCAAGGTCCATGTCGAGGAGACGCTGGATCTCCACGGCGAGACCGTCGAGCGTGGGCTCGTGCGGCTGCGGCAATTCCTCGTCGGTGCCGCGCGGCTGCGGCGCTGCGTGCTCGTGATCCACGGCAAGGGTCTGCACTCGGAACACGGTGCGCCGCTGCGCGAGGCCGTGCTGTCAGAGCTGCTCGGCGCGCTCTCCGGGTTCGTTCATGCACTGTCCACCGCGGCGCCTTCCGACGGTGGCGAAGGTGCGACCTACATCCTGCTGCGAGGCCACCGATGAAGCTCACCGGCCTCGCGCTCGCGTTGTTGTCCGCCTCGGCGGTCGTCACGTCGACGATCCCTGCGGAGGCTCGGCCGGCGGCCGCACGCAAGCACGTCGCGAAGCGGTTCCTGAAGAAGCTCGCCGATCCGAAGACGCTCCCCGATCCGAAGACGCGCGGCTCACAGGCGCGGGTCGCGTACTCGAAGGCCGGCGAGATGCGACCGACGCGCGATGTCCAGGGGCGACGCCCCGAGCCGCTTACCGCCGAGGAAGACGCCGCCGCCGAGATCCAGAAGCTGCTGCGTGGCCCGTTCCTGCGCCGCGGCATCACCGGCCTGTTCGTCGCCGACGCGCGTACCGGTCAGCCGCTGTTCTCGGTCAACGCGACCGATCCGGTCAACCCGGCATCGAACGTCAAGCTGATCTCGACGGCGACCGCGCTCGAGCTCCTCGGCCCGGAGTTCCGCTATCCGACGCGCATCCTCGGCCCGGCTCCGGTGAACGGCGTCGTCAAGGGTGATGTCTACCTGCTCGGCAGCTATGACCCGACGTTGACCACCGTCGACATGCACGAGATCGCGGCGACGATGGCGCGCGCCGGCATCACGTCGATCGAGGGCAGCATCGCCGTCGGCTCCGATCCAACCCGGGACGGCATCTATCGCGCCGTGGTGCCGATCGAGATCACCGCCGGCGAGCCCGGTCAGCCCCCGACCGCGACGGTTCCGGCGAACTTCGATCTCGTAGACGTCAAGGTCGTCGCCACCACGCACAAGCGCGCGCGTAAGCCCCGGCTGACCTACAAGACCGAAATTACCAAGACCGAGCAAGGCTACCCGCGCATCACGCTCACGATCGGCGGCGTGCTGGGCAAGGGCAGCGCGACGATGTATCCGCTGTGGACGCGGCAGCGCACGGCAACCGCCGCGTACTCTCTGATCTCGGCGCTGCGCGCTCACTCGATCAACATCACCGGCGAGATGAAGGTCACCGAGCTCGGTGACTTCATCGGTGACTCGGTGCTGAGCGGCGCACTGCCTATCGAGCTCGGCCGGCACGAGTCGCGCCCGCTCGCAGACATCGTCGCGCGCGTCAACAAGTGGAGCGTCAACTGGCTTGCCGACCGCGTCGTGATGACGGCGGCCGCGCTCGGACGTCACCAGCAGCCGTCGATGGAGCTCGCGATCGAGGAGATGTACAGCTGGCTCGCGCGACATCCCCACATCGCGAAGCCGGGCACGATCATCGATACCGGCTCGGGCCTGTCATATCGCACGCAGATCACGACACAGGATCTCGTCTCGGTGATCCGCGCCGGCGGCGGCTACCTCGGTGGCGGCGACGCCAAGCTCTCGGCCGCGTGGTTGCGCTCGCTCTCGATCGCGGGCAACGACGGTACGCTCCGCAGCCGCTTCCGCAATACCAACGCGCAGGGCCACATCGTCGGCAAGACCGGCACGCTATCGACCGCGATCGCGCTCGCCGGCATCCTCGACATCGATCCGGCGCGGCCGCTCGCCTTCGCGCTCGTGACCAACACCGACGCGCCGCTGTCCAAGGCCTACGTCCGCAAGGCGCACGAGAAGGTGATCGGCGAGATCTGCAAGTACCTCGTCAAGACTGCCGCGCCAACCGCGACGGCGCCGGTGCCTGCCCTGCCGCTGCCCAGCACGTCCGTCAACGACGGCAATGACCTTGAGCCGGAGCTCGAGGAGACGTCGGGCGCCCCTGACGCCGTGCTCGACGCCGAGACCGCCCGCTCGAAGTGATCACGGCTTGCGCGCGGGAGGAATGTTCTCGCCGAGTGATTGCGGCGTCTCGAGCATGCCGACCTTGCACGTCCACGCCCGCGGCTGGAGGGTCGCGCACGTCGCCGAGATGTCGACCGATCGATCGAACTGCGGGACGATCGCCTTCGACGTACCCGGCTCGATCACCGCCGAGCACGCGCGCTGCGCGTACACGAGCGGACCGTCGGCGGGTTGCAGCTTGACGGTCACGCAGGCGCGGCCGGGCGCCTTGCCGCGGTTCGCGATCGTGCACGTCACCTTCGCGTAGGCCTCGTCGGGCTGACACGTCGCCTCGAACTGCGCCGTCTTCGCGGGCTGCTCGCACGCGATCACCAGGACGAGCCACGGCCAGCCGCGCATCTCACTCGTCCTGCGCGAAGGACTGCGCGAGCCGCTCGAGGACACCCTGGTCCTCGAGCGTCGTCGTATCTCCGCGCGCGGCACTGCCCGACGCCACCTCGCGCAGCAGCCGGCGCATGATCTTGCCCGACCGCGTCTTCGGCAGCGCCTCGGCGAACCGGACCTCCTCGGGTCGCGCCAGTGCACCGATCTCCTTGACCACGTGCTCGCGCAGCTCGCGCGCCAGCGCGTCGTCAGCGACGAAGCCCATGCGCGGCGTCACGAACGCGACAATGGCCTGGCCCTTGAGCTCGTCGGGGCGGCCCACCACGGCGGCCTCGGCGACCTTCGGGTGCGAGACCAGCGCGCTCTCGACCTCCATCGTCGAAAGCCGGTGACCGGCGACGTTGATGACGTCGTCGACGCGCCCCATGATCCAGAAGTAGCCGTCGGTGTCCTTGCGCGCGCCGTCGCCCGCGAAGTAGCAGTTCTCGACCTCGCCGAAGTACGTCTTCACGAAGCGCTCGTGATCGCCGGCGATCGTGCGCAGCATCGAAGGCCACGGCTTCCGCACGACGAGGAACCCGCCGTCGTTCGGGCCGCACGACGTGCCGTCCTTCTTGACGATGTCGGCGGCGATGCCCGGCAGCGGCCGCGTCGCCGAGCCTGGCTTGGTCGGCGTCGCGCCCGGCAACGGCGAGATCATGATCCCGCCGGTCTCGGTCTGCCACCAGGTGTCGACGATCGGGCAGCGATTGCCACCGATCTGCAGCCGGTACCACATCCACGCCTCGGGGTTGATCGGCTCGCCGACCGAGCCGAGCAGGCGCAGCGACGACAGATCGTGCTTCGCCGGCCACTCGTCGCCCCAACGCATGAACGCGCGGATCGCCGTCGGCGCCGTGTAGAACACGGTCACGCCCCACTTCTCGATGATCTGCCAGAACCGATCAGGGCCGGGCTGGTTCGGCGCGCCCTCGTACATCACGACCGTCGCGCCGTTGGCGAGCGGACCGTACACGACGTAGCTGTGGCCCGTGACCCAGCCAATATCGGCCGTGCACCAGTAGACGTCCGTCTCGCGAAGATCGAAGACCCATTTGGTCGACGCGTAGGTGCCGGTGAGATATCCGCCGGTCGTGTGCACGATACCTTTGGGTTTGCCCGTCGTGCCCGACGTGTAGAGGATGTAGAGCATGTCCTCGGCATCCATCGGCTCGGGCTCGCACTCCAGGGGGGCGTCCTCCATCAGCCGGTGGTACCAGTGATCGCGCCCTGCGGTCATGTGAGCGGGAATCGGATCTCCCGCACGCCGCTGCACAACGACGACGTTCTGAATCGACGGCGTGTCTGTGAGCGCTTCGTCCGCCATCTGTTTCAGCGGCACGATTTGCCCGCGGCGATAGCCGCCGTCGGCGGTCACGAGGAGCATGCACTGCGAGTCGTTGATGCGATCGCGCAGGGATTCCGCGCTGAATCCGCCGAAGACCACGCTGTGCACGGCGCCGATGCGCGCGCAGGCGAGCATCGCGATCGCCAGCTCCGGAATGAGCGGCATGTAGAGCGCGACGCGATCGCCCTTGGCTACGCCAAGGGCTTTGAGAGAGTTGGCGAACAGACAGACTTCGCGGTGCAGCTGGAGATAGGAGTAGG
>JBKJUF010000496.1:0-4513 GCA_046590445.1 Kofleriaceae bacterium
TAACGTTCGCGAGCTGGGTGACCGCAACGCGCAGACCGCTCACGAGCTCGGTGCCTACGTTGCTATAGTAGGTCCGCTGGTTGCCGACCGCGTGCGCGTCGAGCTTCTCGATCGGTCCCATCCGCAGCTGCGTCCGGACCGTCGAGTCGTACTTCAGGACCATCCCCATCGAACCCTCGGGGAACCCAACCAACGGAGAGCGATCGAGCGCCGCATGGATCGCCTTCAGCGCTCCGAGGTAGCTGTCCGGAGCGTTCGCCGCGACGATGTCGTCGTTTCCGATCCAGACCTCCGCGCCAGAGATCAGGAGTACGAGCGCGAAGGGTATCCGGCCGGCGGCCTTGGTGACGACCGGGGGCGCCTTGAGCTGGGTGAAGAACCCGTCGAGCTCGTACGTGAGCGAGTCCACGGAGTTGACCGTGAGCGCACCCGGAACGAACGCCAGGATCGGATTGGCCGGCGACGAGAGCCAGCCCTTGTAGACGAGAGCCACGATCTCCACGTTGCCAGCGGCAGCTCGCTGGGCGAGTGCGGTCAACGCAGCTTTCGCGGTATCGGCGTTCGTGTCGGTACCGTCACCGATCACGACGAGGACGCGGCGAGCGCCGGTCACCTTCGCCAGCTCATCGACCCCGAGGGTCACGCCCGCGACGAGGTTGCGATCGATGACACCGTCGTAGTCCTTCTGGCCGCCGAACGCGGCGGGAGACAGCTTCTCGATTGGCGCCATCGGATGTCGCACGGAGGCATGGTCGGTGTACGTCACGACCGCGGCCGTCGATCCGGCGGGAAAACCTGTCAGCGGCACGCGACCGAACGCGTCCTTGAACGGCTTCAGCGCGCCGAGAACACGCTGGTCCTCGGAGAGGTCCTGGATCTGATCGTTGCCGACCCACACCTCCTGGCCCTGGAACACGAACGCAACCGCGACAGGCTTTTGCGAGGCGGCCGTCACGCTCTTCTCGACCGGAGTGGTCACCTCCTTCGAGCCGCAGGCCACGATCAAGCAGAGCGCGATCCATCGCCAGAACATCATGGGCGCATCCTACCCGTCCTGAGCTGCGCTCGGCGTCGACAGCAGTATGTCAGTCGTGAATCACGAGCGCGTTCCACAGCGCAGGACCGACGATCGGCAGTGCGAGCGTCAGATACCCGACGACGTGATGACGCCCGAGGAAGAGATCAAGGATCCGTTCTTCTTCGAGTTCCTGGACCTCAAAGACGAATACTCCGAGCACGAGCTCGAGTCAGCGTGATCTCGAAGCTGGAAGCCTTCCTCCTAGAGCTCGGCGGCGACTTCACGTTCGTCGGTCGCCAGCGCAGGCTGCGCGTCGGCGACGCCTGGTACCGGATCGACCTGCTGTTCTTCCACCGGCGTCTGCGCTGCCTTGTCATCATCGATCTGAAGCTCAACAAGCTCACGCACGCCGACGCCGGCCAGATGCACCTCTATCTGAATCACGCACGCGAGCACTGGATGGTTGAGGGCGACCGAGGATGAGCGGGCCGCGGTGTTCGCCCTGATCGGAGACGTCAAGCGGCAGCTTGACGAGGGGCTCGCATCCGATGGCTACAACGTCGGATTCAACGCCGGTGCGGCTGCGGGGCAGACCGTGATGCACCGCACCGCTGTCTTCAGGCGGCTGGTCTGCGATTCGACACCAGCGCAATCAACTTCGTGGCCGTTTCGCGGATCGTCGAATCGTGGTCGCATCCGAGCACCCGCAGTCCACGAACGGCGCGCGCGTCGCTGCCGGCGACCTGCAGGATCTCGGCGAGCTGATCAGTGCCCGCGCGATATGCGCCATCGACTTGTGGTCGCTCGAGGACGCGGCGCAACCGGTACTGCAGCACTGCAGCGTCCAGTGCCTCGTATCGCAGTTTCGTCTCGCTCTCCTCGAACGACTTGAAGAGAACATAGTTGCACGCGCCGGCGCGCAGCTCGTACGTCGAAAGGTTCGGTGCTGCGCGCATCGTCACAGGCCGCGCAAATTTGTACGGCACCTTCACGAGCGACAGTGCACCGAGCTCGTCGAGCTTGTGCACATCCCCGTTGGGCAGTACGAAGACCCCAGCCGCAACGTCGACGCGCAGCTGCCGCTTCGCCCACGAGCCGGTCCAGCCGCGTGCGATGATTGGCAGCGAAAGTGGGACCAGCAGCACCGGCACGGCGAGATCGTCCTCGCCCCACGCCTTTTGCCAGTCCATCTCCAGCGCAACAAAAATGACGGTTCCGAGACTGACCGCAAACGCGCCGACACCGAGCACGATGAGAAACCACGTCCGTTGATATGCGAGTCGCCGAGGTGCCATCTCGATCAGTTCGTTTCGCTGTCGGCAGCGAGCACGCGCCAGGGCGTTGGAAACCACGCCCATCGCTCCCCTCGCGAGACGAGGCCGTCGTAGGCAAGAACGTCGGTGCCGCCACCGCTGACGAGCTTCCACCGATACCAGATCTGGCCTGGTACAAGCAGCTGCGCAATCTTGATCGCACGGGCTGCGCGCGCGCGGCAGCAGCCCTGGAATGAGTCCTTGAACTGCACGAAGGAGATGAATTCCTTCTTGCCGAGGTCCACGCCGTTGTGGCGCAGGATGCCGTACACCGTGGTGAGGTGGAAGTAGACGGTGGCGGCGGGGGAACTCGTCCGGCTCGACGATGTTTTGAACTTGGAGACGAACATGCGGATCCACCGAGTTGTGTGCAGCAATCCGCGAACTCCGGAACTTGAGTCCACGATACCACAGCCATCGGAACAGACAGCTATCGTGGCGCCGTGAGCGAAGGTCCCCATCTCATCCGTCTGTCGCGGATCCTCGAGCTCCGCGACGCTCAGCTCGAGCCCGTACTCGAGGCCGTCACGATCTCGGGAACATCGAATGTCATGTTCGGCGTCTCCGCGCTCACGCGGCGCATGGCACTCAAGCTCCCCTATCATCCGGAGGCGTTGAAGGCGGTCGCTCCTGACGTCGCAAGCGAAGCCGCGGAGCCCCGCGCGCTGCTTGAGGTTGTGGTTGATGGAGCGAACCTGGGCGCCGCGATGACGATTCCCGGTTCGACGACGGCTCGCGCAGCCGTCGATGACATTTCCGCTCCAGCCGCACGAGCGCATTGGGGCCAGGTGGTGGAGCGCCTGAGCTCTGGCGCCGGTGCCACGATCTCCAACCGCACGCGCTTCCTCACCGAGGAACGCGCCGCGGTCCGGTTGAAAGTTCCCGCACGCGTCGACGACGCGGAGACTCGGTTCACGCGAGAATTGCACGAGATCCTGACGGGCCTCGGAATCCCCGACGCACATCGGACTGCATGGACCAACGCGTACAGGGTCGCGAGCCACGGCGCAGCTGTCGCGATCCGAACTGAGTGCATCCTAACCGGGCCGGATCCGCGCCTGAGTTTCATGTTCGGGACCAAGTCGTGGGATCTCGCAATTGAAATGGTCATGGCGATCGCCGACAAGGTCAGCGCGCGCGAGGCCGCCGCCTCGTTCGGAATCCTCGCGGGTGAGCTGGGAATCGAGCCGCGAGGTGTCGAGGTCGTGCTCGACGCACACGCGTCGCCAGATCTCATGGTGTGGGCCTACTTGAGGCGCGACTGATGAGTGGATGCTTGATTGCCTCGCGACGACGA
The DNA here is from genome assembly GCA_046590445.1 of Kofleriaceae bacterium. GTDB lineage: Bacteria > Myxococcota_A > Polyangia > Haliangiales > Haliangiaceae > JABFXX01. Next base: position 3,629 of record JBKJUF010000496.1, read on the forward strand.
CACAGCCGGTGCGTGGCCCTCTACAGATCCGTGAGAGCCGCGCGATGCTGGCCGCGCATGGACTCGCCGTCGCGCGTGACGATCGACGAGCTCATCGGCCGCGGGGATTGCATCGGCGCGACACCGATGAAGAATAGAATGTCGCAATGGTGATGACGCTCGACCAAGCCCTGCGGCAATCCGAACCGCGCGTTGGCGCCTGGGATTATGAGAGCGACGAAGTCGGCACTCTGCGAATCTATTTCGTCAGCCAGTCCGGTGCCACGCTCCTCGCAATCGAACAAGTGCCTGGCGAGGAACGAGAACGGCTAAACGATCGGCTGCGCGAGCTGGGTTTGCGTATTGGCGGCACGCATCGTGATCAAGACTTCATCTGGGTCATGGATAACCGCGGCGCCGCGATCTATTCGAGCAGAGCGCTAATCGCGCGGGGAACCTCGACCGAGCTCGTCGTGGGGGAATCGGTCACTCCGCGCGCGACGATCGCAGGCGTGGAGACATGGTTCGATCCGCACAATATCGGCCATCGCGGCGTGCGCGTTGTGCGAGTCGATGGCACATCGGTGGTCGTTGTCGAGGAGCGCTCCAAGTCGCACCAGATCGACCCGACCTACGGGATGGACAGCCTCGACCGTGACATCGAATGGGCGTTCTTTCTCGGTCAGGACTTGGCGCTGTGGCTAGACGTGCCGCACCGCGATCAGGTGTCGGACAACGTTACGAATGAGTGGATGCGCTCGATCGCGGGGCGCTGTCGCGCACTCGCAACGCGTGTCGAGCAGACGATCGAGATTGGAATGTTCGAACCGAATCAGGTCTCACTCGGTCCGTATGGCCGCGCCGCCGACCTGTCGCTACGGTTCGGGCCGGATCCCGACGATCGTG
>JBKJUF010000526.1:0-5253 GCA_046590445.1 Kofleriaceae bacterium
CGCGGCGCGCCGAGGATGCCGCTGCGTCCGCGGTGCTCGGCGTCGAGACCCGCTGGCTCGGTCAGATCGAGCGCGCGTTCCGGCCGCCGTTCCTCACCGGATGGTCGTTCTTCACGACGCCGGTCGATCGCAGCGGGTTCACCACGCTGCCCGCGGTGATCGCCGCGCTCGAGCCGCTCGCCGCGCTTGCACCGGATCGCATCCTGATCCCGCTCGGCATCGGCAACCACGTCGATCACGTCGAGACGTTGATCGCGGCGACCGACTGGACGCTGGCGCGTGGTCTCTTCGATCGCGTTGCATTCTACGAGGACTTCTACGCGCTGTCCGGAACGATGCGCCGCCGCCATCCGGTCGCGAAGCTACACGGCTGGCGGAGCTGGCGCGCGCCGCTGCTGCAGGCTCGCCGGCTCGCCGCGATCCTGCGCGCGATCGCGATCGCGCGGCGCGGCCCCGAGCTCGAGAGCTTGCTCGCACCGGCGCTGCGGCACGCGAGCTGGTCGCACGCGCGATCATCGGTGACGACAGACGCCGAGGCCCGACAGCTCGCGGCGATCGAGTGCTACGGCTCGCAGACCGCGGCGTTTGGCGGCTTCTCGGGGATCGCGCGCGCGACCCGCGCATACCACCGGCGTTGGGACGGCGCCGAGCCGATGTGGCGTGCGACCCTCGGTGCGTAGTTACTGCGGCTTTGGCGGCACGATATAGCGGCCCTCGATGAAGGCACGCTCGACCTCGGGCAACAGCTCGGCGCGCGCGCGCACGATCGAACGCTCGAGCTCCTGCTTGCGCAGGAAGATCCACAGCATGCCGCCGGCTGCGAGGAGCGCGATGATCACCAGCGGTCCCGGCCCCTCGAAGAACCCGGGCTCGGCGACCTCCACGACGTCCGCCTCCGGATCGTAGTTGGGATCGTCCGGCGGCGGCTTGTCCTTCTTGACCGCCATCATGATCGTCAGCGCGAGCGCGCCGACCGTCATCATCAACCCGATCTTGGCCTTCGTGATGTGCGTCTTGAAGCCCATCACCACCGCGCCGCCGAGCGCGTCGTAGGTGGGCCGCCCGGCCTGCGCGATGATCGACGGATCGCGCGTGCCGACCATCGCGATCGTCTTCATCGTGCCGGCGAGCGGCTCGAAGAACGTCCCCGGCATCGACTTGCAGACCGCCTCGGCCTGGTTCGGGTTGGTGCGCAGCAGGTTGGTGACCAGCAGCCGCGCGCTCGGATAGCTGAGGTTTCCCTTGAGCGCCTTCAGCAGCGAGAGCACCACCATGCCGAGCCCCAGCAGTGCGAGCCCGTACCCGAGGAGCAGCTTCACGATCGCGAGCGTATCACTTCAGGTAGTAGGGCGTCGCGACCGCGCTGCGGCACTGCCAGTTGAAGTTACGATCGCGCTCTACGTAGAGGCATCTAAATTTACGAGACCCGAGTGTCATTCGGCGCGACGTGCACTCCGCAGATCACACCGGCGGCTCGAACATCTCGTCCTCGGAGGCTTCGTCATCCTCCTGCAGGTTCGCAAACCGAACACCGGGGCCGCTCGGGACGCAGAAGATCCGCGCCTCGACCTTCGCCTTGACGATGGCGAGCTTCGCCTTCTCCAGGGTCTCCTGCGGGGTCGTCTTCTCGATCAGGTAGAAGCCCTTCGGCAGCCGGAAGGCCTTGCCCGTCTTCTTGCCGACGATCGTGCGAACGAACCCTTGCTCGCCCATCGCCTCCCACAGCGGCGGATAGGCATCGTTGTCGGGCTCGATCAATTCAATGCGTACGAAGGTCCTCGCCATGGCGCACCATAGCCCGGCACCGACGCTGGATCGGTCATGATCGCGTCGGAACCCGCCTCGCTGGTGTGAATGATGGCGGGCGTCGTCGGGATCGTCGGCACCGGCGCGGTACGCTCGACGGGTGAGTGGGAAGCGCCTGAGCCCGAGCGACGCGATGTTCCTCTACGGCGAGTCGCGCGAGACGATGATGCACGTCGCCGGGCTCCTGCCGTTCTCGCCTGCGCCCGACGCCAGGCCCGATCACCTGCGTCACCTGATGAACGAGATCCGCGAGGGCGCGAAGGTTCACCGGCCGTGGAACATGCGGCTGCGCACGCCGGATCTGCCGCGTAACCCGCTGCAGGCCTGGGTCGAGGACGACGTCGATCTCGAGTATCACGTGCGGCGCTCCGCGCTGCCGTCGCCCGGTGACGAGCGCGAGCTCGGCATCCTGGTCTCGCGGCTTCATGCGATCCCCGTCGATTTTCACCGTCCACCGTGGGAGGTCCACCTGATCGAGGGACTCGAGGGCGGCCGGTTCGCGATGTACGCGAAGGTCCACCACTCGCTGGTCGACGGCTTCACCGCGATGCGGATCCTCGCGAACGCGCTGTCGACCGATCCGGAGGAGCGCGACCGACCGCTCTTCTTCTCGGTGCCGCAGCCGGCGCGCGACCCCAGGCCCGCGAAGCTCGCGCCGAAGGACGCGAAGGACGCGAAGGATTCCAAGGACAGCGACGGCGGGCTGCACTTCCCCGAGCTGCTCGCGGCGGTCCGCGCGCAGTACGGCGCGTCGAAGAGCGTGGTCCGCGCGCTGATGAACGTCGTGCAGTCGTCGCGCTCCGGCGACCACGAGCTGGTGACGCCGCTCCAGGCGCCGAAGTGCGTACTGAACGCGCGGATCAGCCGGAACCGACGGTTCGCGACCCAGCGGCTCGAGCTCGCGCGGATCAAGGCCGTCGCGCACGCGGTCGGCGGCACGGTCAACGACGTCATCCTCGCGCTGTGCTCCACGAGCCTGCGCCGCTACCTGCACGAGCTCGACGCACTGCCGGCCGCGCCGCTGGTGACGATGCTACCGGTCGCGATCCGCACCAAGGACGACGCTGGGGGTGGCAACGCGGTCGGCGCGATCCTCGCGTCGCTCGCGACCGACCAGGCCGATCCCGCGAAGCGGATCGCGACGATCGTCGACTCGACGAAGCACGCCAAGCAGCAGCTCCAGGGGATGTCGAAGGCCGCGATCCTGCAGTACAGCGCGCTGCTGACCGCGCCGTCGATGCTGCAGATGATGCCGGCAGCGTCGGGACGCGTGCGGCCGACGTTCAACGTCGTGATCTCGAACGTGCCCGGTCCCGAGCATCCGCTGTACTACCGAGGCGCGCGCCTCGAGGCGTCGTACCCGGTCTCGATCCCGGTGCACGGTCAGGCGTTGAACATCACCTGCAGCAGCTACGCGGGCTCGGTGTGCTTCGGCTTCACCGGCTGTCGTGACACCGTTCCTCACCTCCAGCGCCTCGCCGTCTACTGCGGCGACGGCCTTGCCGAGCTCGAACAGGCGGTCGCATGAAACGCTTTGCCCCGGCCACCGGCCGTAACCGCGAGCCGATCCGAGAGGTGCTCGCGAAGTACCTGCCGGCCGCTGGCCTCGTCCTCGAGATCTCGTGTGGCACCGGCGAGCACGCCGCGTACTTCGCCGCCGCGTTTCCTCACCTCGAATGGCAGCCGACCGACGTCGACCCGGACGCGCTCTCGAGCGCGACGGCCTGGTACAGCGAGGCCGGCCTCCCCAACCTCCGCGTGCCGATGCGGCTCGACGTCTCCGATGCGGCGTGGCCGGTCGCGAGCGCGGCGGCCGTCGTCTGCATCAACATGATCCACATCGTGCCGTGGGAGGTGACGCTCGCGATGTTCGCCGGTGCCGCGCGCACGCTGCCGCCCGGCGGCCTCCTTTACACGTACGGGCCGTATCGATTCGAGGGGTCGACCGCGCCGTCGAACGAGGACTTCGATCGCTCGTTGCGCGACCGCGATGATCGATGGGGTGTGCGGGACGTGCGCGACCTCTCGGCGATCACCGAGTTCAAGCTCGAGGAGACGGTCGCGATGCCGGCGAACAACCACTCGTTGATCTTCCGCCGCGCGCACTGACCGCGAGCTGGATCGCCACGATCTCGGACTGCTCGACCACGCCGCCCTCCGAGCCGTAGGTGACGCCGCGTGTCCCGAAGAAGATCAAACCGAGCATCGCGCTCGATGGCACACGAGGCCTGGCGAAACCACGTCGCGCGCGCCGGTGGTCAGCGCGAACCGCGCACGTGGACGGCGAGCGAGACCAGCAGCGCGAACTCGAAGTCCTCGAACGGAATGTCGATCGGCAGCAGCAAGCCGACTCCGGGGCGGAGGTCGCCGGACAGGAAGCGCGCCCCGATGGTGAATGTCGAGGCGGTCTCGTCGCTCTCGTCGTCGGGATTGGCGATCACGTTGACGAACTCGGCGAGGATGTGGGCGCTGCCGAGATCGATCCCGCCACCGACGTTGAGGTGAAAGACCGGCGAGTACTCGATCGCGTTGTCCTCGTCGAGCGCGAGATCGATGCCGGCATCGGCGCGCCAGAACAGCGAGCCGATGCGGCCCATCGGCGACAGCCCGAGCCGCACCCACGTCGAATTCTGGACGCGCTGCACGAAGTCGCCGAACCGGGTGAACGACGCGAGGCCCATGAAGTCCGCGGCGCCGTCGTCCGAGGACGTGCCGAGCACGAGCCCACCGTGGAACAGCAGCGCGGTCGCGCCGACGTGGCGGGTGATCAGGCCGCCGACCTCGAGGTTGCCGAGCGCGAGCTCGGTGTCCTCGAACGGACCGATCCGGGCGTCGATGTACGAGAGCGGGATCGTCAGGTACCCGCCGACGCCGCGCCGGTTCACGAAGTGCCCCGCGAGGTTGATGCTCATCACGGTGAGCTCGGTGGTCGCGGTGTCGTCCCAGACCTCGTAGCCGAAGTCGGCGGCGAGGGTCGTGACCGGCGTCAGCCGATCCATGCTCAGCGAGTCGAAGGTGGCGTCCGCGTGCGCGGATACCGGAATCGCGAACGCGAACAGCGAGAGCGTGGCGAGGCGTCTCATGCGGGCGATGGTCGCGCCCGAATCGGCCTCGGACAAGCGCACGAGCCGATTCCACCGTGATCGCGATCGCGTGATCTCGGGTAGTTCGCGCCGGCAGGACGATTTTGCTGCGCCGGTCGGCCGCGGCTTCCGTTGTATGTTCGAACCCTCACAGGAGCCCCGCATGACCTCGAAGATCCGCAAGCTGTACAACGTGCTCGTCGTCGGAGGCGCGATGGCGGCGACCACCGCGTGCACGAAGGCCGAAACCAAGCAGCCCGCGCCGGCGCCGGTCGTGACCGAGCCCGCTGCCGCAGCGGTCCCCGTGCCCGCGCCGACGCCCGCGCCCGCGCCGGTCGCCGTCGCGCCCGCGCCGGTCGCCGTC
>JBKJUF010000564.1:0-10683 GCA_046590445.1 Kofleriaceae bacterium
GCCGCGGAACGAGTCGCGGTGGCGGTACGCGAGCAGCATCGCGTCCTGCGCCACGTCGTCCGCCGCCTCGGGGCTTTTCACGATCCGTCGGGCGACCGAGTAGACGAAGTCGCGGTCGTCGCGACCGAACTTGACGGCGTCGCGTGGCTGTTCCCCCAGGACCTGCATGTCACCAACCTCCCGGCGCACGAAGCACGCCATCACGTCGGCGCGGGCGGCGTCGTTCACGAACACGCCTCGATGGGCCACCATGGCGTCCCGGACGCAAATCGTTCAAATCGTTCATTTCGGTCAGTATGGCGACGAATTCGGTCAAGCCAATAACTAATCGTTCATTTCTACATATACCATTGTATTTATTATTATTTTTTGAGTCTGCACCACAGTCGTTCAGGCCGGAAGACGCAAATAGATGTAACCTGCATGACTTCGCCGTCGTCATGCTGGGTTGGATGCGGTTGTTGTCCCCACGCGAGCTCGCAGATGCCCTCGGGGTCAGCGAGTCGTCGCTCAAGCGCTGGGTCGATGCCGGCAAGATCGCCGCGGCGCGCACCGAAGGTGGCCATCGCAAGATTGCGATGCCGGAAGCCGTGCGGTTCATCCGCGAGACCCGTGCGCTGGTCGCGCGCCCGGAGCTGCTCGACATGCCCGAGGTCGCGTTCGCGCAGGCACGAGCCATCAGCCGTGACACGTTGCTCGACACGCTGATCGGCGGCGACGCGACCGGCACACGAGGGTGGTTACTGGCGCGCTACCTCGGCGGGACCTCGATCGCCGAGCTGTGCGATGGACCGGTACGCGAGGCGATGCACCGCGTCGGCGAGCTGTGGCACCACGACAGCGATGGCATCTTCATCGAGCACCGCGCGACCGACACATGTCTCCAAGCGCTCGCTCACCTCCGCAACATGATCGACGTACCTGCCGACGCCCCCGTCGCGGTCGGCGCAACGCCCGAGGACGATCCGTACATCCTGGCGTCATTCATGGCGGCGACTGTGGTTGCCGAATCGGGCATGCGTGCGGTCAACCTCGGTCCCGACACGCCGGCAACGGCGATGCAACAAGCGGTCATTCGCCACCAGCCTCGGCTCGTGTGGATCAGCGCGAGCGCGCCGCTCGCTCCTGCGCGGGCACGCGAGCTCGCGCACTGGGCGGCATCGCTGCCGGCGCCAACGATCGGCGTCGTTGGCGGTCGCCAGAGCGCGACGATCGCGGCGGCGCAACCGGGTGTCCGCCGCATCGACACGATGGTGGAGCTCGCCGCGGTCGCTGCGGGGATCGTCCGCCACCGCGCCGCGTAACCTCGCCGCATCGCGCGACGTCCAAGCGGCATGTCACCCCGCGTGCTTCCCGTTGGCAAGGTCGTCGAAGTGTTCTACGACGCCGAGTGTCCGCTGTGCATGCGCGAGATCCGGATGCTGATGCGCAAGGACCGCGACGAACGGATCCAGTTCACGAACATCGCGGCCCCCGCGTTCGACGCGTCGGTCTACGGCACGACGTACGACGCGCTGATGACCCGGATCCGGGGTCGCGTCGCGGACGGCACGTGGATCGAAGGCGTCGAGGTGTTCCGCCGCTTGTACACCGCGATCGGTTTTCGGCGGCTCGTCGCGATCACGCGGCTCCCCGGGATCTCGCACCTCTTGTCACTCACCTACGTCGTGTTCGCCAAGAACCGCTTGCGGTTGACCGGGCGATGCGCGCGCGGCGCATGTGCGGTGCGGCCGGCCACCACGACGACGGTATGACCGCCGTGATCTCGACCGCTCCGCTCCGCCAGCTGCGCGTCACCGCCGTGAACTCCGCGCCGATCGCGCGGCGCCGAGACTACGTGTTGTACTGGATGATCGCCGCACGGCGCACGACCTGGAATTTCGCGCTCGACCACGCGATCGCCCGAGCGGTCGAGCTCGACCGACCGCTCGTCGTGCTCGAGCCGCTGCGCGCCGGATACCGATGGGCGAGCGATCGGCTGCACGCGTTCGTGCTGCACGGCATGGCCGACAACGCGCGGGCGTTCGCCGCGGCGGCTGTCACCTACCTGCCCTACGTCGAACCGAGCGACGGCGATGGCGGCGGGTTGCTCGCGGCGCTCGCGAAGCGCGCGTGCCTGGTCGTCACCGACGAGCAGCCGGGGTTCTTCTTGCCGCGAATGGTAGCGGTGGCCGGCATCCGACTCGCCGTTCGCCTCGAGCAAGTCGACGGCAACGGCCTGCTGCCACTGCGGAGCGCCGATCGGGCGTTCCCGACGGCGGCAGCGTTCCGGCGCCACCTCCAGCGCACGATCCATCCCCACCTCCTGGCCGCGCCGGTACCGCGCCCGCTCGACGACCTGCCACGCGTGGTGAAGCACGCCAACCTCCCCGGTGCGATCACGCGACGTTGGCCCCGCGCATCGGACACGCTCCTCACCGCCGGGCCAGCCACGCTCGCGACACTGGCGATCGATCACGCGGTCCCGCCGGTCGCCCATCGCGGCGGGCCCGCTGCGGCGGCCGCGGTCCTCGACGAGTTCGTCGACCGCAAGCTCGCCCGCTACGCCGACGGTCGGAGCCACCCCGACGACGACCCGTCGAGTGGGCTGTCGCCGTATCTGCACTTCGGCCAGATCTCGGCACACGAGGTCGCGGACCGCGTGTGGCGTGCGGCGCGCTGGGATCCGTCGCGCGTTGCCGACCGGCCGACCGGCAGCCGCGAGGGTTGGTGGGGCCTGCCGCGGCCCGCCGAGGCGTTTCTCGACGAGCTGATCACCTGGCGCGAGCTCGGCTACGGCTTTTGCTTCCACCGCGCCGATCATGCGCGCTACGCGTCGCTACCTGCCTGGGCGAAGCGTTCGCTCGCGGCCCACGCGCAGGATCTGCGGCCGGTGGTTTACTCGCGCGTCGCGCTCGAGACCGCGCGGACCGACGACGTGGTGTGGAACGCGGCCCAGCGCCAGCTCGTCGCCGAAGGCCGTATCCACAACTACCTGCGCATGCTGTGGGGCAAGAAGATCCTCGAGTGGTCGCCGTCGCCGCGCGCGGCACTGGCGACGCTGATCGAGCTCAACAACAAGTACGCCGTCGACGGCCGCGATCCGAACTCGTACAGCGGCATCTTCTGGACGTTAGGTCGGTTCGATCGACCGTGGCCGGTTCGTCCGATCTTCGGAGCGATCCGTTACATGTCCTCGGACGCGACCCGGCGCAAGCTGCGCCTGCGCGAATATCTAATACGTTGGGGACCGGGCACCTGACCCTAGAGCGCGGCTTCGATGGCCTCGACCATCGTGCGCATCACCTTGAGCCGCGCGAAGTATTTATTGTTCGCCTCGACCAACGTCCACGGCGCGTGCTCCGTGCTCGTGCGATCGAACATCTCGCAGACCGCGATGTTGTAGGCGTCCCACTTCTCGCGGTTGCGCCAGTCCTCGTCCGTGATCTTGTGCTGCTTGTGCGCCACCTCGGCGCGCTCTTCGAACCTCTGGAGCTGCTCCTGCTTGCTGATCTGCAACCAGAACTTGAGGACCACCGTGCGGTTGGCGACGAGGGCTTCCTCGAAGTCATTGATCTCGCCGTACGCACGGGTCCAGTCCGGAATCCCGCAGTAGCGTTCGACCCGCTCGACGAGGACTCGCCCGTACCACGAGCGATCGAAGATCGCGATCCGGCCGCGCGCCGGGACCATCCGCCAGAACCGCCACAGGTAGGGTCGGGACTTCTCCTCATCGGTGGGCGCGGCGATCGGGATCACGTCGTAGTTGCGCGCGTCGAGCGCCTGCGTCACGCGGCGGATCGCGCCGCCCTTGCCTGCCGCATCGCAGCCTTCAAAGGCCGCGACGACCGAGAGCTTGTTGAACCGCTTGTGGCGGGTCGCCAGGTTGAGCCGTCCCTGCAACGACTCGAGCTCGTTCTGATAGTCCTTCTTGTCGAGCTCTTGATCGAGCTGCAGCCGATCGAGCACCGACACACCATCGAGCGAGGGCAGGCGTTCGCTCGGTGGCACCGTCGGGCTTGCAGGGGCCTTCGCGTCCGTCGGGACCTTCGCGTCCGTCGGGGCCTTCGCGTCCGTCGCGTCCGTCGGGGCCTTCGCGTCCGTCGCGTCCTTCGCGGCGTCGAGGCGCTGGCGCATCGCCGCGAGGATCGACGTCCCGATCGTCAGGTTGCGATATCGCTCGTCGCCTCCCTCGACGATCAGCCAAGGCGCGTGGGGCGTGCTGGTCATCCGGAGCAGGTGCTTGGCGGTCGACTGGAAGCGCTTGTACATCGCGAGGTGTTTCCAGTCGGTCTCGCTGACCCGCCACGCCGTTCGCTTGCTCTTCTCGAGCTCCTTGAAGCGCTTGCGCTGCTGATCCTTCGAAAGATGAAGCCAGAACTTGAGCAGCAGCGTGCCCTCGTTGGCGAGCATCTGCTCGAAGCGCAGGATGTCGTTGCACTCCTGATCGAGCCTCGCGGTCTTGATCTCGCCGTAGACACGCTTGACCAGCGGTTGCGAGTACCACGATCCGACGTACACGGCGATCCGCCCCTTCGGCGGCAGCGCGCGCCAGAACCGCCACATCGGGGGACGGCCGTCGAGATCGTCGCCGACCGGGCGCATCGCATTGGTCTGGATATGTCGCGGATCCATCCATTCGTTGAGCAGGTTCAGGGTCTCGCCCTTTCCCGCACCATCGACGCCGGCGATCAGGATGACGACAGGAAACGAGCCCTGGGTGACGAGCTCGTACTGCGCCGCGAGCAACGCACGGCGGAGCTCGGGGGCTTCCTGGTCATAGCGTTGCTTGTCGATTTCGTGCCCCAGCTCCGCGGATTCGAACATGCGGAGGATGGTAACTGCGAGGGCGGAACCCAGATCGGGCTCACGGCGCATTACTGGCCCCCGCTCGCTCACGTAACGTGTCGAAGTGATGCGCGGGCGCCACCGACGGCCGGCGTCGCGAAGGCCCGAGTGTCCTGAGGCACGGTCGCCGTGCCCGGCGTGCTCGCTTGGCCCAGCGTCACGCAATCCGCGATGAGCCGGACGCTCGCGACGAGCCGGTACTACCGCGTGCGATCAGAGCGTCTCGAGCGGCGTGCGCTGCGTGGGCGGCATGAACGCAGCATCGAGCTCCGCGAGATCGCGGGGCGTCAGCCGGATCGCGAGTGCGCCGTGATTCTCGCGCACGTGTTCGAGCGTCCCCGCTTTCGCGACCGCAAACACGTCGGGCTGCTGGAGCACCCAAGCGAGCGCGATCTGCGCGGGCGTGGCGTCGTGACGATTCGCGACGCTCTCGAGCGCCGGCTGCCCGAGCACGCGTCCTTGTTCGAGTGGCGAGTACGCCATGATCGGTAGCTGTCCCACGCGTGCCTGCGGCAGCATGTCGAATTCGATCCCGCGGCGCGTCAGGTTGTAGAGCACCTGATTGGTCTGGATGTCCGCGGCGCCCGGGATGCGAGCGAGATCCGCTAGATCGGCGACGTCGAAGTTACTCACGCCCCATGACCGGATCTTTCCCGCCAGCGTCAACGTGACGAACGCGGCGAGCGTCTCGGCGAGCGGCACGTCGCCGCGCCAGTGCAGCAGATATAGATCGAGGTAATCCGTGGCGAGCCGCCGCAGGCTTCGTTCGCACGCAGCGATCGTGCCGCGTGCCGTCGCGTTCCCGGGCAGCACCTTGCTGACGAGAAACACATCGTCGCGCCGATCCGCGATCGCTTCACCGACGATCTTCTCGGCCTCACCGTCGGCGTACATCTCGGCGGTGTCGACCAAGGTCAGCCCTAGATCGAGGCCCGCACGCAGCGCGGCGATCTCGTCAGCTCGGCGATCGGCGGCTTCGCCCATTCGCCACGTGCCCTGCCCCAGCACCGGAACCTCGACCCCGTTGGGGAGCTTGATCATGCGCGCCATCTCGAAGCAGCGTGGCGGTTGGGTCTCGCCTGCGCAAGCACGCGGGCAACGTTCAAATCACCGATGGCGTGCCACGGCAAGATCTCGAGCTCGTTCCGCGGCCACGATCACATCGGGCAGTAGCGAGCCAGCGCGCTCTCGTCGGTGATGATCGCGGTCTGCGCGATCCAGACCTCGTCGAGCGTGCCGCTGTACGCGGTCCCGCCGGCACCGCCGAGGCGGATCGCGTCGAGCGCTGGGGCGTCACCGAGATTGACCGCGGCCTCGACCCGAGCACCGTCGATCCACAGCCGCAGCGTAGGCTCGTCGAGCGATGCGAGGACGTGGTGCCACGCATTGCCGGCGACCGGCGCCGAGGTCGCGGTCCGCACCTGACCATTGGTCTGGATCACCGAGAACGAGAACTGGACGGTCGTCGGGCTGGCGCCGGTGACCTGCAGCGCGACACGGCCGTCGCCGCTGACGAGCAGGTCACGCGCGCCGGCGAGCGGATCGGCACGCACCCACAGCTCGACCGTGAGGTCCGGCATCATGCCGAGCGCGGCAGGCCACGACACGTGATCGCCTTCGCTGGGCGAGAACGTGAGGCCACTGCCGAAGCGACCGGCGACGAAGCCGGGGTCCGTGACCTCGACCGTCGCGTCGGCGCCGAGCGTGGCGCTCGCACCACCGGTGACTCCGTTCGCGAGGGTCTGCGCGTTGTCGTCGAGGTGGAGCAAGCCGGCTGCGCCGGTGGCATCGGCGGCGGCACACGCGACGTTCCAGCCGCGGACGGCCATGGCGACGTTGCCGGCATCGTCGGTCGCGCGGATCTGCAGCTCGTGCGCGCCGGCCGGCACGTTCATCGCGTACGGGCTCGTGCACGCCGCAAACGCCCCGCCGTCCATGGAGCATGCGACCACGCCGTCGCTCACGCTGAACGCGAACGTCACACGCGGGCCGCTCGTCGAGCCGGTGGCCGGTCCACCAGTGAACTCGATCTGCGGAGCGATCGTGTCGACCGTCCAGGTCCGGGTCGCCGGCGTCGGGTCCTCGTGGCCTGCGCTGTCACTCGCCTTGACCGCAAACGTGTGGGTGCCCTGGGTGAGCGCGGTAACCGTGAAGGGCGAGGTACACGCCGCGAACGGCGCGCCATCGAGGCTGCACGCATACGTCGCGTTCAACTCGGATGCCGAGAACGTGAAGCTCGCACTGGCGATCCGCACCGTGCCGCTCGGACCGCCGTTGATCGTGGTCTCGGGTGCCGACAGATCGACCATCCAGGTCCGGGTCGCCGGCGTCGGATCGAAGTTGCCGACGGCATCACGCACGCGGACCGCGAACGTGTGCTCGCCCTCGACGAGGTTGGTGAAGCTCTGTGGCGAGGTGCAGGCGACGAACGCCCCGGTGTCGAGCGAGCACTGGAACGTCGCACCGCCACCGGCGTCGGGAGACAGGAACGTGAAGGTCGCCGTCGTCGAGCTCACCGAGCTCGAGGGTCCGGACACGAGCTGGGTATCGGGTGTGCTGGTGTCGACGGCCCACGCATGGATCGCCGGGGAGGAATCGACGTTGCCCGCGCGATCGTGCGCGCGAACCGCGAACGAGTGCGAGCCATCGCTGAGCGGGCCAAACTCGGCGCCGCTGGTGCACGGCAGGTAGCTGCCACCGTCGAGCGAGCAATCGAAGTTCACGTTCATCTCCGACGACGTGAACTCGAAGCGAACCATGACGCTGTTGTCCGCCGCCGGTGGCGCGACGAGAAGCTGCGTGTTCGGCGCGACCGTGTCGATCAGCCACACGTGCTCGGCCGGCGTATCGTCGCTGGTGCCGCTGCCATCGACCGCACGGACCGCGAACGAGTGAGGGCCGTCGTTGAGCGAGCGCGTGACCGGAGACGAGCAGGCGGCGGGCGCCTCGTCATCGATCATGCACTCGAACTTCGCGTCCGGCAGGTTCGACGTGAACCTGAACGTCGCCGAGCCGAGCCGGCTGAACGGCTCGGGAGCCTCGACGATCGTGGTCTCGGGATCGCTGTTGCCGTCGCCCGGCGCCCCATCAGTTCCGGCGTCGGTGAGCGGCTGCTTGTCAGGTACCGAGCACGCAACGAGCAGCGCGGCAGTCATCGCGAGAGTGATTGGGCGCGTGCGCATCAGAACTTGCCTCCGAACGACACACCGACGCGGCCCGCGCCGACGGTCGGCGTCACCACCGTCTCGTCCTCGGGCGCGCCGAGCACCCAGATCAAAACCGATGCGGCGATCGCCGTGCCGCCGACGGCGTACAGGAGGTTCGCGCGGGTCGCCGAGGTCTGCGCGCTGTCGTTGAGCCGCAGCCCGGAGGCGTTGTCGCATAGCGTCTGCGGACACAGCTCGTCGGAATCTGCCTGCTGATCGCGCGAGCGCAGGCCGTAATAGATTCCGCCGCCGAGGGAAGCGACGCCGACGACCGCGAGCCCGGCGGAGATCTTGCGTGCGGGCGTCCACATGCCGCGACGCGCGCGGCGGATCACGATCGGCTGCTCGACACGTTCGAGAAGAGGCGGCGAGACCGTCGGTGATGGCCAGACCGCAACTGGCGGCGAGACCTCGCGTTGATCCGGCGGCCTGACCGCGACCGGCAGGCGCTCGAGCCGCGGCACGGTGACGACCTGACGGCGCAGCTTGCCGCCGATCGCGACCTCGGTGCGCCACGGCTTGTAGCCCGGCGCCTCGGCGACGATCGTGTACGTGTCGGGATCGAGCGGCACCGCGGTGTTCCACACCGCGGGATCGACGACGTCGTCCTCGCGGCGAACCACGAGCCCGTCGACGCGCTCCGCCACCTGGATCACCATGTTCGAGAGTTTGGGCTCGAGCGCCGCGGCGCGCCGACCGGCCTCGGCCTGGCGCTTCGCCTCGTTGCCGCTGCGCTTCGCGACCGCCTCCGCCTTGCGGAATGCAGCCCACGAACTCGCGTGGCGGCCAAGCTTCTCGCGGCAGTCGCCGAGGTTCAGCAGCGTACCGAGGCTGCTCTCGAGGCGTTCGCTCGCCTCGATCTTGTCGCAGCCGGCTTCGAGTTTGCCGGCCTTGAGCAGCTTGCGGCCTTCACGAAAGAGCACCTCGGCCTCGGCCGACTGGGCACGCGCGTCGCCAGGGGCGAGGGCGATTCCGGGGATGGCGAGGAGGCCGACGAGGCCGACGAGGCGAGTAGCGAGGCGAGCACGATCAACGAGTGTCATAGAGGTCCTCGGTCGGAGGAGGCGGCGGAGACTTCGGAGACTTCGTTCGTTTCGGCGCGGTCTTCTTCGGTGCGGTCCGGCGCGGGGCCGGCTTGGTCGTCGGCGCGGGGCGCGCGGCAGGCTTCGGCTCGGTGATCGCGAGCGGCTCGGGCTGCGATGCCGAGAGCTCGGTCGGCTGCTCGGACGTCAGGTTGCTCGTGAGATCGCGCTGCGGATCGCTCGGTGCAGCCAGCGCGCGACCGGTTCGCTCGATCGGCGGCACTGCCTCGCCGGGCGTCGTGTAGCGATAGGACGGCTCGGCGACCGCTTCGACCCCACCGATCGTCATGCGGGTCGTGATCCACGCGGCTACCGCGAGCGCGGCGGCGGCCACGAGGCCCACAACCACGCGACGACCACGACGCAGATCGGGGCTCACACCAGAGTCGAGGCCCACCGGCGTCGGCGGCCGGGCAGCGACCGAGCCGAGGTTGCCGTAATAGACGGACTTGAAGCCGGCGCCGAGGAGCAGCGCAGGTGGCGCGGACGAAGCGTTCGTGCCCGGCGCGCTGATGTGCCCGAGCACGTGCTCGATCGCGTTCGCGAGCTCGCCCATCGACTGAAAGCGATCGTCGGGCGACTTGGCAAGGCAGCGCAGCAGCAGCTCGTCGACCATCGGCGGCAGCGCCGGCACGAGCGCGCTCGGCGTCGGCGGTTGCTCGCGCATGTGCGAGACGATGAAGTCACCGGGCGCATCGTGCTCGAAAGGCGCGCGGCCCGTCAGCATGTGGAACAGCACGCATCCGAGCGCGTAGATGTCCGACCGGTGATCGACCTCGTCGGAGTTACCCCGGCACTGCTCGGGAGACATGTAGACCGGCGTTCCGAGCATCGTGCCGCTCGCGGTGATCCGCACCTTCTCGAGGCCGAGCTTGCAGATCCCGAAGTCGAGGATCTTCGTGCGCTCGTGGCCCTGCGCCTCGACGTCGCGGATCAGGAAGATGTTCTCGGGCTTGAGATCGCGGTGAACGATGCCGCGCTCGTGGGCCGCCGAGAGCGAGCCTGCCGCCTGCCGCGCGATCCGCAGACCCTCCGAGATCGGCAGCTGACCGAGGCGGTCGATGCGCGCCGAGAGACCCTCGCCCTCGAGCAGCTCCATCACGATGTATGCGGTGCCATCGACGTGATAGCCGAAGTCGAAGACCTGCACCACACCGGCATCCGAGATCCCCGATGTCGCGCGCGCCTCGTTGAAGAAGCGTTCGACGATCTCGCGATTCGCGGAGAGCGTGGGTAACAGCGTTTTGATGGCCGCGCGACGGCCGAGCAGGATGTGCTCGCCGAGATAGACGGCGCCCATCCCGCCCGCGCCGATCTGGCGGACGATGCGGTATTGACCGATGAGGCTGCCGACGTTCACAACCAAAACGTAGTACCAATTCGGTTAATTGTCCAATGACTTCATATAGTTGAGTCACCAGGGCTCGGTGTGCTCTCACGCCCGTGGCGTGCTTGTTCGAAAAACCCTGAGGGCGCTCCCGCGGTCGCGGGATTCCACACAGTTGGCGTGATCGACGTTCGATCTTCGTCACCGTGCGCACTCGCGCGGTTCTCGCGCCGGGATAAGG
>JBKJUF010000589.1:0-5842 GCA_046590445.1 Kofleriaceae bacterium
CGAGCAGCTGAAACATCCGCTTCGCGACGCCGGCGTGCGACCGCATGCCGACGCCGACGACCGAGACCTTCGCGATCTCGTCACCTACGACGACGAGATCGCGAAGGTCTCGGTCGTCGGCGTCGGCATGCGGTCGCACGCCGGCGTCGCGAAGCGGATGTTTCAGCTGCTCGCCGGCGAGAACATCAACATCCAGCTGATCTCGACGAGCGAGATCAAGATCTCCTGCGTGATCGCTCGTAAGTATGCCGAGCTTGCCGTCGGGGCCCTCCACGAGGGCTTCGGACTGTCGCTGCCGCCTGGCGAACGCACGGGGCTCTGAGCAGTGGACGGGGTAGAGTGCCGCCCATGAGTGGCTGTACGAACTGCAAGGGCAAGGAGGGCTGCGACGATCGCAAGGTCCCGATGATGGGCGAGGTCGAGCGCGCGCTCGAGGAGCTCTATCCGACCCGCACCTGGGGCGAGCCCGAGGATCACGTCTGCGTCGGCATGCCTGCCGACGAGCTCTCCGCGCTGGCCGACGAGCTGGCGGGCGAGCTCAAGGGCGCGACGTTCGTGCAGCACGGTGCCGATGACGAGCCGTGCGACTACATCTACGTGCTGGCGATGGGTCGCACGCCCTGCATCGTGCAGGTCCGCGATCACGGCGTCGCGGTCCCCGCGGAGTGGCGCGATATCCACGCGATCGAGGAGATGTACCTGCGGATCGTGATCAGCCACCGCGCGCGGGTCGCGGCCGTCCAGCAGGTCGCGATCGATCTGGTGCGCGATGGCGAGAGCTTCCTGGTCCGCGAGCGGCCGCGCGCCGGCGTCTACGACGCGCCGCTCCTCCATCGCATGCAGAAGCTCGTCGCGATCTTGCCGGCGTACGATCTGCTGCACGTCGACTTCGGCGACATCGCACACGCGCCGCCGGGCTTTTCCGCCGGCACGTGGACCGAGCTCTACGGCGCGAAGCCGTCGATCGCGAACTACCTGTTCTATCCGCAGCCGACGACGATGATCTCGACGACGTTGATCGTCGATCGATCGCCTCGGCGACCACGACCGCGAGGCGCACGCGCGTGAGCGAGGTCGGCATCGAGGACGAGGTCCGCGCGACGTTGCGCGAGCTCCTCGAGGAAGTCGGTGCCGTCTCCGCACGGATCGTCGAGCATGACGATCTGCGCACCGGGGTTCCCGCCCGGACCCTCGCGCTTGGTGGTGGCGAATACCTGCGCGTCGAGCTGCCGACCCGCGTCGATCGCAACACGATCGGCTCGGCCGATCTCGAGGGCCACGCTCGCCCGGGCGCCAACGTCGAGGCGGCATTCGAGCGCGCGACCCGCCAGCTCCGCGCGATCCGCCGGCGCTGGGAAGCAGCGAGGCTCCCAGAGGTGACGGTCGTCGTGACGGTCGTCGCCGGAACGGCCCGGCTCACCGGTGATCGGATCACCGAACGGATCGAGCACTTCCTCAAGGCGCTGGCGACCGTCGATCGAGTCACCAACGCCTTCGTCACGAGTGGCACCAAGCTCGTCGGATCCGCACGTGCACCCGACGAGGTCGAGGCGTCGCGTTGGCCGTTCCTCGCGCGGCGCGCGCTGTCGACCCATGCACCGGGCAGCTCGCACGGCGAGGTCGTCGATCCGGACGCGTATGCGATGAGCTTCTGGTACGACGCCGCACTCGTGGTGCTCCTCGCCGAGCCCTACGCGATCGACTTCGTCCGCCATCGCTGCCGGCAGGTCGCGCGCGAGCTCGCAAATCTCTTGCCGCTGCTCGAGCCGGATCCCGAGGCGCCCGCTGCCATCCGTCGCCGGCCGCCGACCCTGCCGTGAAGCGGCCGATCATGAGGTCTACCTCCGAGGCGAGATCGCCGATGCGATCGCGGGTCCCGGCAACGCCGCCGGTTTCGCGCTAGGCTGCAGGCGTTGCGCGCCCTCGCCGTTGTCCTCGCGCTCGTCGTCTGTGCCTGCGGTCCCAAAAGCACGACGCGCGCGACCCCAACCGGGGATCCCACCATGAAGCTCGCGGTCGGGCCGCCGCTCGTGACGCCGGGCGAGCGGATGGCGTACCGGTTGACGCTGCGCGGGATGGAGCTCGGATCGTTCGGCATCGCGGTCGGGGACATCGTCGAGCTCGGCGGCAAGCGGGCCGTGCAGGTCCAGGCGCAGGCGAAGTCCTCGGGCCTCGCGAAGATGGTCGCGGACGTCGACGATCGCTTCATCTCGTGGGTGGACGTCGAGACCGGGCGCCCCGTGCGCTTCGAGGTCTACGAGCAGACCGAGAAGAACTCGACGGACCGCGATCACGTCGTCGTCGACTTCGCAGCGCGCGACGGCGATCACGTGCCGATCCACTACGGCATCAACGACGAGCCGCAAAAGACCTTGCAGCAGAAGGTCAGCCAGCCCGAGGTGTGGGACTACAACGCGTTCCTGCTCGCGCTGCGCTCGTGGGAGGGCAAGCCCGGTTCGACGGCGACGCTCGAGGTCTTCCGCAGCCGCTACCTGTGGCGGATCGTCGTGACGCTCGGCCACAAGGGCACGCTCGTGACCGAGCTCGGCGAGCTCCCGGTGATCCGGTTCGACGCGCACACCGTGAAGCTCGATCGCAACGGCGTGAAGTGGGTTGGCCAGGAGGAGCGCGACTTCTCGGTGTGGATCAGCGACGACGACGGACGGGTGCCGCTCAAGCTCGATGCGAAGACCGACTACGGCGCGGTGATGATGGACATCGTCGAATACCAGCCCGGCACCGGCCAGCGGCTACGCCCCTGACCGAGCTCGAAACGCGTCGCTAAGGCGACCCCGAGCGCTTCTTCCGCGCAGTCCGGTGTTAGGGTGCGCGCTCGTCCTTCAGGGAGGCCTCGTGATGCTTTGGAAAACGTGCGTGTTCGTGTTGATCGTGTGTGGTGCCTGCAAAGGTGAGCTGTCACTCGGTAGCCTCACCGGCGGTGGATCAAAGACAACGCCGCCGCCGACCGGTGGTGGCAAAGCATCGAGTGGAGGCGGAGGCGATAGCGGTGGTCCGGTGACCCCGCCGCCGAAGGTCGGCAAGCTCGAGACCGGCAAGGCGCCGCCGTGGTGCAAGGGCTACGAGCCGTCGACGAGCGACTCGAACCTCACCTGGGTCAAGTCGTACATGGAGCGCGAGGGTTACGCCGGCAAGACGCTCGAGTACATGGCGAAGGCCGCGTGCGACAAGCCGCGTGACGGCGAGCGCCAGAAGAACGTCGCGGAGTGGGCTGCGGCCTACAAGGCGAGCTTCGGCGCGACCGACCAGGACTTCGTCGAGGTCATGACTTTCGGGATCATGCCGCAGGCCGAGGGCAGCGCGCTCGAGGAAGAGCAGTGCGCGTCGTACAAGGTCAAGAACGAGGAGGCCACCGCCGAGGAACGCGTGCTGCGCGACGCCGAGGCCTCGATGCTCGGCTGCGGCCGCGATTCCGACGAGTCTCTCCTGTACTGGCTCGACAAGCCGCAGATCAGCGAGATGATGCGCGCCGCGCTCGTCAACAAGTGCATCCAGGGCGATCCGACCAAGGACGACAAGATGCGCGGCGAGTTCGCGTTCTGCATGATCGACATGAAGAAGCTCGATCGCGCGACCTTCGACAAGCAGACCGCGAACATGAAGTTGAACCTCTACGGCAAGGTCAGCGCCGTGCAGAACTTCCAGATCGCGAAGGCCAAGGCCACGTTCCTCCTGAAGAAGTACGCCGACCTCGCCGCCAAGGACGAGGAGTGGGCGCGCTTGCTCGCGGCACCCGAGGCCGGCTGGCAGCTGTGGATGAAGACCTACGAGGCGAACAAGGCGACCTTCGACGCGATCAAGAAGTTCGATCAGAAGGCCGCGAAGGGCTCGAAGAAGGCGCTCGCCGGCTGTGGCACCGAGCTCCACGCGCTGTTCCACGAGCACATGTCGGCGAAGAAGGCGAAGACGTTCGAGGAGGCGCAGAAGGTCGCGACCGACATGGTCGGTTACCCGCTGCTCGTCGCGCTGATGCGCTGCGATGCCGCCGAGGCACGCTACCTCCCGGTCGCCGCGGCGCAGGACCTGTTCATGAACCAGGCGAAGGCCCACCGCGGCCCGCGCTTCGAGTCCTACGACATGACGCTCTCGGTGCTGAACGACATCCGCGCCGACCGCGAGAAGTTCCCGCTCGAGCGCACGTACCCGACCCCTCCCGGCACCGGTCGTGACCTCTGGTACAAGGCCTACGAGCAGACGTTCAACAAGATCAGCTACGACAAGGGCGTCGGACAGATCAAGGACGTCGCCAAGAAGGGCGATGGCTTCCTCGTCACGTTCAAGACGGTGAAGTGGAAGGAGCAGGAGGCCTACGGCTGTGTCAACACGCGCCGGATCTACCGCATCCGCGACGATGGCACGCTCGAGTACGAGCAGCGTTGCAAGTACAAGACGGTCGGTCGGTCGTCGACGCAGGAGCCGGTCACCGTGCCGGCCGATTTCGCGGCGGGCCTCAAGCCCGGGATGATGGTCGATCTGATGCTCGACAGCGGCCGCGGCGAGGGCAAGCCAGCTGGCAAGATCGGCATCCCCAAGGGCGTCTACAAGGATCCCGACAAGAAGAAGTTCATCGGGACGTACGGCGTCGTCTACTGAGATCGCTGGGCTTCGCTGGCCTGGGGTTCGCCAGGTTCAGGCCAGGAGTGACTTGAGGACGCTCGCGTCGCCCTCGAGCGCGACCCGCTGCATGTACGTGTGCAGCCCGCGCTCGCCACCGAGCTCCTCGCCACCACCGGCGCGACCCGGTCCTCCGTGCGTCAGCGATGGCAGCACGGTACCGGGGCCCGGTGACTGGCTCGCCATCTTGGCCGATCCAAGGTAGAGGCGGCCGGCCCACGCGCCGGCGGTGCGGACGAAGCGCGCGACCCAGTCGCGATCGTCGGAGTACGCCGAGCTGACGAGGCAGCCCTCGCCCCGCGCGACGAACTGCGCGGCGAGCGTGGCATCGCCGTCGTACGGACCGACCGTGACCACCGGGCCGAACACCTCGTGGTCGTTGAGCGCCGCACACGCGAGCGGCGTCGCCGTCGCGCGCACGACCGGGCCCACGAAGAAGCCCTTGCCGGCGGGCACGCCGATCGGGGTGACCTCGCCGGTACCGCCGAAGATGCTCGTGGTCTCGGCGGCGAGCCGCGCGATGCCCTCGCGGACGTCGCGCAGCTGCTGGGCGGTGGCGAGCGGGCCCATGCGGACCTCCTCGCGCGCCGGATCGCCGATCACGAGCGTGCCGAGCCGCTCGCGGAGCACGCCTTCGACCTCGGCCTGGCGCGCCTCGGGCACGAGCACGCGCCGGATCGCGGTGCACTTCTGGCCGGTCTTCTGGGTCATGTCGCGGACGACGTCGGCGAGGAACAGCGCGCCGGTCTCGCTCGCGAGATCGATGTCGGGGCCGAGGATCGCGGCGTTCAGGCTGTCGGCCTCGATGTTGAGCCGCACCGCGTGGGTGATCAGCCGCTCGTGCGCGCGGAGGGTTCGCGCGGTCGCGCTGCCGCCGGTGAACGCGACGACATCGCCGGGCCCGACGTGATCGAGCAACGTGCCCGCAGGACCGACGAGCAGCTGGAGCGCGCCCGGTGGCAGGAGCGGCGCGAACAGCTCGACGAGGCGGTGGGCGACGAGCGCGGTCGCGGTCGCCGGCTTCGTGATCACCGGCATCCCGGCGAGCAGGGCGGGGCCGAGCTTCTCGCACAGCCCCCAGCCCGGGAAGTTGAACGCGTTGATGTGGACCGCGACGCCCTGGCGCGGCGCCCACACGTGCTGGCCCGCCATCCGGGCGGTGCGGCCGACCTGGATCGGCTCGCCGTCGGGGAGGAGGGGCGCGGTTCCG
>JBKJUF010000683.1:0-7244 GCA_046590445.1 Kofleriaceae bacterium
GCCTGCTGGCAAGAGCCCCTACGAGCGGCTGACCGTCGCGTACACGCTGCTGTTCACGCTGCCGGGCATCCCGATGATCTATTACGGCGACGAATTCGGCATGCCAGGCGCCGGCGATCCCGACAACCGCCGCTTCATGCAGTGGTCGGGCTACACCGCGAACCAGACGTTCTTGCGCGATCGGATCGCCAGCCTCGCGAAGGCGCGTACCCAGCACCTCGCGCTACGCCGCGGCGCCCGCACCCAGCTCGGCGTCACCAACGACGTGATGGTCTACAAGATGACGGCACCCGGCGACACCGTGTTCGTCGCGCTCAACCGCGGCGACACCGCGCAGGCCGCGCCCGGGCTACCGGCCGGGAGCTACACCGACGTCGTGACCGGCCAGGCCATGACCGCGCCGCTCCAATTGCCCGCGCGCAGCGGCCTCGTCCTCGTCGCGCAGTAGCGGTTCAGTCAGCCGCGCGGTTCGGCCGCCGCACCGGGCGGTCATCGGAGGTCTTGTCAGGTTCGTGCGCGTGCAGGTCAACAGCCCTCGACGATCGCGACTCGATCGTCCGATCGTGGAGGTTGGCGTTCGTCACGATCGAGACGACTTGCCCGAGCTGCACAGACTTGTCGAGTACGACAGCCGCCGGCGTCGTGAGCCGGGCGACGACCGTCTGGTCGATCTTCTTCGAGTGGCGAGCACGGTGACCGGCCAGCGCGGATCCGTGCTCGAGCCACCACGCTTCAGCTTCCGGGGGGCCCCAGCGCGCCCACGGTTCGTGCTCGAACCGGCGCAATTGTTCCGCGAGCACGGCTGCCGTGGGACGGTCCTCGGGCGTCTTCGCGAGGCAACCCATGACGAGGTCCTCGAGCAGCTTCGGGACGTCCGCGATCGCGCTCACCGAGATCGGAGCCGGCGTCGCGGTGACATGCTGGTTGTAGATCTCGTACGTGCTCTCTCCACTGAACACGGTGGAGGCCGTCAACAGGTAGTAGGCCAGGCAGCCGAGCGAGTACACGTCGGAGGGTCCGCTCACCTGATCGGGATGGGTCAACGACTCGGGGCTCATGTAGTTCGGCGTGCCGGCGACCGTGCCGTGCGGGACCGCCGCGTGATCGGGAAGCGACGACGACACCTCCTTGACGAGGCCGAAGTCGACGACCTTCGCGACATCGGCGGCATGGGACAGCGTCAGCAGCACGTTCGCCGGCTTGATGTCGCGATGGATCAGGCCCTTGTTGTGGGCCTCGGCAAGCGCCTCCGCGATCTGCCGCAGCACGTGGACGGTGCGCGCGACGCCGAGCGGTCCCGTCAAGCTGACGACCACGCCGAGATCCGCACCGTCGAGATACTCCATGACGTAATAGAACGTTCCGTCGTCGGTCCGTCCGTAGTCGTAGATGGTGACGGTGTTCGGGTGAGTCAGCGTGGAGGTCAGCTGCACTTCTCTCTCGAACCGTCCGATCGTCGTGTCGTTCGCCTTGTCCGGACGCACGAGCTTGATGGCAACCGGTCGGCGCAACATCGCGTGCCGCGCACGATAGACCGTGCCCATGCCACCCTCGCCGAGCTTCTCGACGAGCGTGTACTGCCCGAATTTGCGAGCGTCCTGCACCTCGCGACGCAGATCGGCGATGGCCAGGTTCGCGTCGGCCAGGCCCGCGAGCGCGCGTGCACGCTGTTCGATGAAGAACAGGATGAGGCCGACGACGATCGCCGAGATCATCACGAGATTCACCACGAAGAAGGCGACTTGAACTGCGTCGGATAGCCCGATCGCGAAGCGTTGTCGCATCGTCGCATCGACGAAGCCCGAGACCACGACGAGGGCGCAGTACACGACGAGCCACTTGACCATCTCGCGGGGGCTCGTGAACGTGAGCGATCCGACGAGCGGGACCAGCGCCCACAGCATCATCGCGCCGCTCTCGACAAAGCCGCCGAGGCTCCACTGGAAGAAGAACGGCAGCAGCAGGCTGAAGAAGATCTGGATCGCGCGCGCGCGCGCGAACGCCTTGGTCGAGGCGAACCACGCCAGGTTCAGCACCGTGAGCGGGATGTACCCGAGCGGAATCAAGGCGGGTACGACGTAGCTGTAGGCCATCGCGATGCCACCCCACGTGGCCCCGCCGAAACACATGACGACCGCCATGTAGACGAGGAACCGGCGCTGCAACTGTTCCTGCGGCGAGGCCCCAGGTGGACTGCCGATCGAACCCAGACGCTCGATCACCCCGAGCTGTGCACCCACGCTGCCCTCCGACGCCATGCCTTCCCCCAGTGTACGCACGCATGCTCGGTCACCGCACGAGCCCGCGCGCCAGGGTGGTGCCCACCGTGAGACCGAAACCGGCGTAAGTGCGAAAATGTCATTATCTTTCGGTTGCTTACTCCGTTAGACCCGAGGTCCGAGTACCTCCGACCTTTCACGACTGCTAATGTCCGCGCGATGTCGCGCGCCCTGCTGCTCGTCGCTCTCGCGCTGGCGCTCGCGCCCGCCTGTCACCGCGATCCCAAGCCGATGACGCCGAAGGAAGGCGAGTTGCCGCCATTGCCCCCGGCCTCGGGCACCGCGGTCGGCTACCTCGTCGACAACGCCGGTCAGCTCCGGCTTCGCGACGACCAGCTCAGCAAGCTCAAGCAGATCGACAACAGCCTGTCGGCGCGCAACGACTCGATCGACACGCAGATCCGCACGATCGAGAGGCCCGACGAGGAGCAGGTCGGGAAGGATCAGCCGCCGCCGCGCCACAACAACGCACCGGGTGCGCAGGTCAAGACGACACGCGACTCCGCGAAGCTTCATCAGGCCAAGGCGGAGAACGATCGCGACGCGCTCGAGAAGGCGTTTGCGCTGCTCGACGACGACCAGAAGCAGATCGCGAAGAAGCTGCTCGAGGAGCGCGGCATCTCGTCGCCCGGCGCCGGGCAGCAACAACCACCGCCGCGCCCCGAATCCGAGGGCGTCCCGCTCGAGCCGTGACGACTGGCTGCGACGCTTGACGTCGCGGACGCATCTGCGTGTAGATCGCGCCGTGCGCAAGCCCCTCCTGCTCTCCCTGTTCCTCGCCGCCGCGTGCGGTGCCAGCAAACCCGAAACGGTCCCCGCGCCGCCGCCATCCGGTGGCGAGCAGACCGCTGACGGCCCGGCGCCGCCCGTCGCGAAGCCCGCGGTGGACGCGAACGAGCAGCTGATCACCGAGGCCAAGAGCTTCGTCGCAGCGACCGACGCCGAGCTTCGCAAGGTCCTGGTCGCGTCCTCGGAGGCCGAGTGGGCGAACCAGACGGACATCACGCCCGCCCACGAGGAAGCCGCTGCGAAGGCGAACCGCATCGTCAACGACACCGTCGCGAGGTTGATCAAGGAGGCTCGCCGCTTCGAGCCCGTCCTCGCCAAGCTCGACCCGGCCACCCGCCGCCAGCTCCAGAACTTGCTCTACCAGATGACGGTGTCGACGCCGATCGCGCCGTCGCCCGATGATCCGAAGCAGGCCGAGGAGCTCGCGAAGGTCGCCGCCGAGATGGGCTCGACCTACGGCAAGGGCAAGGTCTGCCAGCAGGTGAAGGGCAAGGAGGTCTGCAAGGATCTCGACGCGCTCTCGAAGACGATCCAGACCACCCGCAAGCCCGCCGTCGCGCTCGCAGCCTGGCAGGGCTGGCACGACACCGTCGGCCGCGCCGAGCGCGATCTGTTCCGCCGCTACGTCCCGCTCGCGAACGCCGGCGCCAAGGCGATCGGCTTCGCGAACGTCGCCGAGATGTGGAAGAGCGCGTACGACATGCCGGCCGATGCGTTCGAGGCCGAGACCGATCGCCTCTACAACCAGCTCAAGCCGCTCTACGAGCAGCTGCACTGCTACACGCGCCGCAAGCTCAACAAGATGCATGGCGACAAGGTCGTGCCGAAGACCGGATCGATGCCGGCGCACCTGCTCGGCAACATGTGGGCGCAGAGCTGGGGCTGGCTCTACAAGGAGCTCGAGCCGTTCCCCGGCCAGGCCCCCATCGACGTCACGCCGGCCCTCGCGAAGAAGGGTGCGTACGACGAGCAGAAGCTGGTGCGGATTGCCGAGGCGTTCTACATGTCACTCGGCATGCCCGCGCTCCCCGACACGTTCTGGCAGCGCTCGATGTTCCAGAAGCCCGCGGGCAAGGAAGCGGTCTGTCACGCGAGCGCGTGGGACGTCGGCTTCAACAACGACCTCCGCATCAAGATGTGCATCCAGAAGACGCACGAGGAGCTCGACACGATCCACCACGAGCTCGGGCACAACTACTACCAGTCCGCCTACCACAAGCTGCCGATCCTCCTGCAGAACGGCGCGAACGACGGCTTCCACGAGGCGATCGGCGACACCGTCGTGCACTCGATGACGCCGGACTATCTCAAGCTGAAGGGCCTGCTCGCGAAGACCGTCAAGAACGACAAGATCACGATCAACCGTCAGATGAACACGGCCCTCGAGAAGATCGCGTTCCTGCCGTGGGGCCTGATGGTCGACAAGTGGCGGTGGGACGTGTTCTCCGGGAAGGTCCAGCCCGACCAGTACAACGATCACTGGTGGGCGCTACGCAAGCAGTACCAGGGCATCGTGCCGCCGATCGTGCGCGCCCCGACGGACTTCGATCCCGGCGCGAAGTACCACGTCCCCGCGAACGTGCCGTACATGCGCTACTTCCTCGCCGCCGTCCTCCAGTTCCAGTTTCATCGCGCGCTCTGCAAGAAGGCCGGCCACACCGGTCCGCTCCACGAGTGCTCGATCTACGGGAACAAGGCCGCCGGCGACACGTTCTGGACCATGCTCGCCGCCGGCGCCAGCAAGCCGTGGCAGGACATCCTGTTCGACATGACCGGCGAGAAGGCGATGGACGCCACCGCGATGCTCGAGTACTTCGCGCCGCTCAAGGGCTACCTCGAGACCCAGAACAAGGGCCAGACCTGCGGCTGGTGATCGAGGCGGGCGATCGCGTGAAGCTCGTCGGCATCCCACCCGGGCTGCGCGACGACGAAGATCTGCAGACCGCATCGCTGTTCGCGAAGTGTTTCGACGCGACCTTCGTCGTCCAGGCCTACGCGCCCGCCATCGGTAGCGACGGCTCGGAGTTTGCGCTGTACAAGCTCCACGTCGGCCACGTCGTCGGTACCGAGCCGTTCGCGCACAGCATCTGGGTCGAGCCCGAGTATCTCGAGCTGGTGTCGTGACCGCCGCTCGCGCGTGTTTACGCCCGCCTCACTGCAATCTTCCTGGTACCCTGGAGCCATGAACGCGATCAAGGCGCGCGTCAAGAACGGTAGGTTGATCGTCGACGAGCCGACCACGTTGCCCGAAGGCGCCGAGGTTCGGCTCTGGGTTGTTGAGGGTGACGACCTCGACTCCGAGGACCGCGCGGCGTTGCATGACGCGATTCGCGAAGGCTTCGAGGATGCGAAGGCCGGGCGAACGATCGATGCCGACGAGTGGGCAGCAGAGTTACGTTCCCGGCTGTGAGAATCCGAGTTTCTGCTCGCGCTCGTCGCGAGGCGGACCGCGGCGAGGCCTGGTGGCGCGCCAATCGCCCTGACACCGCCGACCTGTTCACACGAGAGCTTCTCCACGTCCTCGCCTTGCTCCGGGACCATCCGAATCTCGGCATGCTCTACGAGGCTGCCAACTTCGAAGCGCCGGTGCGCAGGATCCTGATGCCGAAGACCGAGGGCCACGTCTACCACGCAACCATCGGCGGAGAGGTCGTCATTCTTGCGGTCTGGGGTTCTCCTCGGCGTCGTGGCCCGAAGTTGTAAGCGCACGAGGCACCGGCGATCTGCGCTCTGGTGTCGCGCGCCTCGGTCGCCTATCGCGGCGTCGTGTGTGGGTACTGGGTCGAGCCCGAGACTCTCGAGCTGGTGCCGTCACTGCGGCTCGGGCATAGGCCCGGTCACGGCGTTTGCCTCGTCGCGAAGATCGCATCACGCTGTTCGCATGGCCGATCCGATCGATTGGTTCAACGTCGCACGAGAACCATCAGACCTATCCAACGACGATCTGGAAGCCATGCTCGTGACTGATCCCGAGGACCTGCGTGCTCGGGTGCAGTTGCTGTTGCAATATCAGTCGAAGATCTTCGACGCCCAGGTGCAGGCACGGTCCCACGCGCACATCTGCTGGCTGATCGAGCACCATCCCGAGGTCAGCTGCGGATACGTGATCCATCCTGAATTCTCGCCGGACACGTATCGCGAAGCCAAGCGGCTATGGCTGTCAGTGCTGGCGCGAGCCTGTTCCTGTTCATGCAGGACCGCGATTTCGCGCGGGACCTGATGCGGCGAGGCGTCGTGCTGGAGCCCATGGTCGCGCACTGGCATCAGAGCCTCGGGTACCTGTGCATGATGGACTGGTTCGATGCGCAGAATGACGAGGACAGGTTACGGTCAGCTCGCGAGGGACTTGCCGAATACGAGCGCGCTCTGGAGCTGACGTCGGACCCAGCGCAGCAGTTCGGGCTGCTCGTCGACCTTGTTCGCGTAGCCTCGATGGCGGGCCAACACGAGCGCTCGACCGAGCTGGCGGGTCGGATTCTCGCGATCGCATCCGAGCCCGGGGAGCCGCCTCCTCGCCTCCTCGACTACGGCGTTCATCGTGCGCATGCAGCGCTCGGTCATGCCGCACTGGCGAAAGGGGATGTCTCCACCGCCCGCGCGCAGCTTCGAGCGGCCGGAGCGGTGCAGATGCGGTTCGCGGGACCGGAGATCCTCGGCCCCGACCTGACGCTGGCGGCGGCGACGGTGCGCGATATCGGCGAAATCAATCGCATGATCAGACGTCGAGCGGCGGCAGGATCTCGGAGACCGCGAGCGTGACGTCGGGGAACTCCAGCATCGCGATCGTCTCGCCGCGGTGGTGCGTGGTCTTCGAGCGCCACTTGCCGCGCTGCACGTGCGACGACGCAGCACGCTTCAGGCCACGCCGCAGCGGCGGGATCTCGCGCGATCACGTGCGGCTCGCCGCCATAGGCGCCGGCGTGCGTCGCCTTGCCGTTCTCGATCACCAGCAGGCCGCGCGGCTTGTCCTCGTCAGGAAGCCGTGCGCCGAGCCGGCCGGGTGCGAATCGGGCATACTGGGCTGATGCTGGCGCGTCCGCATTTGTCGATGGCGCCCACCCGGAGGGCACGTGTGACGGAACCCGATCTCTCACTTCTCGATGGAGTCGTGGCTCCCGTCACACGTGCCCTCCGGGTGGGCGCCATCGACAAATGCGGACGCGCCAGCATCAGCCC
>JBKJUF010000017.1:0-7079 GCA_046590445.1 Kofleriaceae bacterium
CCGAGACGACGGCCTTTGGCGTGGCAACCGTCTTCGGCTTGTCCGCGACCACGGGCGGGTCCTCGGTCCTCGGCGTCGGCTCTGTCACGACGGTCTTCGGCTTCTCGGCGACCGGACGCGGCGGCGTGATCGGAGGCGGCGTCGGGCGGACCGCCGGCGTCACCGGGGCGGGCGGGTCGGCCACGGGCGCCTCGGTCGGCTCCTTCACGGCGACCACCTTGCGCTCCGGCTGCGTCGGACCAACGGCGATCGGCTGGCGAGCCGCGCCCGCACCACCGACTGCGACCACCGCGCGACCACCGTCGGAGCGGACCGGGCGACGTGCCACGCTGTCCTCGACCGAGCTCAGATCCGCGCCGACATCGCCCGAGCGGACGACGACGACGGCGTCGCCGCCGAACCTCGAGCGAGCTGCGCTCGCCTGCTGTTCGGAGTCGGCGATGATCACGCCGTACGTAGGTCGCTTGGCCGCCGCTGGATCGGACACGACCTCGACCTCGTGACCCGCAGCCGCGAGGTCACGCTCGAGCCGGCGCGGTGGCGCGCCGAGCAAGAGCACCTGCGACGGCCGTGACGTTCGTGCCACGGCCTTGCGCGGCGCCGAAGTCTTGATCGTCAACTTGACGCCGCAGGCTTCGGCGGCCGGAACCGTCTGCAGGTCGACCACGAAAACGGTCAGGAGACCGGCAAAGCCGGCGAGATTCCTCTTCATCAGCACACCTCCAAGCACACGTCGTTACGTTCGACGGTACCGGTCTGCAAGCGTAGCAGAGCGAAGATCACGCTGCAACGACGACGACCGATCGCTACGCGACCTCGAAGCCGAGCTGCTCGGTGCGGAACAAAGCACCCGAAGTGGAAACCTAGTGCTTCACCACCAGTCACCACCGCACGCGTCGGAAGGGCGGTAGAAGCCGTACACCTGAACACACGCGGTGGTGATCTCGTTGTGTGTGGGCATGTCGATCTGCACGGCGCCGTGGGCCACGGGCGAGACGAACCGTCACGCGCTCTCGGACCCTGGATTCGATGACGGCTTCGGATCAGCTGGGACGCACGAGCATGTACATCACGATCGCGATCACGACGATCACGGCGCTCGTGATGAGGATGGTCGTGAGCGAGAGCCCGCCGCGCGGGATCTTGACCTGCACCACCGGGAGATCGACGCGAGGAGGTGGCGCTGTCAGCTGTGGTGCCGGCACCGCGGACGGGCTGGTCGCGGGCTTTGGCATCGGAGCCGTCGGCTCGTGGGTGCGTGGTCCCGACGGTGTAACCAGCGCCGAACGCTGCGTCGAGCGGGGCGGGATCGAGATGTTCTGCTGCGTCGGCGACCGCGGCATCGGCGAGACCGAGTGCGGCGCGCTGTCGAAGGTGCCCGACGTCCGCACGACCTCGACACGCGACATCTCGGTGTCTCCGACGCCCATCTCGTCGGGGAATAGCTGCGCCAGCAGATTCGCGATGCTCGGTCCCGAGCTCTCCATGCCATACGCGCGCGCGATATCGGTCAGCTCGGCGACGACCTCCTGGCCGCGCTGCGGGCGGTCATCGGGGTTCGGGGCGAGCAGCCGCGAGACGAGAATCGCCAGGCGATCCGGAACCGGCACGAGCTCCTGGAGCGGCTTGTACTGGCCGGCCCGGATCTTCTTGACGATATCCTTCGGCTCCTTGCCGGTGAACGGCATGAAGCCCGAGCACAGCAGGTAGAGGATCACGCCGAGCGAGAACAGATCCGACCGGTGATCGATCTGTGCGTTCGTCGTGGTCTCGGGCGACATGTACAGCCACTTGCCGACGATCATCGTCTCGGCGTGCTCCGTCACCGCGGACATCGCGACGCCGAAGTCGAGCAGCTTCACGGTGCCCTCGTAGCCCATGATGATGTTCTGCGGCGAGACATCGCGGTGGACGACGGACAGCCGCTTGCCGTCCATGTCCATCGACCAGTACGCGTGATGGAGCGCCTGCGCGACCTCCTTGACGATGTAGCAGGCCTCGCCGAGCGGCATCGTGGTGCGGCCCTGCTGGAGCTTCTTGATGACGTCGCGAAGGTCCTTGCCGTGGACGTACTCCATCGCGAGATAGAGCGCGCCCTGCACCTCGCCGACGTCGAGCACCTGCACGATGTTCGGGTGGGTCAGCCGGCCGGCGATCTTCGCCTCGTTGAGGAACATGTCGATCGCGAGGTGCCGGCTATCGAGCAGCTTGCGCTGGATGCGCTTGAGCGCGACCGGCTTCTCGCAGCCGCCGATGCCGACCTGCTTGGCGAGGAAGACCTCAGCCATGCCGCCCTCGGAGAGCCGGCGGACGATCTTGTACTTGCCGAGGATCGTGTCGTCGGCGCCGATGTTCGCGGTCGCGCCCTCGCCGGCCTGGGCGACGTTCGCATCGGTCAGCGCGCGCGACAGGATCTCGTCGCGCTGGCGGATCAGCTTGGCGCTCGCGGGCGGTGTGCTCGTGCTCGCCTTCTGGAGCGGCAGCAAAGACTCGGCCGGCAGCTTGTTCTGCGTCGTGCCACCGCAGGTCGTGCAGACGCGATCCTCGAAGTTGCGTGGCCAGTTCGTGGTCAGCAGGGTCTCGCTCTCGCGCGACATCCGGCCGCACTCGACGCACGTGTACGGGACGAGCACCGAGGCCACCGCGAGGTTGCGGGCGAGCGTCAGCGTGTCGCCTGCACCGGCGAGCACCGACTCGTTCATGTCGACGAGCGTGACCGCGGTGACCTGGCCGGCGAGGCTCTTGAGCAGTCGCCGCCATTCCTTCTGCCCCGCGGTGTCGAACCGGGCGACCTCGGCGAGATCGATGACGACCTCACCCTCGGCGCCGACCAGGAACGGCCGCGCCCGGAACATCGAACCGATCGTACCGATAATCCGGAAGTAGGTGACCGAGCCGTGGACCAGCTTGATGATCTTTGGTGGCTTCTCGGCGGCGCTGTCGAGCGAGGTGTAGAGGTTCAGCGACGCGAGCAGCTGGGTGGCGGCGGGGGCGATGCTCGACGCCGCGTACTTGCTGATGAACGCGAAGTAGCTCTCCGGGGTCTCGTCGAACTCGAGCTTGCCGCCGCACTTCGCGCACTCCTTCTCGGGAAGCCCGCCCTTCGCGAGGTTCGCCCGCTCCGCGAGCACGTCGATCGTCTCGCCGGATTCCACGCCGCACGACGGGCACGTGTAGGGCGCGACGACCGTGAGGATCTTGCTCTGGCCGCCGAAGTTGAGGACCATGTTGAGCTGGTCGACGAAGAATGTCGGGCAGCCGAGCATGTAGAGATCGCTGATCGACTTCGGCAGCGCATCCATCGCCTTGAGCCACTGCCGGACGCCGAACGAGGTCATCCGGGTCATTCCGGACACGTTGATGACGAGTGTCTTCATTCCGCCGACATCGCCGAAGCCGAGGAAGCGTTCGTCGACCAGACCGGACACGCTCACCAGCGACGCGTCGCCCTTGGTCTCCAGCTCGACGGTGGCTTTCGAGCGCGCGACGGACTGGGGTGAAGTGCTCGGCTTGGGATCTCGCGACATGCTTCCCTGCTCTTTATACGAGGATTATCGACGCTGGAACGACACCGGCGCGGCGCTCGTCACGTGCAGTAGCGCGCTCGACACGCGACACCCCAAAACGCTGACGTCCTGACGCCCAGCTGACTTGCCTCACCGATTGCAAGATACCACCGAACCCACGCCGGAGGGTCGAGGGCTGCGCAATGTTGGAGGCGGTGTAGGGATACCCGCTCGTCGGGGGTGGAGCCGGGGATCCGTCGGTGCTCCTTGGAGGGCGTGACGTGGTCGCGACAGGCATGCACGGGGTTCGACAGATCGCAGATTCGTCGACACGCATCGAACCAGTGGCCGCGCGCACAATCGTGATCCGCAGTAGTGGTATTGTGTCGGCGGTGAGAGCGATCGTCTGGATGTCGGAGCCACTGACGCAGGTGTTGCGTGGGTGCCTCCCTGCGGAAATTACTGTCGTGAAATCGGCGCGGGAGTTCATGGAAGCTCGCCGCGATGCCTCGACGGTGTCATTCGTCGACGATACGACGCTACCGATGCTTGGAACGGGCGAGACCTGGCCCGGACACATCATCGTGATCTGTGACGACAACCTGCAGACCGCGGTCAACTGGCTTCCGACTCATCCGTGGCTCGCGCACGTCGTGAGCTCGCCGATGCTGCAGCATCCGATGGCGAGGGAGCATCTCGGCAACGTGATGGCGACCCTGACCAAGGATGGTGCGCCACGCTTGCTCGACTGGCTCGGCCCGACGATCGCGGGTCGCCGGATCCGGCTGACCCACGCGAGCAAGCGCGTCGATCGCCTCGACCGGATGAGCGAATATTTCGACTCGAAGGGGATCGGCTCGCGGACGGTACAGCTGCTGCGCGATGCAGCCGAGGAGCTATTGACGAATGCCTTTTACGACGCGCCGGTCGCGGCAGGCGCCGTCGAGCACGCGATCTCCCGCACCCAGGACGTCTCGCTCCCCGACGACAGCGCGTGCGACATGGTCTACGGCTGCCGCGAGGATCTTGCAGTCGTCCGCGTGCGCGATCCGTTCGGATCGCTGAGCCGCGCGCGGCTCGTCGAGGTCCTCCAGCGTTGCTCGCGGACCGACATGAAGGTCGAGGTCGACGAGACCATGGGCGGCGCCGGCCTCGGGCTCTGGCGGATCTTTTCGGTCGCGTCGTTCGCGGCGATCTCGGTCGTTAACAACCGCCACACCGAGTTTCTCGTGGGGATCGGCAAGAAGGCCCCAGGGCCCCGCCCGTTCGCATTCCACATGTTCTGGCGCGAGGGTGCGCGCCGGCGGTTCTGGAAGCTGCAGGAAGATAACTCGAGCCAGCCATCGGTGAACCATTCGGTGACCATCGTTCCGAAGTAGATCGCGCGAGGGCGCGATCACGTACGACCATGAGCCAAGACAAGCCCAGGACAGCGGCCGCGGCGCGCACCAAGAGCATCATCGAGGTGGTGACGGTGGGCGACGCCGCGCTCGCGAGCGTCTCCGGGCTGGTCGACGAGACGTTCCGCGGCTTCGGCGATGTTGGCTCGATCCGGACCCTCGTCCTCAACGTGACCGGAATGACGCGGATGACGTCGTTCGGCGTGCGGCAATGGCTGAACGGCATGGACGCCCTGCCGAAGACCGTCACGGATCTGTACTTGCTCGGCTGCCCGACGTTCTTCGTCGATCAGCTCAACATGGTCCTCAACTTCGGCGGCCAGAGCAAGATCCTCACGGTCGTCGCGCCCTACACGTGCCCGTCGTGCGGCGTCGAGTCCGGAGAGCTGATCGACGTGCTGTCAGAGCGCGCGAACCTCGCGAAGGGCGGGCTTCCCGAGAAGGAATGCTCGAAGTGCGGCGGCAAGCTCGAGTTCGACGAGACGCCGGAGAGCTACTTCGCGTTCGTCAGCAAGTACGCGGCGTCGAGGATCCAGCCGGCCGCGGCGAACATGCTCGGCTCGCTCGGCCTCTACACGTCGCTCGACACCGCCACCGAGAAGCCGCCTCGGATCATCAAGCTGGTCCACGGCTCGGTCACGTACTTCCGGATCATCGGCACGATCGGCTCGATGTTCCGTGCGCGGCCCTTCCTCGTCGGTGCCGAGGGCGAGGTCATCATCGATCTCGCCGAGGTCGACCGGTTCGACAGCGCGGGGCAGAAGGAATGGCGGCGGCTGCTCAAGAGCCTCGTGGGACAGGTCCCGGCCGTGACGCTCGTCGATGTCAACGACTCGTTCCTCGCGGCCGCCGGTGACACGCTCGCGGTCGCGAAAAACCTCGCGGTGGCCTCGGTGCTGGTGCCGTATGGCTGCACCGAGTGTGGCCGCACCTCGCACGAGAGCGTGAACCTCGAGAAGGCGACCTGGCCGTTGCAGTTCGGGGCGCATGTTTGCAGCACGTGCGGTGGGACGACGCGCAGCCAACTCACGGCCATCGTGCTCGCGCCGCTCCACAAGATGACCACCACGATCCCGGCGGCCACGGCGAAGGTTGTCGCGCAGCGTGACGAATTGCTGTCGCGCGCGCTCACCGACGCGAAGGTCGCGCAGGCCGGCGAGAACGCGACCGCGAACATCGGCGCGGATGACACGATCCTCGGCAAGTACAAGATCGTACGCCGGCTGTCCGCGGGCGGCATGGCCGAGGTCTTCCTTGCCAAGCAGGTCGGCATCGGCGGCTTCGAGAAGCCGGTCGCGCTCAAGCGGATCCAGCGCAAGCTCCTCGACAGTCGCCACCAGGCGATCGACATGTTTCTCAACGAGGCGAAGATCGCCGGTCGGCTGACCCATCCGAACATCGTGCAGGTGCTCGACGTCGGCGAGGTCCAGGGCGCGCTCTACCTCGCGATGGAATACGTTCATGGCAAGGACTTGCGGGACGTTCTCTCGCGGCTCCAGCAAACCGGGACCTCGATGCCGCTCGGTGAGGCGTGCTACGTCGCCCGAGAAGTCGCCCAGGCGCTGAACTACGCGTACTGGTCGACCGACATCGATGGCAAGCGGTTATCGGTGGTGCACCGCGATGTGTCGCCGCAGAACATCATCCTTGGCTACGACGATAAGGTGAAGCTCCTCGACTTCGGTGTCGCGATGTCAGCTGTCACCGATCACTCGGCGGGCCTGGTCGTCGGCAAGTGGCTATACATGTCGCCCGAAGCGACGTCGAATCAGCCGCTCGATCACCGGTCGGACCTGTTCTCGCTCGGCGTCATCCTGTACCTCCTGGTCACCGGGTATATGCCGTTCAATGGCAAGACGCCCGCGGACATCGTCAGGAAGGTCCGGGCCGGCAAGTACAAGCCCGTCGAGGAGCTGGCGCAGGTGCCCGAGGCTCTCTCGCTTCTCGTCCGGCGCTTGCTCTCCGCGAATCCCGATGACCGTCCGCAGCGCGGCCAGGAGATCGTCGCGGAGCTCACGGAGATCGCACGTCACGGCTTCTTCGAGAGCTCGGCGGCGGCTGTTGCGGGCTTCGTCACTGGCCTGTTTCCCGTTGAACAGGGTGAAGAAGTCGCAGCTGCCAAGCTCGAGATCGTCCGGATGTCGGCGTCGCATCCAAGGATGTCGTCGTCAAT
>JBKJUF010000086.1:0-23486 GCA_046590445.1 Kofleriaceae bacterium
TCACGAACCGACGATCCTGTTCCTCGACGAGCCCACGGCAGGGGTCGACGTCGAGCTCCGCCACGAGATGTGGAAGATGGTGCGCGAGCTGCGCGAGCGCGGCGTCACGATCATCCACATCTCGTGGCGGAGCTCGACGTCGACCCCTGCCGTGGGCTCGTCGAGGAACAGGATCGTCGGTTCGTGAGAGAGCGCCTTGGCGATCAGCACGCGCCGCTTCATGCCGCCGGACAGCGTCATGATCTTGGCGTCCTTCTTGTCCCAGAGCGTGAGTGCGCGCAGCACCTTCTCGATGTGGGCCGGGCTCGGCGGCTTGCCGAACAACCCGCGGCTGAACGTCACCGTCGACCATACGGTCTCGAACGCGTCCGTCGAGAGCTCCTGTGGCACCAGCCCGATCTTCGACCGCGCCGCACGGAACTCGCGGATGATGTCGTGGCCGTCGGCGACGACCGTGCCCGAGGTCGGCTTCACGATGCCGCAGATGATGCCGATCAGCGTCGTCTTGCCGGCACCGTTGGGGCCGAGCAGGGCGAGGATCTCGCCGCGCCGGATCGTGAGGTCGACGTGCTTGAGCGCCTGATGACCACTCGCATAGGTCTTGCTCAGATTGCGGACGGTGACGATCTCCGGGGACGGCATGGGTTGTTTTACTCGGAGTCGCCACCTTCCAGATCGGGTCGCACGCAGCGAAAAGGCACCGGCACGAGCCTTGCTGGATGGCGCCTTACGATGAGCCAAACCAAGACGACCAAGTCGAAGACACCCGCGGTGCTGTCCCTGATCCTGTGCGCCGCCTTCGGCCTGCAGATGTCCTGCGGCACGCTGTTCTACTCCGAGCGGAAGGGCCAGGGCTCCGGCAAAATCGACGCTGGCGTGGCCGTCATGGACAGTCTGCTCCTGCTGCTGTTCATCGTGCCCGGCGTCGTCGCGCTGATCGTCGACTTCAACAACGACACCATCTACGAGCCCGGTAGCGGCAGACGCTGACATGTAACCGAGCGATCCGGCGCCCACCCGCCCAGCTCGCTCGCTCGCGCGCCGTCTGACCAGGGCTTGACTCGGTCCGCGAAGCCGCCGACGGTCGAGGCAGATGATCCGGCTCGGGCTCGGGCTCGTGATCGCGAGCGCGCTCGCGACCGCGTGTAGCAGCGCGCTGCCACGCGCGCCGAAACCCGAGAACCCGCATGCGAACCATGCCGGTGCGAGCGATGCGGTCGGACCGCAGCCGCACCCCACGCAGCCGATGCCGCCGGTCGCCCCGAGGCGGCCCCACGACGTGGTGTCACCGCACGGCACGCGCGTCGATCCGTATTACTGGCTGCGCGACGACACGCGCCGCGAACCGGCCGTGCTGGCGTACCTGCGCGCCGAGGACGCTTACGCCACCGCGATGCTGGCGCCCGCACAGCGCCTCGAGGATGCGATCGTCCGCGAGGCGCGCGCGCGCGTCGACGAGGAAGCGACGACCGCTCCCGAGCTCGAGGATGGCTACTGGTATTACGCGAAGTACGCACGCGGTCAGCAGCATCCGATCTACGTGCGACGCAAGGGCGCGATGAGCGCGCCCGAGGAGGTCCTGCTCGACGGCAATGCGCTCGCGGCTGGCCACCCTTACTTCGCAGTCGGCGACTACGAGGTCAGCCGTGACGGCAAGCTCCTCGCGTGGACCGATGATGTCGTCGGCCGCAACGAGTACAGCCTGCACGTCAAGCGGCTCGGCAGCGGTGAGGTCCTCGCAGACACCGCGACGAGCATCGCGCCGACACTCGTGTGGGCGAACGACAATACGACGGTGTTCTATGTCGGCAAGGATCCAGCCACGCTGCGCGAGGATCGCGTCATGCGCCACGCGATCGGCGGCGGCACCCACGAGCTCGTGTATCGCGAGCACGACCCGCAGTTCTACGTCGACGTCTCGCGCACGAAGTCGCGCAAGCACATCCTCGTCGAGCTCGACGCGACGACGACCTCGGAGACCCGACTTGTCGACGCTGACAGGCCGACGGCTGCGCCGCGGGTGTTCATCCCCCGTCGCGACGATCACATCTACGCCGTCGAGCATGTCGGCAAGCGCTTCGTGATGCGGACGAACGACAGCGCCGACAACTTCCGCATCGTCGAGGTAGCGGCCGCGCGCGCCGCGGATCGCACGCGATGGCGAACGCTCTTGCCCCATCGCAGCGACGCGCTCGTCGAGAGCTTCGTTGCCTACGATTCGTTCGTCGCGGCGAATGTACGCGTCGGCGGGCTGTCACGCGTGCAGGTGATCCCGAACAAGGGCAAGCCGTTCTTCATCGATGGCAACGCCGCCGCGTTTGTGATGACGCTCGAAGATACCGACGACGCGACCGCGACCCGCGTGCGCTACGCGTACGACTCGCTCGTCGCGCCGACGACGACGTACGAGCAAGACATCGCCAGCCACGTCCGCAGCGTCGTGCATCAGGACCTCGCACCGACGTACGACGCGAACCGGTACCAGCCGGAATACCTCCATGCGAAGTCGTCCGACGGCGCGCGAATTCCGATCTCGCTGGTGTATCGCAAGGACACCAAGCTCGATGGCACGGCGCCGCTGCTCGTCGTCGGCTACGGCGCGTACGGCGAGGCGATCGAGCCGACGTTTCAGCGCACGCGTGTCAGCCTGCTCGATCGGGGCTGGGTGTTCGCGATCGCTCACGTGCGCGGTGGCAGCGAGCTCGGCGACGCCTGGTACAAGGCAGGCCGGCTCCTCGAGAAGAAGCACACGTTCGAGGACTTCATCACGGTGACCGAGCACCTGATCGCGCAACGCTACGCCGCGCGTGACCGCGTCTTCGCCGAGGGTGCGAGTGCGGGCGGACTGCTCGTCGGCGCGATCGCAAACATGCGACCGGACCTGTATCGCGGGCTGGTCGCATGGGTGCCGTTTGTCGACGTCGTGACGACGATGCTCGATCCGACGATTCCCCTCGTCACCAACGAATACGACGAGTGGGGCGATCCGCGGGACAAGGCCGCACATGACTACATGCTCGGCTACTCGCCGTACGACAACGTGCGTGCGCAGGATTACCCGGCGCTCTATGTCCGCACCGGCTTGTTCGACAGCCAGGTGCAGTACTACGAGCCCGCGAAGTGGGTCGCGAAGCTACGCGCGATGAAGACCGACGACAAGCTGCTGATCTTCGAGACCGACTGGACGTCCGGGCACGCCGGCAAGTCTGGCCGCTTCGATGCGATCAACGAGCAAGCGCGTGCGTACGCGTTCATGCTCCATGTGCTCGACAGCACCGGCGCGTCCCGCTGACGAGCGCGTCACACGCGATCCGCCGGCCCAGCTCGCCCACTGTCCGGAGGAATCGACGCGAGCGGCTTCGACGATCGAGCACTGCGCAGGATGAAGTAGGATCGAAGAGTGCTGAGAGCCCTGCTGGTGCTGCTTCTCGTCGGGTGCGAGTCGAATCCGTCCGTGCTCGACGATCTCGGCACGGGCATTCCGCCAGCGGCCCACAGGTGGCGCCTGATCGAGGCACGGGCGCAGCCGCTGTCGGCACGCCTCGATCTGTTGCACGCCGCGGTGCGCGGGCCGCGCGCCCCCGACGAGATCGTACGGCGCTGCGACGAGCTCGTGGCGTGGATGGATGCACGCGGCAGCGTACCGGCGGCACCCCTGATGGCCGCCTTCTACGACAGCGGCGTCGACGGCATCTTCGGCCTCATGCGCGCGTGCGTCACGGCACGCCCCGCTGACGACCGCACCTTCGAGGCGCTGCTCTACGCCGCCGCACGCATGCGCGGCGACGGAGCCGGCATCATCGACGGCATCATCGCCGGTGCGATCACGAAGTACCTCGCGGAGCAGCGACCGCTGGCACCGAGCTTCGCGGTGAACTACGCGCCTACCGACGCCGAGGTGTTCCGTCTGTTCGCTGCCGAGGCAATCTTCGCGCGCCGCGCGACGCAGGAGGCCCGAGTCGACAGCGATGCCGATCTCGCCCTCCACGAGAGCCTCGCGAATGCACCTCTCGAGCGCGCTGCCTTCCTCGCGTATCTCGACGCCGAGATCGCGAAGCGTCCCGACGCGCCTCTCGGAAAGCTGCTCGCGACGTGGGCACGGAAGTCGTTCGCGACGGTCGACGCGTATCGCGCGTGGATCGCAGCGCGCTAGATTCCGCGCATCGAGGGAAGGACGAGTCAGCGATGCCCGAGCGCAGCTGCAGTGGCTTCGTACTCCGAGGTCGTCCACCCCTTCTCCAGAAGTCGTTGAAGCCACGGAAATTAAATCAAAATAACGTCGCAGTATCAACGTGAGCTCGGACGTCAGCTTCCAATTGTCATTGTCCGACGTCTTTTACGTGTAATCATACAACGGCTTTAGCGTGTCATCGTCCGACACGAACAACGTGCCCTCGCACATGCCGACGCCCAACGAAAAACTCGCAGCCGCGCTGAAGCAGCTGGCCGGTCTTCAGAACGACGGTTCGCGTGTGTTTGCGTCGAAGCAGCTTACTCGAACGTCACGAGAGCGACTCCTGAAGCATGGCTTCTTGCAGGAGGTGATGAGGGGCTGGCTCATGTCCGCGAGCCCGACGGCGATGCCGGGCGATACGACGCCATGGTTCGCTTCGTTCTGGGAGTTTTGTCGGCGCTACTGCGACGAACGATTCGGAACCGAATGGAACCTCTCGCCGGAGCAATCCCTGCTCTTGCACGCCGAGAACACCACCATCCCGAAGCAGGTCATCATCCACAGCCCCCTCGCGGGCAACAACCGCATCGATCTTCTCTTCGGCACGTCCCTCTTCGCGCTCAAGTCGAAGGCAATGCCGCCCGCTCGTGACATCGAGATCAAGAACGGTCTTCGCGTGTACAGCATCGCAGCGGCGCTTACACGAGTGCCAGAGGACTTCTTCGCGCGCTGTCCGATCGAGACTCAGGTCGTCGCAGCAAGCATCCGAGAGCCTTCTCAGCTGCTCTCACGACTCCTAGAAGGAGGTCATGCGACGATTGCCGGCAGGCTGGCTGGTCTGTTACGTCGCCTCGGACAACCGGCGATCGCCGACGAGATCCTCGCAACGATGAAGGCTGCGGATCATGACGTCCGCGAGGCAGATCCTCTCGACGCCGATTGCGTGATCTCTCCGCCAGCGCCATCGACCCCACCGATCGCGGCGCGACTTCGAACAATCTGGGCAGCCGCGCGTGGCACCGTGCGTGCGGAGTTTCCCGCAGCCGCGGGGCTGCCCAAGGACCACGACGCATATCTGAAGACCCTAGACGATGTCTACAAGATCGACGCGTACCACTCGCTCTCGATCGAGGGCTATCAAGTAACGCCCGAGCTCATCGAGCGTGTCGCAACCGGAGATTGGGATCCCGAGCAGATGCCCTCCGACCGTGACAACCTGAACGCGCTCGCCGCCCGCGGCTACTGGCTCGCGTTCCAACGGGTCCGCGAGACGGTGAAGCGGATCCTCCTGTCGGAGGCAGACAGGCAGGTCGTACGCACGGAGCACCGTGATTGGTACCGCGAAATGTTTGGTCCCCACGTTGCCACCGGGCTGCTCCGCACGTCGATGCTTGCCGGCTATCGGAATGCGCCCGTGTACCTACGTGGCTCCAGGCACGTGCCACCACGCTGGGAGCTCCTTGCGGACGCGATGCCCGCCCTGTTCGATCTCATCGAGAAAGAGCCCGAACCCGCCGTGTGCGCCGTCTTGGGACACTGGCTCTTCGGTTATGTGCATCCGTTCCCAGACGGCAACGGCCGCATCGCCCGCTTCCTCATGAACACGTTACTCGCGGCAGGTGGATATCCGTGGACCGTCATCAGGGTGGAGGACCGAGCCGAGTACCTCTCTGCACTCGAGGCCGCGAGTGCAGAGAGCGATGTCCAACCCTTCGCGAGGTTCGTGGCCCAACAGATGCGGCAAACCCAGGAATCGTCCGCCGCGAACGCGAAACGATAAGAGGGTAACGCAACGAGCTACGCAGGTCAGTGATCGTTGAGCACGAGTACCTCCGCAAGGGCCCTCAACCTCTTCGCCGCCTTCGATACGCGCACCGGTCGGGTTTAGCTGCCAACCCTCTCGATCCGCACGATCTCGCGGCAAGCAAGCTGCTGCGGGGCAACGAGCACGACCGAGAACAGCTCCGCGATCTCCACGAGCTT
This sequence comes from Kofleriaceae bacterium, assembly GCA_046590445.1. Classification (GTDB taxonomy): domain Bacteria; phylum Myxococcota_A; class Polyangia; order Haliangiales; family Haliangiaceae; genus JABFXX01. The sequence goes on from JBKJUF010000086.1 coordinate 6,158, forward strand.
CACGCCCTCTCGCTCGAGCTCCTGATCGCGCGCTACGTGCGACTACTCGCCGACTACGTGCGCGCTTCCCAGCCGCCGCGTCACCTACGGTCGACACGACGCTGACGATCAGCAGCTACGGGATCAACGGATCGTCGACGATTCCAAAGTTGTCAACTGTGGTCGGAGTGTTCGAAAATACCAGCCTCGCGTAAGGTCAGAGGGGGAATCATGTCCAAGTCCAAGCTCAGCTCGAGTGCACGCGCCGCGTGCGCGGTCGCGCTCATCGCGTCGTTCGCGTGCTCGCACGAGATCGCCAGCCCCCAACCGGCACTGTCGGCGGTGGCGCCGGATCTCGTCTGCAACGGCCCGCGCGTTTCGGGCCCTGCCGGCGTCACCACGGTCGCGCTCTCGGGGCGCGACTTCACGCCGATGCCGTCGCAGACCCTGACCGATCGGCGCGAGCTGATCCTGCCGTCGATCACGCTGTCGCCGGTCGCCGCCCTGCCGGGTGGCGACGTGCCTGCGGCCGCGTTCGACATCGCGGACGATCCCGCGAATCCCGCCGCCAGCCGTGTCCACTGGGCGAGCGAGACCGCGATGAGCTTCGACGTGGTCCCGGCCGACGCGCTGCCGGCGGGCGTGTTCGACGTGACCGTGACGAACCCCGACAAGACCCGGGCGTCGAGGCTCGCCGAGACGCTCGCGATCATCCCGCCACCGATCATCACCGCCGCGTCGCCGATGGCGATCTGCGACGATCAGGCCGATCAGGTCGTCGAGGTCACCGGCACCAACTTCCTGTTCTACGACGGCGCGACACCGACGGTCACGATCGCCGCCACTGGCGGGCCCAAGACGTATCCGGCGACGGCCGCGGCCGAGGACTGTGCGGCGATCCCCGGCCGGTTCACCGAGCAGAACGTGCGGCTGTGCACGGCGCTCGCGTTCACGGTGCCACAGGGCGACATCGCGGTGACCGCGAACACGATGTTCGATCTGATCGTCACCAACCCGGCGCCGGCGGACTGCGCGTCGAGCACGGCGTTCCAGATCACGATCAACGCGCCGCCGCGCGTCGATTCAGTCGTGCCGGCCAGCGTGTGCCAGGGCGGCGCCCAGCTCACGATCAACGGCGACAACTTCATGCCCGGCGCGACGGTGACGATGGTGTGCCCCAGCGTGACCGTCACCGCGACGACCGTCGTGGTCAATCCTGCCGGCACGCAGCTCACCGCGACGTTCGGCAGCGGGGGGGTGGCCGGCGAGGGCTGCCAGATCATCGTCACGAACCCCGATGGCTGTGCGGACCGGCCGCTGCCGCACAAGACCGTCAGCGTCGTCACCGGACCGATCGTGTTCCACGTCGATCCGTCGGTCGTCTACAACGGGATCAACACGCGGATCACGATCTACGCGACGACCATCGCGCAGCCGCTGCCGAGCGACGCCGTGACGATCGTGATGGGCGCGACCTCGACCGTGCTCCAGATCAACACCGTCGCCGGGCACCCGAACCGGCTGCAGGCGATCGTGCCGATCAATCAACCGCCCGGCGTGTACGATCTGATCCTCAAGGACAACTTCAACTGTCCGTCGCTCCTGCCGGCGGCGCTGACGGTGACCGCCACGGCCACGGTCACGCTCAAGAACGTCGACCCGCCGTTCGGCCACGGCCAGACTGACACCGCGGTGACGATCTTCCGCGACACCGCGGCCGCTGCACCGAACAACGCTCCGTTCGTCGCGACGCCGCGGGTCTTCCTGAACCCGAACAATCCGCTGGCGACCGACGTCGCCGTGCCGCTCGCGGCGATCGCCTTGCTCGACGCCGATCGGGTCACCGGCGTCGTGCCGGCGGGGACACCGGCGAAGCTCTACGATGTCGTGCTGATCAACCCAAATGGCACCGTCGGCGTGCTGATCGGTGGCTACAGGTCGACGGCCACTCCCCCCCCCGTGATCGACTCGGCGACGCCGGCCTCGATCGTGGCCGCGACGGGTCAGGTCGTGACCCTCGCAGGCACAGACTTCGGCGCCGGTAACACGGTCACGCTGACGTGCCTGACGCCAACCAACACCACGGTCACGCCACCGGTCGTCACCGCGACGCCGAGCTGTACGGGGTCGGCCTGCACCGAGCAGATCACGATCAATGGCTCGGCCATCCCGGTCGGCTCGGTGTGCGTCGTGCGGCTGACGAACTCCGACGGTGTCTACGGCGAGCTCTCGGCGATCGGGGTGACCAACTCGTCGCTCAATCTCAGCACGCCGAAGGCCGGTCCGCTCATGAACGTCGGCCGGCGGGCGCTGTCGGCCGCGTCGGGGAACGCGACGTCCGCCAACCGGTTCGTGTACGCGATCGGCGGCGACAACGGAACCGCGGCGGGCGCGCTCGCCTCCGTCGAGTCGGCACCGGTCGATCGGTTCGGCACGGTCGGAGCCTACGCGATCCAACGCTCGTCGCTGCGCGCGGCGCGCACGCTCGCCGGTGCAGCGACGCTGGGGCGTTACATCTACCTCGTCGGCGGCAACGACGGCGCCGCGCAGACCACGACGGCCGAGCGCGCACTGATCTTGTCACCGCGCGAGGTGCCGGAGATCAGCGACATCGATCTGCGGCTCGAGAATCTCGGGCTCGATGCCGGCGAGTACCGCTACCGGATCAGCGCGGTGTTCTCACCCGGCGATCCGCACAACCCCGGCGGCGAGACGCTCGCCGGAGATGAATTCACGATCAAGGTGCCGAGCTTCGCCGGCAAGAAGGTGGTGCTGACGCTGGTCTGGGACGCACCGGTCGACTCGTTGGGCGTCGTGTTGCCGAACCTCGCCGGCTACCGGATCTACCGGACCGCGAAGGACGGCGCGGCGGGCACCGAGGTCCTGCTCGCCACGGTGTCCGCGACGCCGCGCACGTTCGCCGACGACGGTACGGCCACGCTCGGGACCGCGACGCCCTTGCCGCTCGGCTCGACCGGCAACTGGGCCGCGCTGCCCAGCCTCGGCACGGCGCGCGAAGGTCTCGGTGTGACGGCGGCCGCCGATCCAGCGACACCGAATACGTTCCACGTCTATGCGCTGCTCGGCCGGAGCACGAGCACGACCGCGCTCGCGAGCTACGAGTACCTGACGGTGACGGTCGCGGCGAATGGCCGCCAGACGGTCGCGGTCTCGTGGACCACCGGCGCGTTGCCCTCGGGGCAGGCGCGCTGGCAGCTCGGCGTGTGGACCGTCGATCGCAAGGTGTCACCCGATTACGCCGGGGCCACGACGTACGTGTTCCTCGGCGGCGGCATCACCGCGACCGGCGGTGGGGCTACCCGGGTCGATGCTGGCCTGGTCACCACCGGCGGCCAGCTCGCCAACTCGTCGGTGCCGACCTCGACCACGCTCGACGACACGCCCACCAATTTCTCAGGCACCAGCGCCGGCTACGGCGTGTGCGCGGCCAACGACCAGCTGTTCACGTTCGGAGGTGGCAACGCGATGCCCACTGGGGGCGCGACGTCGGCGTCGCTGATTGCCCCGCCCGCGCTGGCGGCCGGCGCCTGGAACAGCGGAGGCATCACCATGACCTTTGGCCGCTACCTGCTCGGGAGCACCGTGCAGAGCGCGTTCATCTTCCTGCTCGGCGGGCAAACGACTGAACCCAGCATGGCGAGCCGGACCACCGAGACGGTGATCTGGTGACCGCCGTGACGAAAGGAATCACCATGCGTGTCACGCTCTGTGCGTTTGCCGTCGTGCTACCGCTCACCGCCGCTGCGCAACCCGGCCCCGCACAACCGTCGCCCGTAGCGCCAACGCAACCAGCACCGCCAACACAACCATCACCCGACTCATCGGCGCAACCTGCACCCGCAGATCCAGCACCGCTGCCGACGCCGGAGTCACCGGTCGTGCAAGTACCAGCGCCGGCGGTCGTGCAGGAGCCGGCACCGCTCGTCGAGCCGCCACCGCCCGAACGCGTGGGCGTCATGTTCGGGGCCAAGGTCGGCGGGATCGTGCCGCTCGACGGCCTGTCGCCGTTCGTGCACTTTGGCATCGAGCTCGGCTACTCCGTCACGCGGCAGATCGCGATCGTCGCCGCGGTCGACTACACGCAGCCGACCACCACGAACGAGGAGAGCGACCCGCGGGTGATGGGCGGCACGTACACGTGGAAGCTGACCGAGCAGGAGCTCGGCGTCATGGTCACGGTGATGTACCGGGCGACCTCGATCAAGCCCGTGATCCCGTACGGCGGCATCGGCCCGCGCATTCTGTTCGCGCGCAGCAAGGTGGGCGACGACGGCGCGCCGATGATCTCGATCACGAAGGAACAGTCGACGCGGATCGGCGTCGGCATTCCGCTGGGCGTCGAGCTACCGCTGGGGCCAGGCAGCGCGATCGGCGAGGTCTTGCTCCAGTACGGGACCCTCGATCATACCGCCACCGGCGATGCCCACACGGGCGCGATCACGCTTGCGCTGGGCTACCGAATGTTTCTGTGACGAACATGATCGCGTACAGGAACCGGACCAGCAGCTTGCGGCGCACACCCAGCTCGGGTGGGAGGCCGAGGACGGGTCCACACTCCGGTCCCGGAGCTTCGAGCGTCCGCATCGCGGTCTTCAGCTCGTCCCAGAACTCGGCTCCCAGCCCCTCCCGCTCGTGCTCGTAGCGGTCGATCGCGTGCGCGATCTCGTCCTCAGCTTCCGCGTCGACGCGGAACGGTTTCTTCATCGGCTGGCGACGCGACCTGCCAACCGTCGCTCGACGACGTCCCACGCCTCGAGGACAGGCGTCGACACGTTCCGGGTCGGCAAGCTCATGGGCCACAAGGACTCGAAGATGGTCGAGTCCCTTGAAGGTCCCTGGTGACCGCCCCGTCCGAAACGCAAAAATCGCGGGCTCCGACGAGGAATCCGCGATTCTGAGCGACTACAGAGTGGGGGCAGAAGGGCTCGAACCTTCAACCAGCGGATTAAGAGTCCGATGCTCTACCATTGAGCTATGCCCCCGGCTGGTTACGTACGTCTTCAGTTGTCAGCGTCGCCATTCGGGTGAGTCCGGAGCGATTCGAACGCCCGACCTACGGGTTCGAAGCCCGGTGCTCTATCCAGCTGAGCTACGGACCCGAGTGCGGGACGGGTAGATAGCGGTTGATCGCGCAAGCTGTCAAGTCCGGACGCCTGGACGCGGCTCGCGATGTAGTCAGTGCACGGAAGCTCACGTTCCTGCGCGCTAAGTCATTGATGACAGGTGTTTGCAGTCGTTGGAGCGGTCGCCGAAAACACCTATTTTATCGGGTAGCTACAGTGCTGAAAGTCCTTCCTTACATGATCTGCCTTCAGGTATACGTCGACCTGACCCTGAGGCCGATCGGCCGCCTCACGGTCGGGAGGCCCGCGTGTTCGTTCGCTCGACTCGACTGAATCTGATCCTGTCCGTGCTCTTCGTCTTCACGATGGGGGCCTGCGGAAACTTCGGTGGCTGTGGTGGCTGCAGCTCGGTGGGGCCGCTGCCAGCGGACACAGCCGCGACGCTCAAGGGCGTGCCACGCGATCAGACGGTCGAGGGTGGCGCGCAGATCCGCGTGACGCCCGCGGGGTTCACCAAGCTCACGTCGATCCTGCCGTCGGTGCTGAACCAGCAGCTGGCGAGCGGGTTCTGCGTGCCGCGCGGCGAGATCGGAAACTGCTCGGGTGGCTTCCTCGGCACCGGCGCCTGTTACTGCACCGCGAGCACGACGGGCTGCTCGCCGGGCTGCAAGGTCAACGTCGCGCTGAACCCGAACGGGCTGCAGCTCTCGGTCACGAATTCGCAGAAGCTCAACGTCCGGCTGTCGACCTCGGTGTCGACGTCGATGAAGATCAACGGCCAGGTCCTCGGCATCGGGTTCTCGTGCACGCTCGGCATCTCGTCGAACAACCTCAATGGTGATCTCGACATCGCGCTCGGTATCAAGGCCTCCGACGGCGAGCTCTCGATCCGGCTCGACCGCATCAACTCGTTCAACCTCGGCCTCGACTTCTCGGGCTGCGGTCCGCTGTCGAGCATCGGCAACTTCGTCAGCACGGTGCTCGACTCGTTCATCGGCCAGTTCCTCGTCCAGGCGCTGACGCCGGCGATCAACAACCTCATCCAGAGCTTCCTGCCGAACCCGCTCGGGATCGCCGGGATGATGGACATCGGCAAGGTGCTCGGCGGCGTGTCGCCCGGCACCGACGGCTTCATGGAGGCGCGCGTGGTCCCCGGCGGCTACGTCAGCATGCAGAACAACGGGCTCAGCCTCGGCATGATCACCGGCCTCAACGCCGACGAGGATCCGAGCACGCGCACCGCCGGCCTCACCAGCGAGCCGCACCTCTGCGTGCCGCCGCTCACCGCGCCGACGTTCGGTGCACCGCCCGCGAACCTGCCGTTGACGTCGCGCACGACGTTCGCGCTGCAGCCGGCCGGCGCGTTCAGCGGCGCAGCGGGCACCGAGCCCAACGCCGATCTCGCGATGGGCATCTCGGAGACCACGCTCGATCAGCTCGGTCATCACCTCGTGACGTCGGGTGGCATGTGCCTCGGCGTCGGCACGAGCTACGTCAGCCAGCTCAACGTCAGCACGATCGGCCTGCTCGTCCCGTCGGTCGCCGACCTCGGTTCCGACGAGGGCAACGATCCGCTGCTGCTCGTGACCCGGCCGCAGCGCGCGCTCGACTTCAAGATCGGTGACAACACCACGGCGTCACCGGCGCTGACGATCGCGATCTCGCACATGGAGGTCGACTTCTACGCGTTCCTCTACGAGCGCTACGTCCGCGCGTTCACGATGGAGCTGACGATGAACGTCGGCATCAACCTCGAGTTCGAGCAGCTGCCCGGCCAGGTCGCGAAGATCAAGCCGACGCTCGTCGGGATCTCGGCGAGCGAGGTCCAGGTCCGCGTGCTGAACAGCCAGTTCGTCCGCGAGACGCCCGCGCGCCTCGAGATGGTGTTGCCGTCGGTGTTCGATCTCGTGACGCCGCTGCTCGGCCAGCTCCCCGCGATCGACGTCCCGTCGTTCGCCGGCTTCTCGCTCAGCAACCTGTCGATCCAGAAGGTGACGACGAGCCAGGACGAGTTTCTCGCGCTGTACGCGAGCCTCGGCGCCGGCCAGATGATGCGCAACCTCGCGCAGACCGATCACCTCGCCGCCGAGGCGGTCCGCGAGCTCGATCGCCAGCAGACGGTACCGCAGGCGCAGAGCGTTGGCCGCGCGCGGCTCGTTCGCGTCGCGACGCCCGACCCCGCGTTTGTCCGCCGCGCGCTCGCGAAGGAGCAGCACGGCGCGATGCCCGAGGTCGTGTTCGATGTCGACCGGTTCGACGATCGCGGCCGCGAGCTCGAGTGGAGCTACAACCTCAACGGTGGCCTGTGGCGGCCGTACGTCGCGGCACCCGGCCCGCTCGTGATCGCCGACAAGGCGTTCGTGTGGCAGGGCAAGTACACCGTCGGCCTCAAGTCGCGCGTCAAGGGTGACTACCGCACGGTCTCGCAGGAGATCGCGACGCCGGTCATCATCGACTCGGTCGGCCCGCGCATCCTCGTCGAGAAGGCGACGTGGAATGGCAGCACCTACGAGATCCCGCTGTTCGACACCGTCAGCGGCAAGGTCGTCCAGTACGCGTTCGCGCGCCCCGGCGACGTCGACCCCGTGCTCGCATGGCAGGACGGCGGCACCGCGCAGATCGCCCGCGATGCGCTCGCGAAGCTCGCGCTCGACAACGAGGTCCTGGTCTACGCGAAGGACGAGGCCGGCAACGAGCACGTCGCGCTGATCGCGCCGTTCCACGGCCAGCCCGGCGAGGCCGGCTGCAACTGCGACGCGACCAGTGGCCCCGGCGCTGGTGGGATCGCGCTCGTCGTGATCGTCGGCTTCCTGCTCGTCGGTCGTCGGCGCGTGATGGCGCTCGCGCGTGGCCGCACGGGCCGGCTCGTCACCACGGCGGTCATGTGGCTCGGGCTGTCCGCGGCGGTCTCGCTCGCGCCCGGCTGCAGCTGCGGCAGCAACAAGGCGAAGTCCTGCGAGGTCGCGGCCGACTGCGGTGCGGACTTCTGCCCGAAGGGCGAGATCCCGTTCTGCATCGACGGCGAGTGCGTGTGCTCCGATGACATCCCGCTCGGGCGCGTCGGTCCGTACTCGGATGTCGCGGTCGCGGCGGATGGCACGATCTGGGTCTCGGGTTACGCGCAGACGCACGGCGATCTCGTGGTCGCGCGTGCGGTGCCCGGCCGGATCCCCGACGAGTCGTGGGAGTGGGTCGACGGCGTCCCCGATGGTCCGGTCCTCGTCGAGGACTCTGCCTACCGCAACGGTGTCGCCGACAAGGGCGAGGACGTCGGCATGTACACGAGCATCGGCGTCGGCCAGGACGGCTCGCCGATGGTGACGTACTTCGATCGCGACACCGCGTCGCTGCGGTTCGCGCGCAAGAACGGCGACGTCTGGGAGAAGCACACGATCGAGGAGGGCACCGGCGTGCTCGCCGAGTTCTCCGGCGAGCTGATCGGCATGTACACGTCGCTGACGCTGCGCACCGATGACGGCCGCCCCGGCGTCGCGTACCTCGCGCACGTCGCCGATGCTTCCGGCACGCGGGCCGAGGTGCGGTTCGCCGCGTCGCAGGTCGCGTTCCCGACGACCGCCGCGGACTGGCAGACCTGGGTCGTCGATACCGCCCCGCTGCCCCCCGAGGATCCGGCGAACCCCAACATCTATCCGCTGCCGTCGGGCCTCGGCCTGTTCGTCGACGCGTCGCGGCTGCCCAATCAGGCCCCGGTCGTCGTCTATTACGACCGCGCCAACGGCGAGCTCAAGGTCGCGAAGTTCGATCCGCAGACCGGTCAGTTCGCGACGCCGAAGATCCTCGATGGCTCCGGTGATGTCGATGCCGGCTGGTCACCGTCGGTCGCCGTGGGCCCCGATGGCGTCGTCCACGTCGCGTACGTCGCGGCGACCGGCGATGATCTCAAGTACGTCACCGACAAGGCGGGCGCGTCATCCGAGGTCGTCGACGACGGCTATCGCATCGTCGGCGTCACCGTCGACAACCTGCCGAAGCCCGAGTACCACTTCGTCGGCGAGGACGCGGGTCTCGTGCTCGCGAACAACGGCCAGACGCCGATGATCTCGTACCAGGACGCGACCACGCAGGAGCTCCTGCTGACCGACAAGAAGTCCGATGGCACATGGAATCGGATCTCGGTCGCCGGCGCGGTCGACCCGTGGCCGGGCGCGTATGGCTTCTTCGCGTCGAGCGTGGTGATGCCGACCGAGATCGTGATGTCGACGTGGGTGATCAACCAGTCGCTCGACGAGAACTGGGTCGAAGTCTTCAAGCGGCCGACCGCACTTCAATAAGCGGGCGCGTCTGGTCGCCGTCGTCTGGTCTGAACACTGAAGCCGACTCCGAAACGACCGAGAGTCCACTGTCGATCGATCGAGCACAATCGCTCTGACCGGCAAAAATGCGATGTGGTGATCTGGGTCGATTCCCGCCGGAAAATTGGCGTGACGCGTAGTGACCCCTTACGATTTTACCAACCGTAAGTGGGGGGTCGCTCGTTCGACCACATGACCCCGACTCCGTCCGTCACACTCTTGAGGAGAATCGAATGAATCGCTTGTCGAAGTCAGTGATCGCAGCAATCTCGTTGGCAGCCATGACCGGTAGCGCACTCGCGCAGGATGCCGAGCCGGCCGCCGATCCCGCCGCTGACCCCGCCGCAGAGCCCGCCGCGGATCCCGCGGCTCCTGCCGCGGAGCCGATGGCTTCGGGTGAAGTCACAGTCGCTCCGGGCAAGACGATCGGCGTGGACGGCGTGTTCGTCCTCCCGCTCGGTGACTACGCGGACGGAGCCAGCGCCGCCTTTGGCGCCCTCGGTCGCTTCGAGTTCGGCATCAACGCCGCGCTCTCGGTCACGGCTCGCGCCGGTCTGATCTATAACCTCGCGAAGGAGATCGGCGGCGTGACGCCGACGATCCTCATGATCCCGGTGATGGGCGGCGTGAAGTACAACATCGGCACCAGCGGCCTGTTCGGCCACGCCGAGGTCGGCATCACCCACACCCGCGTCTCGGTCGATGGGTTCTCGGACGCGACGACGAAGCTCAGCTTCCAGGGCGGCGCCGGTTACCAGATGGGCAAGATCCAGCTGCGCGGCGGCATCTACTACATCGCGAGCGACCCGGCGCTGATGGGCGTCATGGCGTCCGCGGGCTTCGACTTCGCGTCGCTGTGATCTAGTCTAGGCCTCCGCGTGAGCTCGCTCGCGAGGCGAGCGAATTTGCCCGCGCCCTCGCGCGTTGTCATCTTCTGGTGATGCGCTCGAGGATATGGGTTCTGGTTGTCATCACGATCGCGTTCGTCGGCTGTGCCAGCGAACCCGCGGTCGTGAAGGATTCTCCCCCGGCGCTGCCGGGTGGCGGATCCGCTGCTGTGGCCGTGACGCCCAGCGGTGGTGGTGACGGCGGTGTCGTCGGTACGACCGACGATGCCGGCATCGCGGCGTGCCCGGTCTGCCCGGTCTGCGAACCCGAGGAACCAGCAGCCGCCCACGACGCGCTGACGCTGACCAAGGTGACCTACGCGGAGCTTCCGGGTTGGCCCGATGACAGGCACGGCGAGGCCGTGCCGTCGTTCCTGCGCTCGTGTGAGGTGCTCGGCAAGCTCGGTGACGACGCGCCGGTCGGCCACGATGGCCACGGTGGCAAGGCGCGCCAGTGGCGCAAGGCGTGCGCTGCAGCGGGCAAGCTCAAGGCCGGCGACGATGCCGCCGCGAAGGCGATGTTCGAGGCCGAATTCGTGCCGTACCAGGCCGCGGGCCGGGCCGGTCCCGACGGCAAGCTGACCGCGTACTTCGTGCAGGAGCTGCGCGCGTCGCGCAAGCGCGGCGGCAAGTACCAGCACCCGATCTACGACCGGCCGGCCGATCTGGTGATGATCGATCTGTCCAAGCACATCAAGGATGCGCGGGCACGACGGATCTGGGGAAAGCTCGAGAAGGGTGAGGTCGTGCCGCATGCAACGCGCGCCGAGATCCGCAAGGGCGCGCTCGCCGGCAAGGGGCTCGAGCTGATGTACGCCGACGATCCGGTGGACGTGCTGTTCGCGCACATCGAGGGCTCGGCGAAGGCGGTGATGGACGACGGCTCGGTCGTCTGGCTCGAGTTCTCGGGCAAGAACGGCCGCGCATACCGCGGTGTTGGCGGCGTGCTCAAGAGCATGGGCGAGCTGGCCGCGCCGGGGAGCGGGACGATGCCGGGCATCCGCGCGTGGTTCGCCGCGAACCCGAAGCGGTTCGACGAGATCGTCGATCAGGTGCACTCGTTCGTGTACTTCAACGAGTCGAAGCGGCCCGGTGCCGTCGGCTCGCAGATGGTGATCTTGACGCCACGGCGCTCGATGGCGATCGATCGCGCGTTCGTCGCGCACTCGACGCCGATCTGGGTCGAGACTCGCGCGCCCGTGGCCGGCAAGCCCGGCACCACCACGCCCTGGCGACAGCTACTGATCGCTCAGGACACCGGCGGCGGCATCCTCGGCGCCGTCCGCGGGGACCTCTACTGGGGCGATGACGCCGAGGCCGCCGACATCGGCGGGCGGATGGGCGGCGCCGGGCGCTACTGGTTGCTGCTGCCCAAAGGCGTCACCAAGTAGCCGTCACCGCGGCGCGAGCGCGAGGTCGGCATCGCCGCGCTTCCATCGCCCGTCGCCATCGACATCGACGAGGATCGCCGCCGCGATCGCGAACGGCGTGACCCCCGGACGCTTCCAGCGATCCTGCTGATAGGTCCCCGTGATCTCGGCGGGGAGCGGCGTGTCGCCGTCGGCCGTGATCGAGATCCAGGTATCGGTGGTGCCGACGTCGAGCGCGCCCGCCCACCGGTACGTCGTGCGGTCCTTGGGGAACGTCAGCGTGTGCACCGCCTGCGGCCCGGCCTGGGTGCCGACGACGATCCGCACCCGCTCGGCGTGGACGAAGCGCGCCTGCGAGAGCGCGACGTCGACCCAGACCTTGCCGGCCTTCGCGCGCACGCTCTCGCCGGGACCGACCGTCGCGGCCTCGCCCTGCGCCGGCGCGACCTCGACGTCGAGCCATGGCCCGCTCGTGGCAACCACCCGGTGAGCGCGCAGCGCCGCGATGAAGCCGGCCTCGTCGAACGGCCGCGTCCGGGGATCGTCGACGTAGACGTAGCTGCGCGTGGTGCCGTCGAGGACCCAGTTCAGATCGTGGGTGTCGCTGTTGCCGAGTGGCGTCAACAGATACCCGTGATCGACGAACGTGAAGTAGTCGCGCGCGCCTTCGTCGAATCTGCGATCGTCGCCCGCGTTGAACGCGCTGTAGCCCGCGAGCACCTCGACGGCATCGAACGTCGTCGGGAACGGCGGCGGCCAGGTCACGCCGTTCCACGCGGTGCCATCGTAGAGCGCGGTCACCCGGAACCGCGGATGATTGAGCTGGACGATCGGATTGCCCGGGATCGCGCGCGCCGCGGCGAGCAGCTGCTCGGCGTTCGCACGCACCAGGGTGTCCGCGGGTGGCGCGCCGCCGCGCGGGGCCTGGCGGTTCACCGGGACCGGATAGACGTTGACGTGCAGCTGCTCCGACGTCAGCTCGTTCGACGCGATCGAGGCGACCACGTCCTCGAGGCCGAGCATCCCGATCTCGGGATCGAGGTCCCCGTTCGTGTTGTGATCCGAGAGCCCGATCACCTGGATGCCGGCAGCCACCTGCGCGATCACGCGCTGCGGATTCGGCACGGTCGAATCGTTCGACGCCGCGGCATGGACGTGCAGATCGGCGGCGAGCGTACCGTGCGGCGTCCACGCGCGGACGAGCGGGACCGCGAGCTCGACGCGGCCGCGCTCGGCGCGCAGATCGATCTCGCCTTCCCAGCGCTCGTACTCGATGCCGCGCCATGCCCAGACCTTGTAGCGGCCGTACGGGATCGCCGGAGACGGCCGGCACGCATCGCCGCCGATCGGGACCTCGCCGGTGCCGCGCGCGACGATGAGCCCGTTCCACGACGCGACCACGCCGGGCGCGATCGGGCACGCCGTGGCGCCCTGGCGGCGACCGTACAGATCGAGGTTGCCAACGCGCACCGGCTCGCCGTCGGCGGCGAACAGCAGGACGCGCGCGCCCACCGGCGTCCCGCGATCGGTGACGTGGAGCACGAGCGTCGTCGTCGACCGGCTCCCCCCGCGCGCCGCGAGCAGCCGCCACGCGATGACGAGCGCGGCCGCCGCGATCACGACCAGCGCGACGGCGCCGAGATGGCGTCGGGCGGATTCACTCCGCCCGACGGGACCGAGCGCGCGGCGCGACCTCACGGCAGGCGGAACTCCGCGCCCGCGGTGATCGCGAATCCGAGCTGGGGCTCCCAACCGAGCCCGCGGTTGAAGCGGCCGAAGCCGGCGACGAGCTCGCCCTGCGCGACGATCGCCACCCGCGGATCGACGGCCGCACGCACGCCGCCGCCGAGGTGCAGCGGAAACGCGAGGCCCGAGACGTCGTCGTCGCCGAATCGCACGATCGCGACGCCGATGCCGGCGCGGGCGAACGGCCGGTACTTGCCCTGGGCCGCGAACATCCGACGCACACCTGCGGTGATCTCGATCGCGCCACCGTCGGTGAAGCCGTGGTTACAGACCACGAGATCCATGCGATCGCGGTAGCACGCCGCCCCGCCACCGCCGAACGTGAAGCTCGCGGTGCCGTCGAACCAGTCCGACGACGACAGCTGGTAGAGGTAGTCGCCTGCGATCCGCAGGCCACCGGGCGTGACGCGACCGCCCGCCGCGATGCCCACCGCCGCACCGATGCCCTGGTCGCCGATCTCGTCCGCAGCGATCTCGTCCGCAGCGGTCGCGCCGCCGGCGTCCTCGACGACCGAGGTCTGCTCGGCCGCGGCGAGCGTCGAGCACGTGAGGATGGCGATGGCGATGGCGATGGCGATGGCGACGATCACGAACCGAGACATACGCCGACCCTTCCGGTGTCGCCGCGCAGGTCTTGCTCGCGACACACCCAGCTCGGACCGAGGAAGTCACAGTCGGCGTCCTCGCGACAGAACATCAGGCACACGCCGCCTTCACGGTCGACGCACTCGCTGTCGCCCGGGCAGTCGCGTGAATCCGTGCAATCGATCGTGCAGAAGCCGTCCGGATAATCGCCGCTCGAGCTGAGGCAGCGGTCCGCACAGTCGGCGGTGCGCTCGCAGCGGGCGCCGACCTCGCGCGAGATCCGGTCAGTGCCGCAGGCGCCGAGGCCACCGAGGCCACCGAGGCCACCGAGGCCACCGAGGCCGACGACGACGACGACGATGCCGAGCGCGTTTGCGGTTCGCATCGTGCGCGAACCTACCGCGGTCATCGCGGCCGCGCCACTTCGCCCACGAGCGCGTTCACCGACGACGGCGACGGGTCAAACCGGCGGCGTGCGACAGCGCCGAGACCAGCGCCTCGCCCGCGCGTGCCGAGTGCCGCGCCGCGTCCGCGAGCGGCTGCAGCGAGATCTCGAGCTCGACGCCGCCACGCAGCGGACCGGGCATCGCCCACCACAGCTCGAGCGCGCGTTGCGCCGCGACTTCACCGATCAGCATCGCGAACTGCGAGGACGCGATCGTCGCGATCCGTGCGAGATCCGCGATCGCGCACGCCGACAGTCGGCCGCCGCCCATGATCCAGTCCGCGAGCGCGGTCCACGCCGGACCGTCGACGATCGCGGCCTCGGGTGGCGCCTCGGGCACGCGCACGACGTGCGGCGCGACGGCTCCCTGATCCGGCGGCGTGATGACGACGATCGGATCGTTGGCGTGGCGCTCGAGCACGAGCATCCGCACGAACCGTCGCGCGTGGCGAACGTCGGCGTAGTAACCGTCGAGCGTCAGCGGAGCGCAGCCATGGAGCTCGTGACGGCGCTGGCAACCGTCGGGCATCCTGATCCACAGCGCATCGGGCTCGAGTTGCACCTCGGCCCGCGCTGGCTTCCACGGCTCTAGATCGCGATACAGGGCAGTGCGCCCCATCCTCCGATCATAGCGCAGCACTCCCGCGATGGTGGCAGGGAGTTCGGACCGTGCGTCGGGTCACTCCCCGGTCACTTCTTCGCGGGTGCGACCTTCGGCTTGATCGCTGACGTCGACCGCGGCGTGATGGGACCGGCCTGCTTGGGCCCCGGCTTGGGCTTCGGCTTCGCCTTGGCCTTCGCACGCTTGGGGTTCGCCAGCGCCGCCGCGCGCTTCTCCTCGGTGGTGATGTCGGCCTTCTTTTGCTGCTGGAGGCGGCGAATGGCGCGGAGCCGGAGCTGGCGGTCGAGCTTGGGCTTGAACGCCGTGGCGGCGGCGAACTCGGTCGAAGTCCCGGCGCGGACGTTCGCGTCCTCCTTGAGGAGCAGCGCGCGGAGCTGATCGGGCGACGACATCGCTCGCAGCTTGGCGATCGTTGCCGGGTTGCGCAGCGCACGCGCGAGCCGCCCGAGGATCGGCAGGTGGAGGCGGTCGTACTTGAGCCCGAGCAGGAAGAACAGGTACGTCGGCCCCTGGTCGGGTGCGCCGAACATGATGCCCTCCCACGATCGCCCGACGATCACGAACGGTCGGCCGATCTTGCCCTTGTCCTTGGCGCGGGTATGGAGGAAGGCGACGCCACCCTCCATCGCCGTCGACGACAGCGACTCGCGCTCGACGACGGCACCGACGAACCACGGCTTGTCCATGAGCCAGCCGTTCGTGTACGCGCGTGCCGCGAGCTCCTCGATCACACCGACCGGCGTGCGCGCGCGGAGGTTCGTGATGATCGCCTGATCGGGCAGCAGGTCCTCGAGCGGCAACTTCATGCCGTCGGGGACATCCGCGAAGCTCTCGTCCTCGCCGACGAGCTGCTCCTCGATCCAGCCGTCGATCTGTGAACGCTTGAAGCGCCACTGTCGGTCGACCTGCACGGCGGGGATCTTGCCCGCGTTCACGAGCCGGCTCACCGTCTGCTCATCGAGATGGAGATAGGCCGCCAGCTCGTGCATGGTCAGCAACTGCGCGTCGATACCGCTTTTTTTGGCCATGTCACCCGCTGGCGGGATTCTAGAAGGCTGCGAACGCGCGCGCCAACCTCCGGCAGCGTAGAATTTCGGGATGCAAAGGCAGCGGTGGTCGATCCGCCGAGCCAGGCTGCTGGTCGGAACCAAGTTCCTGCTCGTTGCGGGACTGGTGGGTTTCGTCCTGATCGCGTGGCTGGTCGAGCTGATCGCCGGCCTCGAACGCGCGGTCGATCTCGGGCCGCTGCTCGCGGCGTTCATGGCCGGCATCCCCGCCGTGTTCTGGCTCGGCTTCTTCTACCTGATGGATCGTCACGAACCGGAGCCCAAACAGCTCGTGATCGGCGTCTGCTTGCTGGGCACGCTCGTCGCCGGCCCGCTCGCCGACTTCGTCCAGTACCAGGCGGTGCCGCCGCTCGCGCTCGAGGTCCACGGCCTCGACGCCCTCGCCTTCGATCGCATCCTCTACGCGGTCCTCGTCGCCGGGCTCGCGCAGGAGATGTGCAAGTACGCGGTGGTCCGCTACACGGTCTACCTGTCGCGCGAGTTCGACGAGCCGATGGATGGCATCGTCTACATGATGGCGTGCGGGACAGGCTTTGCGGTCTGGGTCAACTACCACCGGCTGTCGGGTCAGAGTCACTCGGTCCACCTGTCGACGGCGGCCGCCCAGGTCGTCATCACCACGCTCGCCCACGCCTCGTTCGCGGGCGCGCTCGGCTACGTGATGGGCCGCGCGAAGTTCTCCCGGCGCAGCGCGATGGTCCGTGGCGTCCTGCTGATGCTCGGGCTCCTCGGCGCCGCCGCCCTCAACGGCCAGTTCGCGGTCGTCGAGAACTGGATCGTCCAGAGCGGCATGGCGCAGCACCCGTGGCGCGGGGTCGGCTACGCCGCGCTCTGCGCGATCGCCGTGTTCGCGGGGATCTGGGTCGTCTCGCAGCGCCTGCTCGCGCGGTCGCCGTTCCGGAGCAAGCCGTGACCGACGGCAAGAAGCCACGACGCACGCGCAAGACGCCACTCGCCGGCACGCCCGAGGCCGCGAGCGATCCGGCCGCGAAGTCGCGCAAGCTCGAGCGCGGATCGCAGGACACCCCGGATCCCGACGCGCCTGCCGACGGCGTGGCCGCCGATGACCCAGTCGAGCCGGTGCGCGCATCAGCGCCAGTGAAGACCGCCGAGCCCGTCGCGGCCGAGCCCGTCGCGGCCGAGCCCCTCGCGGCCGAGCCCGTCGCGGCCGAGCCCCTCGCGGCCGAGCCCGTCGCGGCCGAGCCCCTCGCGGCCGAGCCCGTCGCGGCCG
>JBKJUF010000222.1:0-13842 GCA_046590445.1 Kofleriaceae bacterium
CGTCGCGTCAGCGCCTCGAGCTGCGCGTCCGCGGTCGCGATCTCGGTGCGCCGCGAGCCGATCTCCGCGCGCGCCTCGTCGAGCTGGCCCTGCGCGTTCGTCAGCATCTGCCGGGCCTCGCCCGTCGCGGCCTCGCGCGTCGCGACCTCGGCCGATTCGCGCTCGACCTCCGCCTCGAGCGCGGCGAGCTCGGTCTGACGCGCGGTCAGCTCGGCGGCACCGCGCTCGCGCTGTTCACCGACCGCTCCGATCTCGATACGAGCGCCCGCGATCCGGGTGTCGAGCTCCTCGGCCTCGCGACGCTCGAAGCCGATCTTGCTCTCGCCGAGCCGCAACCGGTTCTCGAGCTCGTACACCTGCTCCTGCACGCCGACCAGCCGGCGCTCCTCGACCGCGAGCTCGGCGCGCTCGCCGATCACGTGGACATCCTTCATCGTCCACGCGGCGGTGACCTCCTCGCGCTCGGCGCGCGCGACACCGAGCCGCTCCGCGACGAGCCGGCCCTCGCCGGTCAGCTCGAGCCAGCGGTGCGACGCCTTCCACAGCTCGATGTCTTTGACCTCGGCCTTGTACTTGCGATAGCGCTCGGCCTTCTGGGCCTGGCGGCGCAGCGTCCCCATCCGCTTGTCGAGCTCGGCGACGATGTCCGAGACCCGCATGAGATTTTGCCGCGTCTGATCGAGCTTCTTCTCGGCGGCCTTCTTCTTCGCCTTGAACTTCGTGATGCCCGCGGCCTCCTCGATGATCGCGCGGCGATCCTGGGGCCGGGCGCTGACGATCTGGCCGATCCGGCCCTGCTCGATGATCGCGTACGCCTTGGTGCCGATGCCGGTACCGAGAAAGAAGTCCGTGATGTCGCGGAGCCGACACGGCGTCTTGTTGATGAAGTACGACGAGATGCCGTCGCGGTAGAGCCGCCGGGTGATCGTGACCTCGGTGTAGCGCGCGAAGTCGAACGCTGGCGGCTGGTCCGCGAGGATCGCGGTCGCCTCGTCGAGCGGCGACGGGATCCGGTTGCCCTCGGCATCGACCCACCGCGCGGCGCCTGCGCTGTCCGTGCCCTCGCTTGCCACGACCGCGCCCGTCACGCCCGCCACCATGCCGGCCGGATCGCCGTCCGCCGCGACGCCCGGCTCATCGGTCGCCGGGCCATCGCCTTCGGGCACCTGTTCGATCAGCGACTCGAGCGCGTGCTCCGCGCTTGCTTCGTCGCTGTTGCGCGCGAGCTCGAGCGTCTCGTGCGAGAACCCGACGTCGTCGAACGTGAGCGACACCTCGGCCATCGGGGCCGGGCCGCGGCTCTCGGAGCCCGCGAAGATGACGTCCTCCATTGCCTTGCCGCGAAGGTGCTTGGCGCTCTGCTCGCCCATGCACCATCGAATGGCGTCCACGATGTTCGACTTGCCGCAGCCGTTGGGGCCAACGACGCCCGTGATCGACTCGCCGATCTGGACGACCGCCCGGTCGCAAAACGACTTGAAGCCGATGATCTCGACTCGTTTGATTCGCATCTCGCTGGTACTCCGTCGCCTGGGAAAACCCTGGGGCGGTCGCAGGGTTGATCGACCCTATGACATTCGGCGACATTCGGCGTGCTATCACCCCTGACGTGCGTTGGCTCGCGCTGCTGGTCGTCGCGTGCGCGCTGCAAGGCAGCGTCGTGGCGGCCCCGCAGGTCGAGATCAAGGCCCAGACCCAGCTGTCGCTCGGCTCGGTGCGGCTCCGCGGCGATGGCACCGTCGAGGTCAAGGGCCGGCTCATCGACAAGCTGACGAGCGAGGGCCTCGGGAACCAGTTCGTGACCGTCAAGGTCGGCTCGCAGGTTCGCCAGACCTATACCGACGAGGATGGCCAGTTCCGCGCGACGCTGGCCGGCGAGGCCGGGCAACAGCCCGTCGCGCTCGAGTTCAAGGGCACGACCCTGCTCGATCGCGCGGAGCCCGTCTCGATCATGACCGATCCATCGCGCGCCCAGGTCAGCCTGACGATCCGCGCGGACGTCACCGCGGCCGGCGCATCGCTGGTGGTGACGTCGACGATCGACGATCAGCCCGTCATGCTCCCGGTCGGGCTCTCGATCGGCAGCCCCGGCGACTCCGGGATGCGCAACCTCCAGGTGATCGAGACCGGCGCGCCGTTCCTGCTGACCCGCGCGGCGGCCGGCGGCGCAGGCGCGCGGCGGGTTCGCGCGACGTTCGTCGGCGACGAGACCCGGCAACCGGCGAGCGCGGACGCGACGATCGAGCTCGCGACGACGACGGTCACCACGATGAAGGTCGCGGCGTCACAGCTCGCGTACGAGGATTCGATCGTCGCGACCGGCCGTGTCGTCGATCAAGACGGCAAGCCGATCGCGCGGGCCGCGGTCTCGCTGTCCGCGGGCGATCGGCGGCTCTCGCAGGGCGCGACCGGCGCGGATGGGACGTACCGCTTCGAGGTCGAGGCCGAGATCCTCGGCAAGGGTCAGTTCGGGATCTACGTCGCGAGCGACCCAGGCGCCTCGTTTATCCGGCCGAGCAAGTCTGACCCTTCGATCATCCAGATCGCGGCGCCGCAGCCGGTGCCGGTCTCGTACACGATCGCGGCGTTCCTCGCGACCGCCCTCGCGGCCGGCGGCTTCTTCCTCGCACGCTCCAAGCCCTGGCTCAGGTTTCGCAGGGCCACGCCGCCGGCAGACGTTCCCGAGAACGAGCGTGAGGCCGAGGGCGTCGAGGGCGGGCTCGTGGCCGCCAGGCCTGGCCTGGTTTCCACGCTGCGCCGCCCGCAAGACGACGGCTTCTCGGGCGTCGTGCGCGACACCGTCCGTGCCCGCCCGGTCGCCGACGCCGTTGTCCGCCTGGCGCTCGGTGTCGAGAGCCGCGAGCTGCGCACCGGCAACGATGGCAGCTTCGTGACCGAGGGCCTTGCGCTCGGCGAGTGGCGGGCCGAGGTCAACGCACCAGGCCACGTCACCGAGCAGTTCGCCGTCACGATCCCGCATCGCGGCGAGCTCCGCGGCGTCCGCGTCGATCTCGTCCCTGTGCGCGAGCGCGTGTTCCAGCTCTACCGCCGCGCCGCCGAGCCGGTGCTCCCGGAGCCGCGGCTGTGGGGCATCTGGTCGCCGCGCCAGATCGTCGATCACGTCCGCTCGAAGCGCCCGAGCCCGGCGCTCGCGGAGCTCACGGATTTCGTCGAGGAGGTCTACTTCTCGGCGCGCGTCGCCCCGGAGACCGTGTTGCCCGGTGCCTCCGAGCGCGTCGACCGCGCCATCCACGAACGCACCGCGTCCTAGCGCACGGGTCTAGCCCGTTAGCGGGGCAGCCCCAGCGCTCACCCGCCCTTCACGAACATCCGGACGCGACTGAAGCCGCCGTTTTGCCAACCCGTGCCATTGAAGAAGAAGTAGCCCGGCGTCCCGATGTCGGTGTTGTTGCTCGGCGCGGCACCAAAGCCGCTCGCACCGAACCGGCCGCTGCCGACGATGATCGCCCAGCTGCCCGCCGGCAACGTGAACGAGGTCGGCAGCGTCACCTCGGCCGAGCTGGCCGGGAACGTCGTGACCACGAACCCGACCGCATCGCTCAGCGTGGTGGTGAACGGCAGGTTCGTCGCCGTGTCGATCGGAACGATCGCCACGAAGTGCGTGCCCGAGGACGCCTGGTAGTGTCCGCCGAGGCTCGTGATCGTCAGGCTCTGCGTGGTCGTGAACCGGACCCCGAGGAACTGCGACGAGGTCAGCGAGAAACCGCCGGTCTGCCCCGGCAGGCCCATCGTCGCCGATTGGTAGATGAAGCCGCTGCACACGACGCTCACGTTCGTGATGTTCGCGCCGCCGATCGTGCCGCTGCCATTCGCGACCGTGCAGCTCTGCCCGCTGGGTTGCGTCAAGATCGTCACCGCATAGGCCGCGCCGCTGGCGACCGACGTCGCGAAGGTGAACGAGCCGTTCGCGGTGATCGACAAGTCATCGCCGCCGTTGTTGCGTACTACCAGGCCGACACCGGTGAGTCCGCTGACCGTGCCCCCGACCGTGAACCGATTGGTCGTGCAGGTGACGGCCACGTTGGTGACGTTCGCGCCGCCGATCATGCCGCTGCCGTTGGTGACGGTGCAGGTCTGTGAGACCGGCGAGCTCGGCTGGGTCAGCACGGTGACGCTGTACGGCGAGCCGCTCGGCACCGTGGTCGCGAACACGAAGCCTCCGTTGGCCGAGACGGTCAGGTCATCGGCGCCGTTGTTGCGCAGCACCACCGACTGCCCGCCGGCGAGGCCGGACAGCGTGCCGCCGACGGTGAACCGATTCGTCGTGCAGGTGACGACGACGTTGGTAACGTCGGCGCCGCCGACGGTCCCGGAGCCCGCGCTCACCACGCAGGTCTGCGACGGCGACGTCGGTTGGGCCAGCACGGTGACGGCATACGTGGCGCCGCTGGCGACCGTGGTCGCGAACGCGAACGTGCCGTTCGCGGTGAGCGTCAGGTTGTCTCCGCCGTTGTTCTGGAGCACGACGGTGCCGGCGAGGCCGGAGGCCGTGCCGCCGATCGCGTAGCGGTTGGTCGTGCAGTCGACCACCACGCTGGTGACCGGGCCGCCGCCGACCGTGCCGGTGCCTCCGCTGACGACACACGTCTGGGTCGGTCCCGACGGCTCGGTAAAGACCGTGACCGCGAACGTCGCGCCGCTCGCGACCGGCGTCGCGAACGTGAAGCTGCCGTTCGCGCTGATCGCCAGGTTATCGCCGCCGTTGTTGTGCAGCACGAGACCGCCGCCGGCGAGGCCGGACACCGTGCCGCCGATCGAGAACCGATCGGTCGTGCAGGTGACGGTGATGCTCGTGATGTTCGCGTTGGTGACCGTGCCGCTGCCGTTGGTCACGACGCAGGTCTGCGACGGCGACGTCGGTTGCGCGAACACGCTCGCGGCATACGTCCCGCCGCTCGCGACCCGGGTCGCGAAGCTGAACGTGCCGTTCGCGCTGACGCTCAGGTCGTCACCGCCGTTGTTGCGCAGAACCAGGCCGCCGCCCGCGAGCCCGCTCACCGTGCCGCCGACCAGGAACGTGTCGGTCGTGCAGGTCACCGTCACGTTGGTCACGTTCGCCCCCCCGATCACGCCGCTCGCGTTGGCGACGACGCAGGTCTGGCTCGGGCTCGTCGGTTGCGCGAGGACCGTGACGCCGTACGCCATGCCGCTCGGCACCGAGGTCGCGAACGTGAACGTGCCGTTCGCGGTGATCGCGAGGTCGTCGCCGCCGTTATTCTGCAGCACCAGGCCGGCGCCGCCGAGCCCCGACACCGAGCCACCGACGGTGAACCGGTTGGTCACGCAGGTCACCGTGACGCTCGTGATGTCGCTCGCGATCACGCTGCCCGTACCGTTGGTCACGGTGCAGGTCTGGCTCGGGCTCGTCGGCTGCGCGAACACCGTGACGGTGTAGGTCGCGCCGCTCGCGATCGGCGTCGCGAACGCGAACGAGCCGTTCGCGGTCAACATCAGGTTGTCGCCGCCGTTGTTCTGCAGCACCACGGTGCCGGCGAGCCCCGAGATCGTGCCCCCGACGGTGTAGCTGTTGGTCGTGCAGTCGATCGCCACGCTCGTGACGTTGCCGGCGCCGACCGTGCCCGAGCCGCCCGAGACGGTGCAGGTCTGGGTCGGGCCCGACGGCTGCGTCGCGACCGTCACTGCGTACATCGCTCCGCTCGCGACCGGCGTGACGAACGTGAACGCACCGTTCGCGGTGATCGCGAGGTCGTCGCCGCCGTTGTTGCGCAGCACGAGCCCGGTGCCCGCGAGCCCGCTGACGGTGCCGCCGACCGTGAACGTCCGGGTCACGCACGTGACCTGGACGTTGGTAACCGCGCCGCCGCCGACCGTGCCGCTGCCGTTGGTCACCGTGCAGACCTGGGTCGGGCTCGTCGGCTGCGTCAGCACGGTCACCGCGTAGCTCGCGCCGCTCGCGACCGGCGTCGTAAACGTGAACGAGCCATCCGCCGCGATCGACAGGTTGTCACCGCCGTTGTTCTGGAGGACCAGGCCGGTGCCCGCGAGGCCGCTGGCCATGCCGCCGACCGTGAACGTGTTCGTCGTGCAGGTGACCCGCACGCTCGTGATGTTCGCGTTGGTCACCGAGCCGCTCGCGCTCGTGACCACGCAGGTCTGCCGCGGGGTCGCGGGCTGGGTGCGGACCGTGACCGCGTACGTCGCGCCGCTCGCGACCGTCGTCGGGAACGCGAAGCTGCCATTCGCCGAGATCGTGATGTCGTCGCCCGCGTTGTTCTGGAGCACGACCGTGCCGGCGAGCCCGGCGACGATGCCGCCGACCGTGAACCGATCGACCGCGCAGTCGACGACGACCGTCGTCACCGGACCGTTGCCGATCGTGCCGCTCGCGCCGGACACCGTACACGTCTGGGTGGGCGCGCTCGGTTGCGTCTGCACCGTGACCGCGAACGCGGTCCCGCTCGCGAGCGGCGTCGCGAACGTGAACGCGCCGTTCGCACTGATCGTCAGATCGTCGCGGCCGTTGTTCTGGAGGACGAGGCCGGTTCCGGTCAGGCCGCTGACCGTGCCGCCGATCGCGAACACGCCGGTCTTGCAGGTCACGGCGATGTCCGTCACGCCGTCGACGCTCGCCGTGCCGCTGCCATCGACGACCGTGCAGGTCTGGGCCGGCGTCGACGGCTGCGTTGCCACCGTGACCGCGTAGTCCGTCCCCGCCGCGAGCGGCGTCGCGAACGCGAATGCGCCACTCGCCGCGATCGCGAGATCGTCACCGCCGTTGTTGCGCAGCACCAGCCCGCTGCCCTCGAGGCCGGCGACGGTGCCCTCGATCGTGATCTTCGGGTTCGTGTTGTCGCCGCAGGCGGCGAGCGCGAGCACGCACCCGATCAGGAACGGTCTATAGGCAGACGAAGCTTCACCCATCCTTCCAACATCGGGGATCTCGCTGCGCGTGTCCACAGCCACAGGCGCAGACCCTCGGAGCGCGTCGACCGCGCCATCCACGAGCGCACGCGCGTCGCGTCGTAGGGTATACAGCGCTCGATGCAGACCGATCTGATCGAGCTCGCGGTCGCGGTCGTGGTCATTGCTTTCGTCATCGTCGGCCTGCGCTGGTTGTCGATCCGGAGTCGGCGCAAGGCGCCCGCGAGCGCGTTCGAGCGGCTCGGTGGCGAGGCGGAGGTCGAGGCCAGGCCACGGCGCCAGCGCCGGCGCCCGCGTCCCGGCGAGGCCGCGGCACCCGAGCAGGTCGCGGCGCACGAGCCCGAGGTCGTCGAGCGCGGTGAGGAGCTGACGACCGACGACGAGGCGCGCGAGGCCTACAAGGCCGGGCTCGCCAAGACCCGCGGCGGCGGCTTCGTCGCGCGCCTCGGCAAGCTGTTCGGCAAGAAGAAGATCGATGCGGACACCCTCGAGGAGCTCGAGGCGGTGCTGCTCGGCGCCGATATCGGACCGCACGCGACCGGCCGCATCGTCGATGCCGTCAAGCGCGGCCTCTCGAAGAACGAGCTCGAGGACGAGGACAAGATCTGGGCGCGGATCCGGTCGACCTCGAAGGAGATCCTCGCGGTCGACGCGCCGCCTGTCGACACCTCCGCGAAGCAGCCGTTCGTGCTGCTCGTGCTCGGCGTCAACGGCGTCGGCAAGACCACGACGATCGGTAAGCTCGCGAGCAAGTGGAAGCAGGAAGGCAAGAAGGTCCTGCTCGCCGCCGGCGATACCTTCCGCGCCGCGGCGACCGAGCAGCTCGAGGAGTGGGGCAAGCGCGCGGACGTCCCGGTCGTCAAGGGCAGCAAGGATCCGTCGGCGGTGATCTTCGACGCGATCAAGCGTGGCGTCGACGAGAAGTACGACATCGTGATCTGCGACACCGCCGGCCGCCTCCACACCAGCTCGGGCCTGATGGACGAGCTCAAGAAGATCCGCCGGGTCGCCGAGAAGGCGATGCCGGGCGCGCCGCACGAGACCTGGATGGTCCTCGACGCGACGACCGGTCAGAACGCGGTCGAGCAGGCGCGGATCTTCAAGCAGGACGTCGAGATCACCGGGATCGTGCTGACCAAGCTCGACGGCTCCTCGAAGGGCGGCGTCGTGCTGCGGATCTGTGACGAGCTGAAGGTCCCGGTCCGGTATGTCGGTGTAGGCGAGAAGATCGGGGATCTGCGCCCGTTCGATCCGATCGCGTTTGTCGACGCGTTGTATTCGGCCGCAGGCGCCAGCGAAGCCGCCTAGCACGCCTTCTGGCAGATTTGGTAAGCAACCGGGTCGGGCATCGGCCTGTCCTCGATCAGGTTTTCACTGCGCCGAATCCTTGAGTGCGCAAAAAGGCACGTGTTATGAAGCCTCTACGAATGCGGGCAATCCACCGATCCGTTCTGTTGCTCGTGGGGCTGGCCTTTGCGGCGAGCCCTGCTATGGCCCAGCCGAAAAAGCCGGACCCGGCTCCCAAGGAGGCCGAGCCCGAGATCGAAATGGAAGACAAGCCCGCTGGCGGTGAAGAGATCGACATGGGCGCCGAGCCGCCGCCTGGCGACCTGTCCTCCGACATGGCCGCCGCCGACGCCAACGCCAACGTCGTCAAGGCCGGCGCGGTCGCCCGCACGCCGCTGTCGTGGAAGGACATCCTCGTCGTCGTCCGCAAGCCTTTCCTCAAGGCGAAGCGCACCGAGCTCTACCCGATGGTCGGGACGACGCTCAACGACAACATGATCCGTCACTACAGCCTCGGCGGGCAGCTCTCGTACTACCTGACTGACGTCCTCGCGATCGGCGTCGAGGGTCAGTACTACGTCGACTCGTTCCGCGAGCCGTTCGACCTCGTCGCCCGCCAGGCGCGCCGGCTGCCGACGGTCAACAAGTACAACTGGAGCGGCGCGCTCAACTTCCACTACGTGCCGGTCTACGGAAAGTTCGCGATCTTCGACAAGAAGCTCGTGACCTGGGAGGTCGCGTTCACCGCGGGCATCGGCGCCGGTCAGAGCGAGGTGATCCCGCGCGACACCAAGTTCGAGTCGTTCACCACGCTGCTGATCATGCCGAACGTCGGCGCGAACATGCGGTTCTTCATCGCGAAGTGGATGACCGTCAACATCGGCGTCCGTGACTACATGTTCATCGACAAGTTCGAACCGACGATGCGTGTCGAGGGCGGGGTCAACGACAGCGCCGAAGACGCGAAGGCTGCCGCCTCGAGCTCGTTCATCAACAACGTGATGTTCCAGATCGGTCTCAGCTTCTGGCTGCCGACCTCGTTCGAATACACGACCTTCCGCTGAACGAGGCCATCATGATGATCAAGCACACGCTCATCTGTGTCGCCCTCGGGGCCGCGCTGCTCACGACGACGGTCGAGACCGCCGAGGCCGATGGCCGCCGGACCAACGAGCTCGCGAACGACAAGGCTGTTCGCCACCGCCGCTTGCTCGTCAAGCAGCGCTTCGAGCTCGCCCCGCTCTTCGAGTCGACGATCAACGCTGACTACCGGCACGTGATCGGCGGCGGCGCGAAGCTCGAGTACCACCTCTCCGACATGCTCTCGATCGGCGTCATCGGTGTCGGGTCGACCTCGATCAACACCAAGCTCGTCAAGCGGATCATGGCTACGCTCGAGGACAACCCGGCGAACCCGCGCGAGCCGAGTCGCAAAGAGCTCGAGGTTCGCCTCAACTCGATGCCGATCCACGGCGCCGGCTATGTCAGCCTGACGCCCTGGTACGGCAAGCTCGCCGCATTCTCGCAGGCGTACGTCGCCTTCGACTTCTATTTCCAGGCGGGTGTGTCGTACGCACAGCTCAAGAGCGACTGCCCGACGATGATCTGCTCGGACACCGCGCCCGGCGAGTCCAAGCCCGGCCCGGGCGACGAGACCATCCCGCCCGACAACGATCCGAACAATGACCCACCGCTCAACAGCGGCAGCCGGATCGGCCTCTACCTCGCGTTCGGCATCCACGTGTTCCTCAACGACTTCATCGCGCTCGACCTCACGGTTCGCGACTACGCGTTCGACGACAACCCGTCGGGCGCGGATTTCAACGCCAACCTCGCGGTCACCGACGAGGACAGCCGCTTCCTGCACCACCTCTTCGTCGGCGTCGGGCTCTCGATCATGTTCCCGACCAAGGTGAAGCGAACCAATTAAGCCTCTTGGTTCTGTTTCGGTTGCCGCCCTGCCAACGCCATTGGCAGGGCGTTGCTGTATCTGCTCGAAATCCCGTAAGCTGAGCTGGACCGAGGCTTGCTCCACTTGGGGTTGGATCCATGCGCCGTTGGCTCGTCATTGTCGCACTCGCACTCGCACTCGCGGGGTGCGTGACGCCGTCGATCCCGATCCCGCCCCCCGAGCCGGCGCTGATGACGTTCGAGGTGACCGATGTCGCGGCTTCGACCGCGACCTTCGCGTATCCGCCGAACCAGACCTACGAGGACGCGATCGTCTTCCTCTACAACCGCGACCTCGCGGAGGGGATCATCACGCAGGCTCGCCCGGACGGCAGCGTCGGGCCGACCAAGCCGCTCGCGGCGCGGCTCGGCGACCAGGTCGTGGTCACCTTCCAGCTCGACGAGCAGACCGTGTCGACGTGCATCCGGCTGCGGAACGGTCCGCAGGATCCGAACGTCTACTGCGGTCCCTGACCACGACTCGTTGTCGGAGTCGTTGAGTCGGGTCCGAACTCTCAGTACTGGATCGTCGGCCAGGCAACGAGCACCGGACGCAGGGTCCGGAGATCGCCGTTGCGCTCGACCAGCAGCGTCGGCCGGCTACCCGGACGCGCCGTGAAGATCCGCTCTTGGAGCTCGCTCGCCGAATCAACCCGGTCACCGTCGACGGAGATCACGTGATCACCAGGGATGATGCCGATCGTCTCGGCGGGCGTCCCTGGCAGGACGCTGTCGACCTGTGCGACGCCGTTGGCGAACACGTAGCGAATGCCGAGGAAGCCATGATCGGCTCGGACCTCGACCGGGGTCACGTCCGCAGAGCGATACGTACAGCTGCGCGATGACATGGTGTCGGCCACCTGCATCGCCATCAGCGTGGTCGCCAACGCGAGCCCCGAGGCGACACCGGCCATCGTGCACACGACAGCGACCGTGCCGAGCCCACGACTCCGTTCCTTGGGCAGCAGTGCTTCTCTTCGGAGGACCGGGGATACGTTCTCGGGCTGATCGTCAGACATCTCGATTCCCTCGCTTTCGGTCACAGGTTTCCAGCTTCGACTCTACCGACCACTATACGGGGCGCCATCGAGCATGACCACGGGATTTTGCCGTCCGTGAACGACTGTGAATGACCGCACCCCCACATCGTCAACTGTAGGCACGTGGTAGGTTCCGGAGCACGGACCGTCTCACTGCACCTCGACGAAGGCGCCGTTGGCTCGTCGTCATCGGCTTGGTGGTGCTGCTTCTCCTGAGCACCGGCTTTGCCGTGCTGCGGGTCAAGTTCGAGGGTGAGGATCTCGGCGACAACATCGCGTCGATCCTCAACAAGCGGATGCGCGGCCGCATCGAGATCGGCTCGATCGAGTGGTCGACGGGGGCCCTGAAGCAGGTCGTGACCGGGGGCTGGGTCCCGGTGACCATGCGGAATATTCGGGTGTGGGACGACTGTGCGCTCAGCTCGGATGTCGCAGGGGCCCTCGACGAGCTGCGGACGGGGGATCCGAACGAGGATTGCACCCCCGACGAACGGCCAGACCCCGATCCGAATTCCAAGCGCAAGCCGCGAAAGCTGCTGCTCCGGACGGACCTCATCACCGCGGAGGTCGACATCCACGCGCTGATGTTCGGCAAGCACGACTTCGTGTTCCGCAACCTGTGGATCCACGGCGGCGAGGCGGTGATCGAGGAGACCGACGAGCCCTACCCGCTCCATGCCTACGACCGGACGATCGTGAGCATCGTCACCGCGTTCTACCCGCGGATGCGTGCGGGGTTTCGCGCCGGCATCTACGCCGACTCGGCGCCGCCGATCTTCGATCTTCGCGACATCCACATCGCGAACCTCAACCTCACGATCCACTTCAATCCGTACGTCGAGGACGGCGTGTTCGGCTACGTCACGACGATCCGCATGGAGGGCGTCAACGTCGACGCCGGGCCCGAGCCCAGGAACGACAGCTTCCTCTACATGGATCCGACCGATCCGCTGGTCGCGAAGTTCTATCTGCAGCTCGGCGTCACCGCGAAGCGCGGCGTCGTGCGGATCTTCGACGAGGGTCCGCGCGACACGTTCCGGATGCCGGTCCCGCAGGTCGCGGGGACCTCGGCAGCCCGCGAGGTCTATCCCCCGACCGGCCGCTCCGCGAAGTACCAGGTCGCGCTCGCGGACATCCAGCTCAACCGGCTGGCGCACATGCCGACCGACTGGGCGCGCAAGAACTTCGTCGCGAACACGCTCGAGCTCGATGTCCAGGCAAAGACCCTGCCGTGCGCGACGCCCGACAACGCGGCCCCCGATCCAGCGACCGGCGCGATGATCCGGTTCTCCGGCGAGCTCCAGAACTGGTTTGATCGCCCGTTCGACGGCGCCTGGAACCTCGCCCTCGACGTCCAGAACTTCGGGCCGACGATCCGCTCGTGCATCAAGTCGAACATCGGCGGCGATGATCTGCACGGCCGGATCACGCTGACCGGTCCGTTCATCGCGAACCCGGCGATCGGCCTCGATCTGAAGAACCTCGACTTCGACGTGCCGCTGCGCAAGGACGAGGAGCCGCTGCGGCTCACGCTCGCCGAGGTCCACGGTCGGATCGACATGGTCAACGAGCAGGGCTACATCGACAAGACGAAGGCGCTGATCCGCGGCGGCAAGGAGCCCGGCGAGGTCGAGCTCGCCGCGACGTTCGGGCTCAAGCCCTACAACGCGAACGCGACCATCGAGATCGTCAAGGCGATCGACGTCGGCCGTTTCCTGCCGGATTCGGTGTCGCGTCCAGTCGGCAAGTTCTTGCAGGGCCGACTGCGCGCGAAGGGCGACGCGATGTACGGGTTCGCGCTCGAAGACTTCGATCTCGCGCTCGGGCCGACACCGACGCAGAAGGCGATCCGCGTCCACAAGGGCCGGCTGTTCACCGACGACGACTTCGACTCGATCCAGATCCAGAAGGTGCAGGTCGATGCCGGCCGCAGCCACGCGCTGTTCGACGGCTTCGTCAACATCCTCGCGAACGACATGAAGGTGCGGATCGAGGGCGAGTTCCCCGATCTCGACGTCTGGATGAAGCGGTTCGGGCTGCCTGCCTTCTTCAAGAGCGCGGGGGGTGGCGTGATCATCATCCAGGGGCCACTCGACAAGCCACGGATCAACGTCGCGACCGAGCTCGGCGGCGTGCCGTGCCTCGACAAGCTGCGGATCGTCGACATGGATATCTTGCCGGGCACCGGCATCGTCGACCTCCGCCGGATCACGTCCGCGGGGCTCGGCGGCGAGCTGACCGGCAGCGCGCGGATCCGGGCGCCCGACAAGGACAAGCCCGGCGATCGGGCGCGCATCGAGATCCTCAAGCTCTCCGGCAAGCGGATCGACGCGTCGCGGCTATGCGGGCTCCAGGGCACGGTCAAGGGCACGCTCGAGACGCTCGACCTCGAGCTCGCGAACACGACGATCGATTCGAACCGCGGCGCGCACGACTGGCTCGAGAGCACGAAGCTCTACGCGAAGTCCGACAAGCTCGACGTGCTCGGCGACAAGTACAGCAGCGTCAGCATCTGCGTGAACCGCAAGGACGACCGGATCTGCCGGCCGCGCGACGCGTACCTCGACGGCGACGACCGCGCGCAGTGCGAGCAGGGCAAGAAGGGCAACGGGTTCTGCGCGGTCGCGAGCGCGACCCGCGACGCCGGGGGCCTGTTCGACGC
>JBKJUF010000267.1:0-3576 GCA_046590445.1 Kofleriaceae bacterium
TCATCGGCGAGCGCGACCGGACATGCGGCGCTCGCGACGAGGCGACCTGCGCGCAACGCGAGCGCCGGATTTTCCAGGCGCTGCAGGAAGGCGCTGCGGATCGCCGACGTGGCGCGACGTGCGGCGTCGGTGCGCTTACCGGCCGCGAGCTGGGCGTCGAGGACGACGAGGAGCGCCTCGGTCGCGAGGGCCTGATGCTTCGCT
This sequence comes from Kofleriaceae bacterium, assembly GCA_046590445.1. Taxonomy (GTDB): domain Bacteria; phylum Myxococcota_A; class Polyangia; order Haliangiales; family Haliangiaceae; genus JABFXX01. The sequence goes on from JBKJUF010000267.1 coordinate 205, forward strand.
CCGAACGTCTTGATCGCGAAGTCCGCGAGCTGCGTCGCGCCCGGGAGATCGCCGAGCGCCAGCGCGTAATACACGGCGTCGGACGTGGCGTTCGGCGCGTCCTTCTCCGCGGGGTAGCGCATCACGTAGAGCCGGAGCGTTTCGACGGCCTCGCGATAGTGGGCGACGTCTGCCTCGGCCTTGCCGAGCCGCGCCATGGCCCGCCCGACGAGCGACGCGTTCGGGTGCTTCTTGATCAGGAGGCGGTAGGTCGCCACCGCACGCGGCATCGAGCCCGCCTGGTGGAAGCAGACCGCCGCGTTGTAGAGCACCTCTGCCTGCTCGGTTGCCCGCACGCCTGGCGCCTCGGCCATCGCGAGATAGGCCTCGCCGCAGGTGTCGTACGTTGCGAGGTCGCGCGCCGCGCGAGCCTCGGTCTCGAGGTGATCGCCCCGCACTCGCAGCGCCTGCGCGTGGATCTTGCGCACGGTGTCCGCAAGATCCGGCTTGGTCGCGAGGAACGCCGTGTCGGTGCGCAACTTCGTCGTGAACGCGATCATCTCGTCGTAGCGCTGCAAGCGCTTGTAGCTGTCGAGCACGAGGTTCGCGGCGTACTCGGCGACCTCGTGATCGCGGTGGTGCTCGATGACGTCGAGGTAGATCGGGATCGCCTCGGCGAGCCGATCGCGCCTGCGGAGAATGTTGCCGCGCATGAGCTTCACGGTCGCCGCCTCGTCGGGCGGCGGCGCGAACGTCAGGTACAGCGCGAAGGCGCGGAGCATCGCCGTGTCGCGAGCATCGAGCGGCCTGGGCGTGGGATCCTTGTCCCAGTCCTTGTCGGCGCTCGGCGTCTTGATGCGCGGATCGAGATCGAGTGCGTTCTTCCACGCGAGGATCGCCGCGTGGATTGCGTTCTGCTGCACGCCGCGCGGGACGCTCGCATCCTCGGCGATCGCGAGGAATGCGCTGGCGGCGATCTCCCAGGCGGCGGCGGCCTTCGCGAGATCCTTCTCGATGGCTGCGGCGGTCCATGCCTTCTCGGCGGCGACCCATGCGGGGTTGGCAGAGCTGACGATCGAGCGGTCGTACTTCGGCGCTGCCTGGGTCACCGACGCGAGCAGGCACACGGTGAGGATCGCGCGATGCACGGGCGTGGGACACCGCGCGCGGCGATTGGTTGCGGTTCTTAACCGTAGTACGTCAGCCCTGCTCGTGGCATGACCGAGGACATGAGCAAGGCCCTCGTGCGGCAGAGCAAGGGCGGTGGGAATGGCGTCGTTCCCGCCGTGTGCAGCGCGCTGATTCCAGGTGTCGGTCAGCTGGTCAACGGCCAGACCGACAAGGCGATCGGCGTGTTCGTGGTCGCGGTCGTCGCCGGCGCGAGCGTGATCGGCGCGATCCCGCTGATCGGCTCGATCGCAGGCCTCGTCTACGGAGCGACCTGGATCTACGGCGTCGCCGACGGCTACATCCAGGGCAAGAAGAAGTAGCGGCCACGCTCGCGAACAGTCAGCCCTGACGGTTCATGCTAGGCTCGGCGCGATGTCCGACGCTTTCGAAACGTTCGACCAGTTCCGCGGCACCGCGAGCTACATCGCCTCCGACGAGCTCCGTCACGCGGTCAACGTCGCCGTCGCGCTCGCGCGGCCGCTGCTCGTGCGGGGCGAGCCCGGCACCGGCAAGACGCTGCTCGCCGAGAACCTCGCGTCGGCGCTCGGGCTGCCGCTGATCCGCTGGCACGTCAAGTCGACGACCAAGGCGAAGGACGGCCTCTACGTCTACGACACCGTCGCGCGCCTGCACGACTCGCGGTTCGACAGCGCGAACGTTCGCGACATCGCGAAGTACATCAAGCTCGGGCCGCTCGGCCAGGCGCTCGATGCGGGAAGCCGCGTGGTGCTCTTGATCGACGAGGTCGACAAGGCGGACCTCGAGTTCCCGAACGATCTGCTGCACGAGCTCGACGCGATGCGCTTCCGGATCGAGGAGACCGGTCGTGAGGTCGCCGCGAAGGAGCGGCCGATCGTGATCATCACGTCGAACAACGAGAAGGAGCTGCCCGACGCGTTCCTCCGCCGCTGCGTCTTCCACTACATCCAGTTCCCGACCCGCGAGCTGATGACCGAGATCGTGCGCGTCCACCATCCCGACATCACCGATCGCGTGCTCGACAACGCACTCGAGGTGTTCTTCGGTCTTCGCGCCACGCCGAAGCTCCGCAAGAAGCCGTCGACGTCGGAGCTGATCGACTGGATCTGCGCGCTCAAGAAGGCCGGCGTCGATCTCGCACGGGTCTCCGGCGGCATCCCGTTCCTCGGCACCCTGCTGAAGACCGAGCAGGACGTCGAGCTCGTCGGCAAGCGCGCGAAGGCCTGAGCGGATGCTGGAAGCCCTGAGCAGATGTTGATCAATTTCTTGTTCGAGCTCCGGGCGCGCAAGCTGCCGGTCTCGACGCACGAGTGGATGGCGCTGATGGAGGCGATGGCGATCGGCCTGCACGAGAGCTCGCTCGACGGCTTCTATCACCTGTGTCGCACGATCTGCGTGAAGGACATCGCGCAGTACGACGCGTACGACGAGGCGTTCCTCGCGTACTTCAAGGACATCCACGTCGAGGCGCTGAAGCTGACCGAGGCGCTCCGCTCGTGGCTCGCCGATCCCAAGAACCTCGAGGGCCTCACCGAGGAGCAACGCCTGGCGATCGCCGAGCTCGATCTCGAGCGCCTGCGCGAATTGTTCGAGCAGCGGCTCAAGGAGCAGAAGGAGCGCCACGATGGCGGCAGCCGCTGGATCGGCACGGGCGGCACCTCACCGTTCGGCACGAACGGCAAGAACCCGACCGGGATGCGCGTCGGCGGGGGAGGCGGGCGCAGCGCGATGGCAGTCGCCGACGAGCGCCGGTTCAAGGAATACCGCCGCGACGTCGTGCTCGACGTCCGCCAGATCGACGTCGCGCTACGAGGGCTTCGTCGGCTCGGCCGCGAAGGCGCGCAAGAAGAGCTGGATCTCGACGAGACGGTCGACGAGACCTGCAAGAACGCGGGCGAGCTCGAGATCGTGTTTCGACCGCCGCGACGCAATCGCGTGAAGGTCGTGCTGCTGATGGACGTCGGTGGCTCGATGGATCCGTACGCCGAGCTGATGAGCCGGTTGTTCACCGCGGCGTCGCGGTCGGGCCGGTTCGCGAAGTTCAAGAGCTACTACTTCCATAACTGCATCTACGAGTCGGTCTACGAGGACGCGCAGTTCCGCAAGCCGGTGGCGGTCACCGATCTGATCAGCGGCAGCGATCGCGACGAGAAGCTGGTGGTGGTCGGCGATGCGCTGATGCATCCGGCCGAGCTGCTCGACGCCGGCGGCTCGATCTACTACACCGGCGGCGGTCGCACGCCC
>JBKJUF010000544.1:0-13728 GCA_046590445.1 Kofleriaceae bacterium
CCGCTGCCGCTGCCGGTACCGCAGCCCGCCGCCGCGCGATCACTGCGCGATCTCGAGAAGGAAGGCATCGTCGCTGCGCTCGCCGCGACCGGCGGCAACAAGGCGCAGGCGGCCGCGATCCTCGAGATCGATCGCTCGACGCTCTACAAGAAGCTCAAGGACTACGACATCGAGAGCTGACCAATGATTCCTTAAGCTTAGACGTCGAGATTTTCCGGCGTCTCCTTCTTGTCTCCCTCGGGTCAGTAGCAGTGGACCCGGAGGTATTCACCCTGACCGCTGGAGTGACACGTCGGTGACCTCCCCTGCTCACCTTGCTCACCCTGCTCACCTTGGCGACCGCGCTCCCCCTGCTCGCCGCGCTCCCCCTGCTCGCCGCGTTCACCCGGTGGCCCCGTCTTCACAGAGGCGACCAGCGCACCCGCGATGCCGCCGCTGATGGCCGACACAACTGCGCACACCACGATGACGTTTCCTGTCTTCACGGCCGCATTATACCGGCGAGGTTTGTGTCTGGACGCTACGCAACCTGAGCGTCGACCATCCTTGACGGATCAGTGCAGACGCGTAACGCTGGGCCGATGAGTGGCGTGGTGAGGACCCTGTCGGTGTTGGTCGCAGTGACGTTGTGCCTGGCGAGCGCTTCCAGCAGTGGCACTGCGAGGGTCCAGAATGCGCAACAGGCCCACGGTGATCAAATCCGAGAATGGGGCCTCTCGAAGTTGATCACTTCGTTTTGCGATGGCTCGCAAGAGCCTAGCGATCCCTCAACTCATCGGGTGCAGGTGCACTCGAACGGAGTCTCTGTACAGCAACCGTGCGGGATGGTGGTGGTCGAGATTCTCTCCGATGAGGCCATCACCACGTTCCTCAAGAAGGTGTGCGGTGGGACTAACAGTCCCGAGTGCGCTCAACAACATCAAGACATGTTCTTGGCACGGCTCGAGGAGCGCTACGCGTTCGCAAATTGGGGACTCGTCCTCAACAAGTGCAAGGCGTATCCAATCGAGTGCAAGCGTTGGATGAACATTGAATTTTGGGCGACGGAGTCTCACAACGAAGGCGTGCTCGAGTGGGCGCGAACTGCGTTCGCGCAATCCAACGAGTATTATCAAGCTCAATACGAGCAGGCCTACGCCGAAGAGCGCGAGCGCCGCCAAGAGATCGGAGTAGCGGCGCAGGCGTTCGCCGCCGCCTTCGCACCTAAGCCTTCGATCAACTGCACGACCAATACGTTCGGCTCCACTTCGACAACCACGTGCCAGTAGCAAAGGAGACGAGCCTCAAGCGCGCCCGCTACTGCCTAGCCGACAAAGTGCGGCAACAAGGCGGTGGGCTGTGTCTCGAAACGGCAATGATGTTGCGGACGTTGCACATGCAGTCCGCGAAGCTCAAGGACTACGACATCGAGAGCTGAGGCGACGCGGTCATGTAAGCTCGCTAGCCATGCGAAGCGTTGTCATCATCGCGCTCGTCGGCGCCTGCGGATCACGGGCGCCGGCGACGCCGGCACCATCACCTTCGCCGCCGGTTACAGCTGGACCGCCGCCGCCGCCGGCCCCCACCGAGCCGAGCTTCACGCGCGGTGCGCTGCGGCTGCGCCTGCAGGCGATGCGCGATGACCTGGTTCACTTCGAGCTCGCGCCGGCATCCGACCCCGCGCCCGCGCGAATCGCGACATCTCCGATGATCGCGAACGCTGCGCCGCCGGTCGCGTGGACGCGGCGCGGCGCCACGACGTTCGAGACCAAGGAGCTCCGCGTCGAGGTCGACCCGCAGACGCTGTGCGTGAAGGTCACCGACACCAAGCGCGGCTTCGTGCTGCACCGGCTGTGCCCCGCGGGTGACGTGGCGAACGCGGTGACGATCACGCGCGAGACCACGCAGAACCTGTACGGCCTCGGCGAGCAGTTCGTGGTGGCCGGCGCGATGGACGGCGACTGGATGGGCCGCGAGCGCACGCCCGGCAACGAGCACGGCAACGCGATGGTGAAGTTCGACGGCGGACCGAAAGACTCGGGCTCGGTCGGCAACGCGCAGTTCCCGATCCTCTATGCCGCCGGTCCGGCGCGCCAGGCGTACGCGATGTTCGCCGACGATCTGTACGCGCAGACCTGGAGCTTCACCGCAGATCCATGGCGGCTGCGCACGACGGGCGACGCGCTGCGCTGGTACGTGCTCGCGGGTCCAGACCTCGCCGATCTGCGGCGCGACTACATGCGGCTGGTCGGTCACGCGCCGGTCCCGCCGAAGCAGGCCTTCGGGCTGTGGATCTCGGAGTACGGCTACGACAGCTGGGCCGAGCTCGAAGACAAGCTGAGGACGCTGCGCGCCAACAAGTTCCCCGTCGACGGCTTCGTGCTCGACCTGCAGTGGTTCGGGAACATCGTCGCCAAGTCCGAGACGAGCCCGATGGGCACGCTGGTCTGGGACCGCAAGCGGTTTCCCGATCCGGAAGCGAAGATCAAGGAGCTCCGCGACAAGCACGGGCTCGGCCTGATCCTGATCGAGGAGTCCTACGTCAGTCGCGGCCTGCCGGAGCACGCAGACCTCGCGAAGCGCGGCTTCCTCGCGAGGGACTGCGCGACGTGCGGCCCGACGTTCATCTCGCACAACCCGTGGTGGGGCCTCGGTGGGATGATCGACTGGAGCAACACCGCGGCCGCGGATTACTGGCACGACACCAAGCGCAAGCCGCTCGTCGACGCCGGTGTGATCGGGCACTGGATCGATCTCGGCGAGCCCGAGATGTACTCGGCCAAGTCGGTGTACGCGGGCGGCAAGCACGTCGACGTCCACAACCTGTTCTCGTTCCTGTGGGCCGGGAGCATTGCGCGCGGCTACGAACGCCACCGGGTGACGGCGCGGCCGTTCCTGATGGCGCGATCGGGCGCGCCCGGCATCCAGCGGTTCGGCGCGAGCATGTGGTCGGGCGACATCGGCACGAACCTGACGTCGCTCGCGGCCCACCTCAACGTGCAGCTGCACATGGCGATGTCGGGCATCGATTACTTCGGCGCGGATATCGGCGGGTTCATCCGCGAGGCCTCGCGTGGCGGCGAATTCGGTGACACGTACACGCAGTGGTTCGCCGACGGCATGGCGATCGACGTCCCCGGCCGCGTCCACACGTGGAACACCGAGAACAACCGCGAGACCGCGCCGGATCGCGTCGGCCACAAGCCGAGCAACCTCGCGAACGTGCGGCGACGCTACGAGCTCGTGCCGTATCTGTACTCGCTGGCACATCGCGCGTGGCTCGACGGCGATCCGGTGTTCCCGCCGCTCGTCTGGGCCTTTCCCGAGGATCCGCAGGTGCGGACGATGGGCAGCATGAAGCTCGTCGGATCGGACCTGCTCGTCGCGATGACCGCGCAGGACGGCGCCCGGACCGTCGACGTCTACTTGCCCGCCGGTGCGTCGTGGATCGAGCTCGAAGGCGGACGCCGCCTCGCCGGTGGCCAGTGGCTGCGCAAGCTCGCGCTACGCGACGCGGCGGGCGTGCTGCGGCTGCCGATGTACGCACGCGCGGGCGCGATCCTGCCGATGGCGCATGTCGACGACAGGACCTGGAACGTGTTCGGCCAGCGCGCCGATGGCACGCGCCGCGACGAGCTCCGCGTGCGGGTTTATCCGGCGGATGACGCCACGCCGTCGCGCTTCACGCTCCGCGAGGACGACGGCACGACGATCGCGTACCAGCGCGGCGAGGTGCGAGCCACCGAGATCGCGCAGGCCACGGACCCGGTCGCGCGTCAGCTGACCGTGACGATCGGGTCGGCACGCGGCACGTACACCGGCGCGGTGGCGAAGCGCGACGCCATCGTCGAGGCCATGCTCGAGCCCGGCACGCGCCCGAAAGCGGTGACGCTCGACGGCGCCGCGCTCCCCGAGCACAAGACGGCCGCCGCGTGCGAGGGCGTCGCCAGGGGCTGGTGCGCCGTGAAGTCCGGCCGCGTGCGGGTGAAGACCGGCGAGGACGACGTCAGTGCCGCAAAGACCGTCGTGGTGACCTGGTGACGGCCCGCCGACGCGCTGATCGATAACGCGCTGACGTTCCCTGGCGCGCCCTGACAGGTACTGGGTTGCGACGCTTCGGTCCGAGTTGTACCGAAACGCGCTGATCGTCCTCGGCGGCTCGAGGAGACACTTGTTGGCGCGGTCACGTGAGGTGCTGCGCGTCCGGTTGGAGGCGGCGCTCCCAGCGTCGCTCCCAGGCGAGCGAGTTCCGTCGAAGATCGGTGGGGAAGGATCCCCGGTGGCGGCGGATCGGCCCGGGAGGTCCGACATCACCGCTCGACGCCCGCGAGCTCCGACGCGACCGCGGGTCTGGCGCGCCGCGTGAATCATTGCCCCGACATCACCCGGATGTAACCCGCGCGCTGGAGCTCATCACGATGTCAACGGCCTCTCGCTTCCTGATCCTCATGGTCGTCCTCGGCCTTGCCGCGTGCTCCTCGAGCACCGAGACCACCACCGGCCTGTGGGCCAACACCTCGAGCGAGGACTACGCGCCGTACTGCACGATCGAGTACTGCGACGAGATCGAGACCTCGACCAAGCCCGAGTGCACGTGTCCGTGTACCGACGACGGTGACGGCTGCGAAGGCCCGAACTGCGCCGAGGGCTGCACGTTCACCCAGGGCTACTGGAAGAACCACAACGAATTCAAGACCAGCGCGAGCCAGCGGCGCGACTGGCCGGCGCCGTTCGACGAGTCCGAGCTGATGTGCGGACGGAAGCTCCTCGACATCCTCCACACCAGCCCACGCGGCGAGGCCTGGTACATCCTCGCGCACCAGTACATCGCCGCGAGCCTCAATGGCGCGAGTGGCGCGTCGACGAGCGAGCTCGGCACCGCGCTCGCGGATGCCCGCGCGATGCTCACCGCGAGCTGCGGCGGCATCACGACCAACCGCCAGGCGGCGATCGACCTCAGCTACACCCTCGACTCGTACAACAATGGCCTGATCGGCCCCGGCCACTGCGACTGAACGCTCGAGACCTCCCCCGACGTCGCGTCACGTCACGTCACGTCACTATTGCGGGTTCTTGCGCGGACGGCCGCGGCGGCGCGGCTGATCGCTACCTCCACCGAAGTCGAGCTCCTCGGCGAACCGCTCCTCGACCATGTCGTCGACGGAGGTATGAAGTGAATCTAGGCGGCGCAATTCCTCGCGCTCGAACTCGGCAAACGAAGTATAAATACGTGGAATTCCTGAAGACATTGCCAGCTCCTCGAGGACATGACCCACATGTCCTACATCTGGCTACAAGGTACGCGGGATGGGAATCCGGACCCAATTTTTTTTTCGAAGAAGCGTATTTGTGACGCTTCAACGAATCCGCGCGAGTGTGTTCGCCGCCGAGCTCTCGACGGTATATCGCGATCGTCATAGCCCCGTGTTACTCGCCCTGCATGACCCGGATCGTCGCGGTCGCTAACCAGAAGGGTGGCGTCGGCAAAACCACCACTGCGATCAACCTCGCCGCGTCGATCGCGTCACGCGGGTATCGCGTGCTGCTCGTCGACTTCGACCCGCAGGGCAACGCATCATCGGGTGTCGGCTGGCCGCGCGACCGCGTCGAGAAGTCGGTGTACGACGCGCTGACGGGGGACGTCACGCTCGCCGAGGTCGTGCGGCCGACCGACATCGCGACGCTGTTCGTGGTGCCAGCGACGACCGACCTGGTCGGCGCGGAGATCGAGCTGATCTCGGCGGATCGCCGCGAGCGCGTGCTCGCCGATGCGCTCGCGCCGATCGCGGGGGATTACGAGTACGTCGTGATCGACTGTCCGCCGTCGCTCGGGTTGCTCACGCTGAATGCGCTGGTCGCGGCGGATGGTGTGCTCGTGCCAATGCAGGCCGAGTACTTCGCGCTCGAGGGGCTGTCGGCGCTGACCAGCACGATCGAGAAGATCCGCGCGGCGTACAACCCACACCTCACGATCGATGGCGTCCTGTTCACGATGTTCGACGGCAGGCTCAGCGTCGCGAACCAGGTGCGCTGCGAGGTCGCCCACTTCTTCGGTGACAAGGTGTTCCGCGAGACCGTGCCCCGAAACGTCCGGCTTTCCGAGGCGCCGAGCCACGGCAAACCCTGCCTGCTCTACGACCTGCGCTGCCCGGGCACCAAGAGCTATCTCGCGATCGCCGACGAGTTCGTCGAACGCATGTTGCTCGATCCCGCCGGTGACGCCGCCCCGAAGGGGCAACGTTCGGCATGATGGCGGACATGAAGAAGCGAGGCCTCGGGCGCGGGCTGTCGGCGCTGTTGCCGGGCGGACCGGCGTCGGTGCGCATCGACGGCGGTGCGCAGATCACGCGGATCGGCTCGAGCGACGTCCCGTCCGTGCTGGGTGCGGGGGCGGGTACACAGCGATCGCGCACCTATTTCGCGGCCGGCATCGAGGACGTCTATCCGAGCCCCGAGCAGCCGCGGCGCAAGTTCGACGAGACCAAGCTCGGCGAGCTTGCCGATTCGATCCGCTCCCACGGCATCATCGTGCCGCTCGTCGTCCGCCCACGCCCCGACGGTGGTTACTTCCTGATCGCCGGCGAGCGCCGGTGGCGCGCGGCGCAGCGGGCCGGCCTGCACGAGGTGCCGGTCGTCGTCCAGGACGTCGAGGAAGGCATCGCGCTCGAGCGTGCCCTCGTCGAGAACCTCCAGCGCGCCGACCTCGGTCCGCTCGAGGAAGCCGCAGCCTACCAGCGACTCGTCGAGGAGTTCGGGCTGACCCAAGAAGCGATCGCGGGGCGGATCGGCAAGGATCGCAGCACGGTCGCCAACGCGATCCGGCTGCTCAAGCTGCCGCTGCCGGTGCGCCAGCTCGTCGAGGACGAGCGGTTGTCGATGGGTCACGCACGCGCGCTGCTCGCGCTCGACGAGCCCGTCGCGATCGAGCGCGCGGCACGGACGGTCGTCGACAAGCAGCTCTCGGTGCGCGCGACCGAGGCACTCGTCAAGAAGTCACGCGCAGGCGGCAAGCCGGACAAGCCGGACAAGCCGGACAAGCCGGAGGCCGGCAAGTCCGCGTCGGTGCGCGACCTCGAGGAGCGGTTGACGCGCGCCGTCGGTGGTCCCGTCACGATCACCGAGGACGAGCCCGGCAAGGCCGGCCGCATCGAGATCCGTTACATGAACCTCGATCATCTCGAACGCTTGCTCGACCGCTTGCTCTGAATCGCTTGCCTGGTCGCTCGCCTGGTCGCTTGCCTGAGGTAGCGTTCGGGTAACTGGTGGCCCCGAGCCTCCTTTTTCGTTCGAGTTTCGCGATACTGAGCGCGCTGATGACGGATCGCGAGAACGAGCGGATGCCGTATTCGGTGGAGGTCGACTTCCGCACGGCATCGTCGTTCCTGGTCGCGTACTCGGTGAACCTGTCGCGTGGCGGATTGTTCCTCGAGACCGACGCGGACATTCCGACCGGCGCGGCGGTGACGCTCGATCTGCAGATTCCGAGCGCTGGCCTCGTGCCGCTCAACGGCGTCGTTGTATGGCGACGTGGCACCGACAGCCCCGAAGGCGGTCCCGGGCTCGGCATCGAGTTCCAGGACGTCGCGCCACAGCTCGGCACCGTGATCGATGGGCTCGTGTCGTCGTTTCACGGCGTCCACATCCTGGTGCTGTCCGGCGATCGTCAGGACCGCACGACGCTCGCGCGCTCGATCAAGTCGATCATCAGCACCGCCGAGGTCATGCAGGCCGCGGACGCGAACGTTGCAGTGTCGTTGATGTCGAGCGACGTCGACCTCGCGGTGATCGATATCGACTTCGACGTCGAGGGCGGGCTCGCGACGCTACGGGCCGCGAAGCTGCAGGATCCGCCGGTGCCGACGGTCGCGCTGACGCTGAACACCAAGCTCCGAGAGCACGCGCGCGCGGCCGGCGCCGACGAGATCGCGACGAACCCGCCGTCGTTCGCCGAGCTGCAGATCGTGCTCGTGCGTGCGCTGTCGAAGCCGGCGGCCGTGCGCGACTCGTCCAATCCGCACTGACAACCCGAACTGTCACTCCGAACTGTCACTCCGAACTGTCACTCCGAACTGACAGCTCGCGCTGATAGCTCGCGCTGACAGCTCGCGCCGACAATCCGCACTGGCCGCCGCGCAACGCGTGGTGAGCTCAGGCGTTCAGCCGGCGGCGCCGCGCCGCCTCGACCGTGTTCTCGAGCAGACACGCGATCGTCATCGGGCCGACGCCGCCCGGCACCGGCGTGATCGCGCGGGCACGCTCGGACGCACCCGCGAAGTCGACGTCACCCACGAGCTTCCCCGAGTCGAGTCGGTTGATGCCGACGTCGAGCACGAAGGCGCCATCCTTGATCCAGTCGCCGCGCACCATCTCGGGCCGCCCGATCGCGGCGACCACGACGTCCGCGCGCCGGACCTCGTCCGCAAGATCGCGAGTCTTGCTGTGGCACATCGTCACCGTCGCGTTCGCATTCGCGAGCAGGAGCGCGATCGGCTTGCCGACCAGCACGCTGCGTCCGAGCACGATCGCACGCGTTCCTGCGAGCTCAGCGCCGGCCTCGCGGAGCAGGCGCATGCAGCCCTTCGGCGTACATGGCACGAACGTCGGCCGGCCACCCGCGAGGTAGCCGAGGCTTAACGGGTGCAGGCCATCGACATCCTTTGCCGGATCGAGCGTGCGAATGACCGCCTCGCTATCGAGGTGCTTCGGCAGCGGGAGCTGGACGAGGATGCCATCGACGACGGGATCGGCGTTGAGCGTCTCGACGAGCGCCATCAGCTCGGCTTGCGACGTGGTCGCGGGCAGCTTGTGATCGCGGACGTCGACGTTGGCCTCGCGCGCGGCCTTCGCCTTGCTCTTCACGTAGACCGCGGATGCCGGATCCTCGCCGACGAGCACGACTGCCAGCGTCGGGTTCACGCCACGATTCCGGAGCTCGAGCGCAGCGGTCGCGACCTCGCCACGCAGCTTCGCAGCGATCGCCTTGCCATCGAGGACGGCCGCGCGCTGACCCGAGGCCACGGTCATGAAGCGCTCGCCGCGGCACTCTTCGTCGTCGACCCACCGCCGCTGCTCGCCCCGCCGCTGCTGCCACCACTGCCGCCACTCGTCCCGCCGCTGCTGCCACCACTGCCGCCGCTCGTCCCGCCGCTGCTGCCACCACTGCTGCCACCACTGCCGCCGCTCGTGCCGCCGCTCGAGGACGCGCCGGACGACGACCCGGAAGACCCCGAGCTCGCGGGGGTCGACGATGGACTCGCCGCGGGCGCGGCGGCCGGCGCATCAGTCTTCGCGGCCGGCTTGTCGGCGCCTGCAGCCGGCACCGCATCGCCGCCTGGCTTGGCGTCGGGCTTCGCGGACGAGTAGAGATCCTTGTACCAGCCGCTGCCCTTGAGCTGGAACGCGGTCCGCGAGATCAACCGCTCGAGGCTGCCGCCGCACGCCTCGCACGTCTCCTTGTCTGGATCGGACATCCGCTGCTGATACTCGAACTCCTGGTTGCAGGCTTTGCACTGATATTCGTAGACGGGCATGGGGACTACTCCTGAGCGATGGACACGATGCGCACGCCGAGCTCGCCGTCAAGATCGACCAGCTCGCCCTCCCCGACCACGCGACCCGCGACCCGCACCTCGTACGGACCGGCCAGTGGACGGTTGAGCGGGATGATCTGACCGACCGCGAGCTCCGCGAGCTGACGCAGCGTGAGGCGCGTGGTGCCGAGCTGGACGGTCAGCTCGAGCTGCGCTTCATCGGGCAACGCCATGTCGCGGCGACCATAGCCGGTCACGACCGTCGCCTCCAGCGCTCCCGGCGACGCGCTTAGCCCGACGCAGCCGTCGCCGATCACGAGCTCGAGGACCCGCTCGACGGTGATCGCGTCGCGTGGCGTGAGCGCGAAGACATCGCGTGCGGCGATCGCGGCGCGGCCCACGACGATCGGCACGTCGAACGTCCACGCGGGGATCGCGCGCGGCGGCGGCACCCGGACTGCGAGCCCACGCGGCACGTGAACGTGGACGGTCAGCGGCGCATCACCGATGCGGATCGCGAGCTCGATCGCGACGGTGTCGTCGGTGAGAGCGCGCGGTTCGAGCAGCGGCCAGACCTCGGCGTCGAGCCGGGCATCCTCGATCGCCGCGGCCACGAGCAACGCCCAGATCGCGTGCTCGGTCGGTGCGAGCGGACGCGCCGCAGGCAGCTCCGGCAGACCACCGAGCAGCCGTCCCGCAAGCTGGCGGATCGGCGCGGATGCCGCCGCGATCACGAACGCGCCGCCGCGGATCCGGACCTCGGCAAGCGCGGCATGCACATCCGCCGGCGCGGTCGCGAGCCCGATCAACCGCACCTCGACCGGCGCGCCGGCGACCGCCGTAGTCCTCGCGAGCGGGCCTGATGTCGCCGCGATCCAGCGCGCGATCGTCGTCTCGAGCGCAGCATCGCGCCGGCTGATGTGCCGCAGACGCTCGAACGGAAACGGGGAAAAACTTGGTCCGCTCGCTGGCACTGGTACGCTCTTATCCTACATCTGACCACCTGAGGTAGCAGCCTTGCAAGAGCGCCGACTTGGCTTCCGGATCCCCTTCGAAACGATGGTCACCTCGTACGTGCACGACCGACCGGTGCGCGGGCTGGCCTGCAACCTCTCCGACTCGGGGATCAACATGTCTGCGATCTCGATGCTCGCGCCCCCGCCAGGGCTCGTCGTCGGGCTCGAGATCGATCTTCCGGGAATCGATGACTCGATCTGGGCGTCTGGCCAGATCTGCTATCGCAAGGACGACCGTTCAGCGCTCGCCTCGGGCCTCGGCGTGCGGTTCCTCGCGATGGCGCGGAGCCAGGCCCGCACGGTCCGCGACTTCTGCATCGAGATGCGGCGCAAGAACCTCGGGTCCATGCTGGCCCGGATCCGCGCCTGATCGAGACCTCCCCGAAGCCCTGACGTAGGGCAACGGCCGACGAGCACCCGCGCGATCGAGGGGCTATGATCGACGCTGGATGCGGCGCCTTCGATTCCTCGCGTTCTCCCTCGCGACCGCCATCGCGATCCCCGCTGCGGCCCCGATCCTGGCCCACGCCCAGCCCGCGGACTGGGGCGTCCAGCGCGACCCGTTCGACAAGACGGTGGTCGCTCGCTACAAGGCGATCCTCGCGAGGAACCCGCACGACGGGTCGGCGCTCGCGAAGCTCCTCGAGATGTACCGGCGGTATCGCACCGTCGACGTGCTCAAGGAGGAGTACGGCAAGGCGCTCGAGAAGGAGGCGGCCGCGTGGTCGGCTGCCGTGATCCTCGGGCGGCTCCACCGCGCGACCGGCGACGATCCGCGCGCGCTCGAGCTGTTCACGCGGGCGGTCGGCAAGACGGGCAGCGACGCGTCGACCTGGCTCCTGATCGGCGAGATCCACAAGGCCGGCAACAAGACCAAGGAAGCACGCGGTGCCTACGAGAACGCGCTCGCGCACGCGTCCGCGAAGGACATGAAGAAGAAGGCGCTGCGCGCCCTCGCCGACCTCGCGCTGACGACCGGCGACAACGACGGCGCAAACGCGTACTTCAAGCAGTTCCTCGAGCTCGATCCGAACAACGCGCAGCTCTGGCTCGAGCGCGGCGACGCGATGCTCGCGGCCGGCAAGCGGGACGTCGCGCTCGAGAGCTACGCGGCCGCCGAGAAGCTGCTCGGCGGTGATCCGGCGCGTCGCGTCGAGGTGGTGGCACGTCGCGGGCAGGCGCTCGAGGGCATGGGCAAGGACGACGAGGCGGTCGTCGAGTACCGCCGCGCGATCAAGCTCGCGCCGAAGGGCTACTACCTCGAGGTCGAGCTGACCGGCCGGATCGTCGACATCTATCGCCGCAAGCAGGCGCTGCCAACGTTGCTCGCCCAGTACGAGAAGGAGTGGTCCGAGGGCTCGCGCGGACACTTCGAGTGGTCGACGCTCGGCAAGCTCTACGAGGAGACCGGCGCGCAGGAGAAGGCGATCGCGGCCCTCAAGAAGGCCGTCGCGAAGGCCGCCTGGGAGCTCGATACGCAGCGCCGGCTGATCCAGATCCTCGAGAACTCGGGCCGCGATGACGAGGCCCTCGCGCAGTACGAGGCGGTGGTCCGCGCGGCTCCCGGCGAGGCTCGCTTCCAGCTCGACCTTGCGGAGCGCTACATGCGCAAGGGCTTCGAGAAGAAGGCGCTCGACACCCTGACCCGGCTCCAGGGCCGGTTCCCGAGCGACGCCGGCGTCCTCTCGGCGATCGCCGACCTCTATCAGCGCTGGGGCAAAGAAGAGCTCGCGATCGCGCAGTACGAGCGGCTCGCGAAGCTCGAGCCCGACGATCCATCGCACGTGATCACGCTTGGCGAGCAGTACTGGCAGAAGGGCGACAAGGCGCGTGCGCTCGCGACCTGGAAGCGCCTCGCCAACAGCGGCAAGGCCTCGTCACTCGCCAAGCTCGGCGAGGTGATGGCCGAGCACGGCAACGATACCGAGGCACTCGCGAACTACGCGAAGGCGATCAAGCTCGACGACAAGAACCCCGAGTTCTACAAGGGGCGCGCGCGGATCTACGACAGCAAGAAGCAATTCCCCGAGGCCGCCGCGGACTGGGAGAAGGTGCTCGCGCTGCTCGGCACCAGGCCCTCGGATCGGCTCGCGCGACGCGAGGCCCGCCGCAGCTACGTCGCGGTGATCACGCGGTGGGGCGTGAAGGAGCTCACCAAGCGCAGCGAATGGGAGACTCGGTTCGCCAGTGGCGACGTCGAGGCCGGCTACTTTTTGATCGAGTACTACAGCAAGCGCCCGCGGAAGGGCGAGCCGAGCACGACCCTCGAGGCGCTGCGCAAGAAGGTCCCCGACGACTTCGATCTGCTGACCGATCTCGTGAAGCAGCACCGCAAGGAGCGGCGCTACAAGGACGCGGTCGACGCGTTGCTCGAGCTCGCCAAGGCGGTCCCGAGTCGCGAGCGTGAGGTCTACATGCAGATCTCCGAGATCAAGACCGAGGAGCGCAAGGACGACGAGGCCGAGAAGTATCAGCTGATGGCGGTCGCCAAGAACCCGCGCGATCCGAGCGGCTACGAACGGATGGGCGAGCGCTACGTCGAGATGCAGCGGTTCGGCGACGCGATCGCCGCGTACGAAAGGGTGCTCCAGCTCGACGCACGCAACAGCAAGGCGCAGTTCGCGCTCGCTCAGCTCTACGTGCAAGGTGGGCAGCCCAAGCGCGCGGCCGAGTTGCTGCGCGGCGTGCTGCGCACCGCGTCCGACGAGGAGGTGATCGGCCGCGCCGGCCGCGAGGCGATCGATCTCGAGGAGATGACGGACTCGCTCGGCGAGCTCGAGAAGGTGCTATCGCCGCTCTCGTTCATGATGGCGCACAAGCCGGTCTACCGGCGCGCGCTCGTCGATCTCTACCTGCGCTACGTGCCGCGGCTCGTCGAGCGCGAGCGGCATGGCACCGAGGAGGTTCGCAAGGCCGCGCGCGCCGAGCTCAGCCGCATCGGCGGCCACGGCCTCCAACCGCTGCTCGAAGCGTTGCGCGACGAGAAGGAGCCAGCGCAGCAACGCGTCGCGGTCTCCGTGCTCGGGCATCTCGGCAACAAGGGCGCCGCGGCGCCGCTCGTTCACATGGCGCGCCAGGAGCCGCCGAAGGACGGGCGTCACATGGGGACGCTGCAAGAGTCACTCGATCGCGAGGTCCGCGTCGATGCGCTGGTCGCCGCCGGCCGCCTCGGTGATCCCAAGGTGCTCACCGACGTGCTGCCG
>JBKJUF010000676.1:0-4338 GCA_046590445.1 Kofleriaceae bacterium
CGGATCCTGCGCGTCGCGCCGCGAGGTCACGCGATCCGCGAGCGCCTTGACTGGGGCGCGCGTTCGCATACCTTCGAGTCGGTGTCAGGGCCTGACCGTAGCTGGACGATCGCGCCGACGCTCTTGTGGTTCTGTGGCGTCGTGTTCGCGGGGCTGTGGGTGATCGATGGCGATGTCCAGGCGCTCGCGGATCGCGTGACCTCGCGGCGCGACGCGCAGGATCCGCAGCCCGCGGGACCGACGTTCGCGCCGCGCCCGATCAGCGTCGCCGAGGCCAAGGACGCGGACAAGCCGGTCATGCTGCCAATCCCCGACACCGGAGATCGCAGCCGGGTCGGCGCGCTCGAGGACGTCTGCCTCGACGGCACCGCCGACAAGTGCAAGCGGTGGGCGATGGACGGCTTCTACCGTGCGGTCGTCGACAGCAAGGCCGGCAAGCTCGGCCGGGCCGTGCGGGTCTCGTGGTACGGCGACTCGGTCGTCGCGACCGATGCGATCCCGGCGCGCCTGCGAACGCGCATGCACGGCGAGCTCGGTGATGGTGGTCCAGGCTTCGTGTACGTCGTGCCGCCGCACCGGTTCTGCGGCCACGAGGCGATCACGCGATGGACGACGGGCGAGTGGTCGACCCACGCGATCTCGACGCAGCCGCACTTCGATGGGATCTACGGCGTCGGTGGCAGCACCGCCGAGACCCACGGCGGTCGCGCGACGATCAAGCTCGTCACCGGCAGCGTCACCAGCGTCGAGCTCTACTATGTCGGTCAGCCGCGCGGCGGCACTGCCGTGATCACGGCAGATGGCGCCGAGATCCTGCGCACCAGCACGAAGGCCGATGCCAAGCGCGGCGGCCACGCGACGGGAACCGTGCCATCCGGCGCGAAGAAGCTCGAGATCGTGGCGGAGGGCAAGATCCGGCTCTACGGCGTCGGGCTCGAGAACGCGACCGGCGCGGTCGTCGACAACTTCGGGATCGTCAGCGTCAACGTCAAGAACTTCGCGGCGCGCAACGTCGACGACTTCACGAGCGAGCTCGCGCATCGCAGTGCGGATCTGATGCTCGTCATGATCGGCGCGAACGAGGCGCAGTGGCTCGCGGCCAACGACCGCATGACCCGGGACTACCAGGGCCGCTACGAGAAGTCGATCGCGCCGCTACGCAAGGGCCGCCCCGACGCCGCATGTGTCGTGGTCGCGCCGCTCGATCAGGCCGAGGCCAAGGACGGCGGCTATCCATCACGGCCGGTGATGCCGTTCCTCGTCGAAGCGCAGCGACGCGCCGCACACGCGCAGGGCTGCGCCTTCTTCTCGACGTATGACTGGATGGGCGGCAAGGGTTCCGCGGCGAAGTGGTTCAAGCGCGGCTTCATCGGCAGCGACTTCCAGCACCTGCAGCGCAAGGGCGCGAACAAGCTCGCAGATGGCGTGTTCGACACGCTGATGAGCGGCTACCAGCGCTATGCGAAGCCGTAGCGCGCTCGGCGATCCGGCGTGGCTCGCATCGTTCGCGATCGCGGTGCTTGCGGGATGCGGCAGCGGCTGCGACGGCGAGCGCGCCAGACCGCCGGTGACGCCACGCGTGCAGACCGGATCGGCGGATCCGGCGACGCCTGCCGCGATCGATGCTGGCCTCGCCGTCGTTCCCGGATTCCTCGACGTTCCTCCAGGCGGCCTCGATCACCTGTTCGCCGGGCTCGCCGCCGCCGAACGCAAGGATCCAGGCGCACGCGTCGCGATGCTGTTCTTCGGCGACTCGCACACCGCGAGTGACTCGATGACGTCGCGGCTTCGGCACACGTTCCAGAAGCAGTTCGGCGATGCCGGGCGGGGCCTCGTCGCCGCCGGTCGGCCACCGGCACGGCACTACTACCAGCGCGACATCAAGTACGGCGCGAGCGGCACCTGGAAGGCCGCGGTCGGCGGCGCGCGCGATCCCGAGCCGTTCGGGATCGCCGGGCTGCGGGTCTACGGCGAGCGAAGAGGCTCGCAGCTCTGGGTCGAGACCTGCGCCGACTGCCCGGCCGGCACGAGCGTCGCGCAGTTCGAGATCCTCTACCTGGCGGCGCCCGATCACGGAATGCTGCGGGTGCGCGTCGACGCCGAGCCATGGCAGGCGCTCGCGACGAAGACCGCGCCGATCGAGCCGCCGCATCCCGCGCGCCACGTGATCGTCGTTCCGGACGGCCCGCACAGGCTGACACTCGAGCACGCAGGCGGCGGCCTCGTCGAGCTGTTCGGCATCGTCCTCGAGCGGCAGCGGCCCGGCGTGATCGTCGATTCGCTCGGCGTCGTCGGTCGCCGGCTCGGCAGCCTGCGGTCGTGGGACTGGTCGATCATCGGCGAGCAGCTCGCGACCCGCGATCCGCGGCTCGTCGTCCTCCAGTACGGCACGAACGAGGCCGATGATCCGGATCTCGATCTCGAGGCGCTCGCCCGCTACTACGACGAGACGATCCTGCGGATCCGTGCGGCTGCACCGACGGCGTCGATCGTGATCCTCGGGCCGCCCGACGTCGCGACGCGCGAGGGCGGCAAGGGCTGCGACCGGATGAAGCGAGCTGCCGACGGCTCGATCATCCCCGAGTGCCAATGGCGGACGCCCGGCGTGCTCCGCGAGATCATCGCCGTCGAGCACGCGGCGGCGGTGCGTAACCGCGTCGTGTTCTTCGATACGTTCGCGGCGATGGGCGGCGCCGACCGCATGGATGGCTGGTTCCTCGCCGATCCCAAGCTCGCCTACAAGGATCGCGTGCACTTCACCGATCTCGGCTATCAGACCTGGGCGGACGCCCTGTCCGGAGCCGTGCTCGCCGAGTACGACCGCTGGCGTCGCCTGAACCCCACGCTGTCGCCGCGCTGACATGCTGTTCTCGTCGCCCGACTTCCCGGTCTTCCTGATCGCCGTGTTCTTCCTCTACGCGCTCGCGCGCTGGGGTGGCGGTGTCCGTGGGGCGTGGGCGCGGATGGCGGTGATGGTGCTGCTCGGCGACGTCGTGTTCATCCTCGTGGCCAAGGATCCCGACACGCTGTGGGATCCGATCGGCGGCACGCTGCTGCGGCTCGCCGCCAACGATGGCCGCGCGTGGCCGCCCTGGCTCATCGTGCAGTGGGCGATCGGCGGCTCGGTCGTCGGTGCTGCGGTCCTCGCCGGTCGCCGGTGGGCCGCGTGGATCGCGTCGGATCGCGGACAGCGGACGATCGCGGTCGGCTTCGTGATCGGCCTCCTGCTCGTCGGCACCGTGGTGCTCGCCGCCGAGCAGAATGGCGTCCTCGACGAGACGACCGCGGCGATCGTCGCGCACGGCCACCTGTTCGTGCTCGCCGTCCTCGGGCTCGGCCTCGGCTGTGCCGAGGCGGATCCGACGAAGCCGCTCGGCCGCATCGTGATCCTGTTCGTCGTGTCGTCGCTCTTCTATCACGGGTGGGCGTCGGCGATGCCAGGGCCATATCGCTACCTCCTCGCGCTGCTGCTCGCGACCATCGCGCTCGATTACTACCTCGGCATCTGGATCGAGCAGACCTCGGATCCGTGGCGGCGTAAGGCGCTCGTCGTCATCAGCCTGTGCTCGAACCTCGGCATCCTGGTGTTCTTCAAGTACGCCGACTTCTTCACCCAGGAGGTGCTCGGACTCGATGTCGGCCGCCTCGAGCTCATCCTGCCCGCTGGCATCTCGTTCCACACGTTCCAGTCGCTGTCCTACACGATCGACGTCTATCGCAAGGAGATGCCGGCGACCAAGTCGATCGTGACGTTCGCGTCGTTCGTGCTGTTCTTCCCGCAGCTCGTCGCCGGCCCGATCGTGCGGGCCTACGAGCTCCTGCCGCAGCTCGAGAACCCGCCGCCGCTCGAGCTCCAGCGCGCGACCCACGGCCTGTTCCGGATCGCGATCGGCCTGTTCAAGAAGATCGCGATCGCGGACGCGCTCGGCGTCGCGATCGTCGACCGCGTGTTCGAGGCGCCAGAGCGGTTCTCGTCATTCGAGGTCCTCGTCGGCATTTACGGCTGGGCGCTCCAGATCTACCTCGATTTCTCGGCGTACTCCGACATCGCGATCGGCTCGGCGATGGTGCTCGGCTTCACGCTGCCCGAGAACTTCCGCACGCCGTATCGCTCCGCGAACCTTCAGGAGTTCTGGCGCCGTTGGCACATCAGCCTGTCGACGTGGCTGCGCGACTACCTCTACATCTCGCTCGGCGGCAGCAAAGGCGCGCCGTGGCGGACCTACGTCAACTTGATCCTGACGATGCTGATCGGCGGGCTGTGGCATGGCGCGAGCTGGGCGTTCATCGTGTGGGGCGCGCTGCACGGGTTCGGGCTCGCGGTGACGCGGTTCTTCC
>JBKJUF010000752.1:0-7633 GCA_046590445.1 Kofleriaceae bacterium
TGACCGCGGGCTTGCCGTCCGCCTCGGTGACCTTGACCGTGCCGACGACGCGTCCGGTCGGGCCGGTCGGGCCGGCGTGCGCGACGCCGTCGCGGGCAACGCCGGTGATGACGCACACGATCGACGCGAGCACCGTGCGGGCGATCATCAGAACGCGATCCCCCACATCACGCGCGGCGCGTTATCGATCTGATAGATGCCGATGCCGAAGCTCGCGGAGAGCCAGAACCGACCCTGCGTCCACGCGAGGTTCGGACCGACGACGGCCCAGCTGTTCGCGCTGTCCTCGAGATCGAGCTGGGCGTAGACCTCGGCGCCGAGCCGCAGATCCTCGACGACGCGGATGCTGATCCCGGCACCCGGACGAAACTCGAACCGCCGGTCGTCGGCGGTGATCTGGCCGATCATCCCGAGATCGACGAGGGCGTGCACGCGATCCGCCTCGTACGACATCACGAGATCGATCTCGGGCTGCACGAGGTCGCGGACGCCAACGTCGCGCTTGACCGCGACCCGGACGAGCGGCGCGAACGGCGGCGCGGGATCCTGGCTCACCATGCGATAGCGCGCCTCGGCGCCCCACCGGCGAAACGTGAAGTCCGGCTCCACGCCGTCCGCGCTGGTCCACGTCAGCTCGACGGGGAACGCGAGCTCGAGCTGATCGGTGACGCCGATCAGCGGCCCCCACCACAGCAGCGACTCCTTCGTGTTCGCCGTGCCCTGTCCGTTCTCCTCGAGGACCCAGGTCTGGATCTCGGCGCCACGCTCCGGCATGACCTCGGTGCCGTAGAGCCACCCGTAGTGGGTCCGACCGGCACGAGCCTCGCCAGCTCCCATGGCCAGCAGTGCCACGACACCCGCAACTGCCTTACGCACTCGCGCAGTCTAACCGATTCGGCGATCGGTACCGATCCGTGCCGGGCGGTACCGGCCTCGTGCCGGAGCGGTTATGGTCCGGCCATGATCGATCACATCGGGATCTCGGTGTCCGACCTCGGGCGCAGCGTCGCGTTCTACGAGCAGGCGCTCGCGCCGCTGGGCTACACGCTGATCATGCGGTTCGACCAGGCGGCCGGCTTCGGGATCGGCGGCAAGCCGGACTTCTGGATCGGCATCGGCACGCCGAAGGATCGCGTCCACGTCGCGATCGTCGCGAAGGGCCGTGGCGCAGTTCGCGCGTTCTACGACGCCGCGATCGCCGCCGGTGCGACCGACAACGGTCCGCCGGGCATGCGGCCGCAGTACCACGAGCATTACTACGGCGCGTTTGTCCACGACCTCGACGGCCACAACATCGAGGCCGTCTGTCACGAGCCCTATCTCGGATAGCGTGTCGGCGCGCCTGATCTCGGAGCTCCGCGCGGTCGTGGGGCGCCACGTGACCCCGGAGGCGATGCGCTGGCTCGATGACCAGCTGGCGCACGCACCCGCGGCACCCGCGTTCGATGGCGCGTTCTCCGGTGCCGGGCGCCGGCTCGGGACCGCGCCGCTCGACGGCGCGGACGTCGCCGCCCTGGCCGCGCTCGGGCTGCCGTGGCCCGCCGAGGTCGGCGTCGACGAGTGCGGGCGGGCGGCCTTGCTGCTCGCGACGTGCGCGGCGCGCTCCGCCGACGATCAACGACGGCTGGTCGAGCAGCTGATCCGTCGCGGCGAGATCCGCGAGCGCCAGGCCGTCCTCCGCGTCCTCACGGCCCTGCCAGGGCCCGAGCGGTTCGTCGCGCTCGCGATCGACGCGTGCCGGACCAACGTCACGACCGTGTTCGGCGCCATCGCGTGTGACAATGAGTTTCCCGAGCGCTGGTTTCCCGATCCCGCGTTCGCCCAGATGGTATTGAAGGCCCTGTTCATCGGCGTCCCGGTCGCTCGCATCCGGGGGCTTGCCGCGCGGACCACCGACGAGCTGGTCCGCATGGTCGAAGCATTCGCGAGTGAACGGCGTGCCGCCGGGCGAGACGTTCCGCACGATGCGAGCTGGTTCCGGAGGACCTCGTGAAGCTGTTTGATCCACACATCCACATGACGTCGCGCACGACCGATGACTATCAGGCGATGGCGGCCGCCGGCGTCGCGGCCGTGGTCGAACCTGCATTCTGGCTCGGGCAGCCGCGAACGCACGTCGGCACGTTCGAGGACTACTTCCTGTCGCTGCTCGGCTGGGAGCGGTTCCGCGCGAGCCAGTTCGGCATCCGGCACTTCTGCACGCTCGCGATGAACCCGCGCGAGGCCAACGATCCGGCCCTCGTCGACGAGGTCCTCGCGATGCTGCCGCGCTACCTCGAGAAGGATGGCGTCGTCGCGGTCGGCGAGATCGGCTACGACGACATGACCCCGGCGGAGGATCGCTGCTTCGCCGCCCAGCTCGAGCTCGCGCGGGCGCACGATCTGCCCGCCCTGATCCATCTCCCGCATCGCGACAAGCAGCGCGGCTGCGAGCGCACGCTCGCGCTGGTCCGCGAGGTGGGGTTCCCGCCGGAGCGCACGATCGTCGATCACAACACCGAGGAGACCCTGCCGCTCACGCTCGCCAGCGGATGCTGGGCCGGTCACTCGATCTATCCCCAGACCAAGATGGACGAGCCCCGCATGGTCGCGCTCGTCCAGCAATACGGTGGCGAGCGGATCCTCGTGAACAGCGCCGCGGACTGGGGCGTCTCCGATCCATTGAAGGTGCCGAAGACGCGCGATGCCATGCGCGCGGCCGGGATCAGTGAACAGATGATGGAGACGATCTTCTGGAAGAACCCGGTCGCGTTCTTCGCGCAGAGCGGCCGGTTCGACCCCGCGACGCTCGACGCCCCGCTCGCGATCGATCAGACCGAGCTCCACGAGGGCAACTCGGTGCTGCGCGGCCAGCCCCCACGCATCGAGCGCTGATGCGCCGCACGCTCGTCCTCGATGTCGTCGGGCTGACACCGGCCATGCTCGGCGAGCACGCGCCGGCGCTCACCGCGCTCGCCAAGGCGGGGGGGCATCGCGCGCTCGCGCCGGTGCTGCCGGCGGTGACGTGCAGCGTGCAGTCGACGTTCACCACCGGGCTTCTGCCGAGCGGTCATGGCTGCGTCGGCAACGGCTGGTACTACCGCGACCTCGCCGAGGTCAGCTTCTGGCGGCAGTCGAATCACCTCGTCACCGGCGAGAAGATCTGGGACGCAGCACGGCGGCGCGATCCGGCGTTCACGTGCGCCAAGCTGTTCTGGTGGTTCAACATGTACTCGTCGGCCGACTTCGCCGTCACGCCGCGGCCGATGTACCCGGCGGATGGCCGCAAGCTGCCCGACATCCACACGAGCCCTGGCGAGCTTCGCGACGAGCTGCAGCAGCACTTCGGTCAGTTTCCGCTGTTCGATTTCTGGGGCCCGCGCGCGGGCATCACGTCGAGCAAGTGGATCACGGCGTGCGCGATGGACGTCTGGCGTGCGCGCACCCCGACGCTGTCGCTCGTCTACCTGCCCCACCTCGACTACGTCTTGCAGAAGCAGGGGCCCGGCGGCGCCGACGTGCCGGCCGCGATCAGAGAGCTCGACGCGCTGTGCGGCGACCTCATCGAGCAGGCAACGCGTGACGGCGCGCGTGTGGTGGTCGTCTCCGAGTACGGGATCACGAGCGTCTCGCGTCCCGTGCACCTCAACCGCACGCTCCGCGCGGCCGGCTTGCTCGCGATCCGCCAGGAGCAAGGGCTCGAGCTCCTCGATGCCGGTGCGTCGCGCGCGTTCGCGGTGGCCGATCACCAGGTCGCGCACATCTATGTGCAACGACCCGAGGACCTCCCGGCGGTGCAGGCGTTGATCGCGGCGGTGCCCGGGGTCGAGCAGGTCCTCGACGCGCGCGGCAAGCAGGCCGCCGGCCTCGATCACCCGCGCGCGGGCGAGCTCGTCGCGATCAGCGATGCCGAGGCGTGGTTCACCTACTACTAC
This sequence comes from Kofleriaceae bacterium, assembly GCA_046590445.1. Classification (GTDB taxonomy): domain Bacteria; phylum Myxococcota_A; class Polyangia; order Haliangiales; family Haliangiaceae; genus JABFXX01. Next base: position 3,915 of record JBKJUF010000752.1, read on the forward strand.
TGGACCGACGACGCCCGCGCGCCCGACTTCGCGCGCACTGTCGATATCCATCGCAAGCCCGGGTACGACCCGGTCGAGCTGTTCCTCGATCCCGCGCTGCCGCTGCCGATGGCGCGGGTCGCGTGGACGCTCGCGAAGCGCAAGCTCGGCTTCCGTTCGCTACTCGACGTGATCTCGCTCGACGCGAGCCTGGTCAAGGGCTCCCACGGTCGGTTGCCGAGCACGCCCGAGCACGGTCCGATCGTGATCTCGAGCGAGGGCTCGCTGCTTCCCGAGGGGCCCGTCGCCGCCACCGCGATCAAGCAACTCGTGCTCGATCACGTGTTCAGCTGACCGTCACGAGCCCGGGATCACCCGCTGGAACAGCCGGGTCACGACGCACGCGCCGACCGCGACCAGCGCCAGCCCGACGTGGCCTTCGCGGACGATGAACAGCGCGTCGAGCAGCGAAATCCCCGCGATCAGGCTCGTCACCGCATCACGGGTCTGCCGCCGGAGGATCAGGACCAGCGCGCGCAGGACCCACAGCAAGAACCCGACGTAGATCACGGTCGCGAGCGCACCATCGGGCGTCGCGATCACGAACGGCACCGCGAGGAAGGCGACCGGCCACCAGCTCGAGAACGCGGCGAGGTTCTCCTGCTTCGCGATGTACGTCAGCCCGATCAGGTAGGCGATCATCGCGCCGGCGCCGACGAGCACGTCGCCGCGCAGCTCGGCCGTTACTGCGAGCGCAGCAGTCACGTAGACGCCGGCCCGACACAGGCCCATCAGCACCGGGCTCCACGGATTGCCCTTGTGATACGCGTCGTAGAACACGATCACGCACGCGAGCGCCGCCGCCGCCGCGATCGGCCACCAGGTGGTTCCCGTCGTCAGCACGAGGAGCGCGATCAGCAGCACGCCGCTGCCGAGCAGCGCGAACCCGATCTCGAACACGGTCAGCGCCGAGACCTCGCCGGCCGGGATCGGACGGTCGGGTCGCTCGCGGCGATCGATGTCGCGGTCGAACGCATCGTTGAGGTACATGCCGGCGACGTACATCAACGAGAGCGCGATGCAGATCGTCGCGAGGTGCAGCGCCCGAGGGTGACCGCCGCCGAGCGCGACGCCGGCGAGCACGTTGCTCGTCACCGTCGGAAGATTCGAGACCCGTCCGAGTCGCAACGCCACCGACCACTTCACGCGAGCCGCTCCAGCACCCACGCGAGCTCGCGCGCGATCGCGTCCTCGACGGCCTCGGCGCGGAACTCGGCGGGCAGCACATCCCACGTGTACGTCTCGACCTCGAGGTGCGTCGAGATCAGCTCGTGACGCTGCAACGCGAGCAGCTCGGCGAGATCGGCCTGCGTGCTGCGGAAGCGCCCGAGCGCGGTGCGGAAGATCGGGACGTGAAAGTGAATCCGCCACTCGTCGTCGTCATCGCGGTCATCGGCGGGCGGCTGCGCGAGCGCTTCGGCGAGGTCGACGTAGCGGCGCAACGTGGTGCCGCGGCGCGCGACCACCTGGTGCAGGTAGACCGCGTCGTCGAACGCTGCGAGCGCGGTTCGCTCCGCGGCCGTGACCGGTGCGATCACGAGCCCGGCGCTGAGCTGGAGCTTCGCGACGGTGATGTTCGCGTCCCGGAGCGCGGCGATCGCGCGGGGCAGATCCTCGTACTCGACTGCCGCGTGACAGGCATCGAGGCAGATCCCGACGTGGTGCCGCATCGACGCCGGGATGTGGGCGGCGAAGAACGCCAGGGTCTGCTCGATGGTCTCGAGGATGCAGCAGGGCTCGGGCTCGAGCGCGAGGACGATGTGCTTGCCGGTGCGGGCTTCGAGCGCGACGAGATGATCGACGTGCTCGGCGATCCGTGCCGCGATCGAGGCGGCCACAGTGGGCGATGCCCGGGTCTGGAAGCAGCCCGGCACCGTCGAGATCGACCCGGTGACGCCCTCGGGCAGCAGCGCCGCGAGGAGGTCCGCGAGCAGGTTCGTGTAGACGAGGCGCTCGGGTTCGAGCCAGTCCGGTCGGTAGACCTCTTGCTTCACGGGTTGCTGGTGAAACGTGCCGTACGGAAAGCCGTTGATCGTGAACACGTAGAGGTCGCGCGCGGCGAGAAGCTCGCGAAACGCTGCGAGCACGGATGGCTCCGAGAGCTCGCGCGCCGCTGCCGCGGACAGCCGCAACCCGATGCCGAATGGCTGGTCCGGCGCGACCCGGGCCTTCACGGCGACGACGTGGCGCTCGATGTTCGCGAGCACCTCCACCCACGATTCGCCGGGATGAATGTTCGTGCAGTACGTGAGGTGCGCAGCCCCGAGCTTCATGTCCGCGGCTGGCGAGCGTACAGCCACTCGATCGCGCGACGGACGATCGTCACGTCGATCTCGCGCGTTTCGACGCCACGGCCAACGTCTTGCAGCAGCGTCACGCAGAGCTCGCCGCCGAGGTGCTCGCGGAACTCGCGAAGGCCATCGATCAGCGCCGGATCGTGGAGCGCGTCGTGCCACACCGGCAGCCCCAGGCGCTCGAGCAGGCCGACGATCGTGGCGTTGGTCTCCGCGGCGAGGAGCTTGGCCTCGACGGAGTAGCGGCTGTCGAGCGCGATGCCGATCGCGACCGCCTCGCCATGACGAAGCTCGTGTTGGGTGAGCATCTCGAGCTTGTGCGCGGCCCAGTGACCAAAATCGAGCGGGCGCGCACTCCCGAGCTCGAACGGATCACCCATGCTCGCGATGTGCGCGAGGTGGAGCTCGGCGCACCGGCGGATCGAGTGGTCGATCGCGGCCGGCTCGAACGCCGCCAGGGCGTCCGCGTGATCGAGCAGCCACGTGAAGAAGCTGGGGTCGCGGATCAGCGCGACCTTGACGGCCTCGGCCTGGCCGGCGATCCGATCGCGCGGGTCGAGCGTCGCGAGAAAGCCGCTGTCGTTGATGACGGCGAACGGTGCCGCGAACGTGCCGAGCAGGTTCTTCGCGCCGTACGCGTTGATGCCGTTCTTGACGCCCACGCCGGCGTCGTTCTGCGCGAGCACCGTCGTCGGCATGCGGACGAGGCGCACGCCGCGATGCCACGTTGCGGCAGCGTAGCCGACGACATCGAGCATCGCGCCGCCGCCGATCGCGAGCACGAACGAGTGGCGATCGATCCGGCCAGCTGCCAGCTGCGCGTGGAGTCGATCGACCGTCGTCTGGGTCTTCGCGGCGTCGCCACCGTCGACGATCTCGCAGGCGATCAGCTCGACGTGGTCGGCGTGATGCCGGGCGTACGTCGCGATCGCGTGCGCGAGATCCGGCCAGCACCGCGCAACACCGCCATCGATGAACGCCACGACGCGATGCCGACGCGCCTCGCGGCGAGTCAGGGTCTCGACGAGGGTGCGATTGTCGGGCGCGAACGCATCCCGCGTGAAGGCGACCGGATACTCCAGCGAGAGCGCGATCTGCTGGAGCAAGCCGTCGGTCACCCGGCGACTATGTCACGACTCGTTCTTCGCCTCCGCTGCGCTCGTGCACGCGAGTCTCGTTAGCTGGCTTCCTGAACGCACTGCGAAAAAGCCGAGATATAACGAAGCGCTCACAGAGCCTCCTGGTGACGAGGACGAATGCCGTGGGCGGCCGCTCGCGACCGTTACGTGACGAGATCGCCAACGTTGGCTCGGCTTCCCAGCGCTGCTTCGTACGGGGACACGCCGGCGTGGAGCGCGAGCGCTGGTGACTCCGCGGACCTCCCGA
>JBKJUF010000146.1:0-16479 GCA_046590445.1 Kofleriaceae bacterium
GTCCTCGTGGTTGCGGGTCTCCCAGCTCCCGGTGTCGAGCGTGAACAGCGCCAGCGGCGTGAGCAGCGCGTACGTGACCGGCATCAGGAATGTCAGTGGGATGAAGGCGAGCGCCCCGACGCGCTCCTCCTTGGGCTGCTTGCGGGTGCGCCAGCGGTAGATCAGCCCGAACACGACCACGACCTCGATGTGGAGGACGAGTGCCGGGAAGAACTTGAACGTCGCGAGCGCGCGGCAGACCGCGATCGGATAGACGAGCAGGAGCGCGAACAGCGAGAAGAAGTGAATCGCGAGGATCGGGTTGAGGCGCCAGACGTGGCTGAAACCACCCGCGTAGTCGACGATGTTCGAGCGGCGCCAGCGGAGCTGCTGGGAGAAGTAGCCAGACAGGGTGTTCGGCACGAACGTCCGGCACCGCGCGTCGAGCGTCATCGTGGTCAGGTACCCGGCCTTGACGATCTGGCGGGTGAGGAAGCGATCCTCGCCGTACTTGATCGGCACCCCGAGCACCGAGCGGTTCTCGAGCTGCGGCTCGAGCTCGATCAGCACCGAGCGGCGGTACGCGGTCAGGCAGCCCGAGAGGCACATGATCCGGCGGAACCCCCACTCGAGGTTCTTCATGAAGTAGTACGAGTACCAGTACTTCACCACCTGCATGCGGGTGAGCCAGTTCTCCTGCTTGTTGCGAACGTCGACCCAGCCACCGACAGCCGCGATCTTGTCGCTGGTGAACCGACGCACGAGCTGGCGGATGGCGTCCTTGTCGATGACCACGTCGGAGTCGACCGAGACGATGATCTCGCTCTCGGACTCGCGGACCGCGCGGATGATCGAGCGACGCTTGCCCATGTTCGTGCGGTTGCGGATGATCGTCAGTCGACCATCCGACGCGCGCGCGACCTCGTGCGCGTGGTCGTAGCTGTCATCGCTCGAGCAGTCGTCGATGCAGATGACGTTGAGCTTGGCGTGCGGATACGCGGAATCGAGGATGCTCTGCAGCGTCTCCTTGATCGCGGTGCCCTCGTTGAACATCGGGATCACGGCCGTCACGGAGGGCTCGAAGTCGTCGCGAGCCTCGTCCCATTTCTTGCCGCGAACGCCCCTCAGGATGACGCCGGCAACGTAGCGGTTCACAAAAACCACGACGGCCAAGCAGTGCACGATCACCCAAAGAGTGTGATTCGTCATGCGCGGCCTCGCGGAGGTGCGAACCACGCGCCATGAACGGCAAGCGAATGACTGATCAGTTCAGGCTTCACGGTAAGTAAACGATTGCGAGCTAAAGCAGAGACGACATCACAAACGAGGGACGCGGCCCACCGGCCGAGCGCCTTGATAATCACAGCAAACTATTACGGTTCGCGGCTCAACTCAAGTTGCTTGACGCACGTTGCCACATTGTCCGTGACCGGTGCACGCACCCTCAGGATCTTGAGGAGGTGGACCTTGTTTTCACCCACCCCTCATGAGATGAGCCGGAACGTGCGCAGGTTGGTCGCCGCCGTAGTGGTGATCGCGTGGTTGCGCGTACCCGTGGGGGCAAACCCCCGCGTACCGGAGTGGGCACCCCATGATCAGGATGGCGCGGCCACGTCGTCTGCCAGTTCTCCGTGGATCGACCTTGGTCCAACCAATGCGATCGCGGTCAAGCCGCGTGCCGAACCCGCGCCAGCCAGTCGCAGCAAGCTCGCTGCATCGTTGACCCTCGCGGGAATCTACGCCGGCTTCATGGGCTGGACCTATATCGCCTGGTACCGCAAGGACTGCCCGCGCGCCGGTGATGATTGCCCGACGTTCAAGTGGGCCGATCCCAAGAAGGACGGCAGCTGGAAGATCTGGAAGGAGGAGGGCTGGTTGGGGAACCGCGGCTATGCGGGCGGCTCGGACAAGCTGGGTCACGCGTGGGCGACGCTCGCGCTCGCGCGCTGGGGCACCGAGATCCTCTACCAGTGGGGCGGCTACGATCGGCTGACGTCCGCGATCATCGGCACCGGGCTCTCGGAGGCGCTGTTCCTCGGCGTCGAGCTCCGCGACGGCACCTCGTACACGTTCTCGCAGGGCGACTTCGTGTTCAACACGCTCGGCGCCGGGCTCGCGTTCGCGCAGTCGGTGTGGCCAGGTGTCGACGAGGCCGTCGATCTGCGGGTCGAGTACGTGCCGAGCCCGGCCTATCGCGATCGGCTCAGCGACAAGGGCGACCTCGACATCGCCGAGGACTACTCGGGGCAGACCTATCACCTCGTGTATCACCTCGGCGCGATCGCGCCGCTGCGGACCTGGCGATATGGGAGCTGGTCGCGCTACGTCGACGTCACGCTCGGCTTCGAGACCCGGGGCTACAAGCCCGATCCGCTCTACAAACCGAACCCGACGATGTGCATGGAGACCGGCGAGCTGTGTGACTTCGACAAGGAACGCAACCTGTTCGTCGGCCTGAGCCTCAACGTCCAGGGCGTGTTCGACACCCTGCTGCGGGGCCGCTCCGAGGGCGGACGCAAGTTCGCGCATGGCGTGCTCGAGGTCTTCAGCGTCCCCTACACGACGCTGCGCGCTGCGACCCACCACGCGGTCCCCGGCGGCGAAGTTCCCGACGAGCAGTAGCCAGCAGTAGATCGACGAAACCGCGGGCCGCGAACGGTGTCCAGGGGGCGATGCATCTCGCGATCGTGGTGGTGCTGCTCGGTGCGTGCACGGTCTACGATCCCGTCGACGACATCCCGCACCGCGAGTATCGCGACACCGTCGAGGCAGTACGTGCCATCCTCGACGAATCGAGAGGGGTCCAGGTCTACGCGGTCGGCGAGTACCATCCGACCCGCAACTCGGTGATCCGGCAGTCGCCGCTCGCCCGGTTCTCGGCGGAGATCGTCGGGCTCCTCGAGCCCCGGGCGCAACACATGGTCGTCGAGGCGTGGCTCGAGGACAGCTGCCGGTCGACGGCGACCGACCAGGTCGCCGTCCAGGTCTCGGCGGTCACCGGCCGCCCGCAGAGCACCCAGGGCGATCTCGCGCAGCTGATCACGACGACCCGGAAGCTCAAGATGGAGACCCACGGGCTGCCGATGACCTGCATCGAGCACAGCTCGGTCCTCGACGGCCGCGGGCACGTCGACTTCCTGCGGCTCCTGCTGCTCGTCACCGAGAAGCTGCACGGCTCGACCCGCGCCCTGGTGCGCCAGGGCCGCACCGTGATCGTCTACGGCGGCGCGCTCCACAACGATCTGTATCCGCGGTGGCCGCTCGAGGAGCTGTCGTACGCGCAGTCGCTCGCGGCCGAGCTCGGCGGTGGCGTCCTCGAGCTCGATCTCGTGGTCCCCGAGATCGTCGCGCCAATGGCGATGGTGCGGCGCGAGGACTGGTTTCCGCTGCTCGGGCGCGCGTCGCCTGACCGCGTGATCGTGTGGGCGCGGGGGCCCGGCAGCTACGTGATCATCCTGCCGGCGCGCGACGAGTCGGTAGCGAAGGTGGCCAAGCCCATCGCCCTGATGTGATCATGCGCGGGTGAGGACCGGGGCAACCCGCTGGAGCATCGCGATCTTTCTCGCGGTGTTCGCACTGTACCTGGTGACGTCGAGCCGCGAGCCGGCGTGGGGCGATGCCCGCGGGATGTGGGAGGTCGCGAACCGGATCGTCGAGCACCGCGCGATCGACATCACCACGCGATGGCCCGAGGACATCCCGGCGGGGCGCGATGGCAAGTACTACGGGATCGCGCCGATCGGACCGTCGGCGGTCCATGTGCCCGGCGCGGTCGTCGCCCAGGTCACGCACGCGTTTGCGCCGCGCCACGACGTGCTCGTGCGGCCGCTCGCGACCCACCTCGCACCCGCCGCGCTCGGCGCGCTGACCTGCGTGCTGATGTTCCTGCTGCTCCTCGATCTGAAGATCCGGCCGCGGACCGCGAGCCTCTGCACCGCGATCCTCGCGTGCGCGACGACGACCTGGGTCTACGCGCGGATGCCGTACTCCGAGATCCTGCAGATGACGTGCTTCCTTGGCCTCTTCCGCCAGGTGCTGCGCGTGTGCAATGGTCCCGACTCGCCAGAGCTCGCTGGCTCGCTCCGCAAGGACGCGCTGTGGCTCGGCGTGTGGGCGGGCTGCCTGTTCAACGCGAAGTACGTGTTCGCGTCGGCGATCCTCGGCGGCGCCGCGGTGATCGTGTGGACCTTGCGCCGGCGGTGGCCCGAGCTCGTCCGCGTGATCGGGTGGGCCGCGGTGACGGGCGTGCCGTTGCTCGTGATCGCGCTCGTCTACAACTATCTGCGGTGGTCGTCGATCACGCGCACCGGCTACGAGCCGTATCTCGACATGTACTTCGGCGGCAGCGTGTTCGACGGCGCGTGGGGCATGCTGCTGTCGCCGAACAAGAGCGCGCTGCTCTACTCGCCGCCGCTCGTGCTCGCGCTGCTCGCGCTGCCGGCCGCGGTGCGCGCGGTACCTCGGCTCGGGCTCGCGATGCTCGCGATGGTCGTGCCGGTGTTCCTCGTCTACTGCACGTACCGCTCGTGGAGCGGCGACTACGCGTGGGGCCCGCGGTTCTTCGTGTGGGCGGTCCCGGTGCTGCTCGTACCGCTCGCGTGGTTCATCGATCGCAGCGCGTCGCGATGGCGGCGCGGCGTGGTGATCGGCGTGGTGACGATCGGCGTCGCCGTCCAGCTGCTCGGCGCCAGCCTCTACTGGGATCACTTCATCCGCATCTCGATCGACGCCAAGAACCAGTGGCTCGGCCCGACGAACCGCAGCGGCGCGTACATCCCGGCGAAGGGCCGCGGCCACTGCGACTCGTGCTTCGAGGATACCTACCAGCTGCTGTGGACGCCGGCGTTCCAGCCGATCCACGGCCACTGGTGGCTCGCGAAGTCGCTCGCGCGTGGCGACGACTGGAAGGCCGCACAGGCCGACGCGCCGTGGCGCCGCTACACGACGCTCGAGGTCAACCTCGCGAACACCTACCCGCGGGCACGCCTCGACTGGTGGATCCTGCTCTGGATCGAGGACGCCCCGCATACGCGCGGTGCGGGTCTCGCGATCCTCGTCGTGCTCGTCGGTGCGCTCGCGCTCGGCATCTGGCTGTGGCTGCGGCGGCACCGCGCGGCGGCGGCCCCCACCGCGGCGGAGCGCCTGGTTTGACGAGCGTGGTAGGAGTTCCTATACTTTCGGTATGAAAAGTCTCGTGTCCGAGAAGGGCCAGGTGACGATTCCCAAGGCGCTACGCGACCGGCTGGGGCTGCGTCCGGGGACGACGATCGAGTTCACCGACGAGTCTGGCAAGCTCGTCGGACGGAAGGCGCTGGAGCAGGATATGTTCCGGAAGTGGCGCGGCAAGGGTCGGCTTCCAGGCAATACCTCGGTCGATGGATTCCTTCGGCGTTCACGCGGAGCGTGATGCGGACTGCTCTCGATTCGAGCGTGCTGCTGGACGTGATCGTCGACGACCCGAAGTTCGCGTCGGGTTCGGAACGCGCGCTACGTACCGCCTCTTTGGAAGGTGGGCTCGTGATTGGCGAGTGCGTCCTCGCCGAGATCCGGCCTGCGCTCAGCGAAGCCGAGCTCGAGGAGCTTCTCGCCGACTGGAACATCGCCTTCGTGGCGTCCAGCAAGGCGAGCAGCCTGATCGCCGGCGCGATGTTCGAACGCTATCTTCGCAGGCGTCGCCGTGCCGAGCGTGTGCTTCCGGACTTCTTGATCGGCGCGCATGCGCTACACAATGCCGACCGCTTGCTCGCGCGCGACCGCGGGTATTATCGCGACTACTTCAAAGGGCTCGTACTCCTCGAACCCTAGATCGGGAGCGGCGGCATTACCTCGGAGACATCCGCGGCTGCTTCGCGCGGCGGGTGACGGCGGCGAGGTGGCGGCGGGATGGGGTGAAGGATGACAGCCCGGCGGATTCGTAATATGAGTGACGTGTGCGACCCGTGCGTGATGCGGATGAGCTTCCCGTGACCGAGCCACCGGCCGATGCCCCGCTGCCGAGTGCGGAAGCCATCGAGCGCTGGGTGTTCGCGTATCTGCGTCACGCGCCGCTCTCGCTGACGCTGCGCGAGATCAACCGGCTGATCGCGATCGAGACGGTCGCCAGCGGCAAGGGGCCAGTCCTCGACGTCGGATGCGGCGACGGGTTCTGGTGGACGCTGCGCGGCGACGGCGGCCGCGAGGTCTACGGCATCGATATCTCGGCCGGCGAGATCGCGCAGGCCAAGCAGCGGATCAACGCGGCGCTGACCGACGTCTCCGCCGAGCGGCCATTCCCCGGCACCAACTTCGAGGAGATCATCGGCAACTGCTCGCTCGAGCACGTGCCCGATATCGACGCCGCGCTGTCGAACCTTCGCAAGGCCGCCGCCGATGGCGCACGGCTCATCCTGTTCGTCCCGACGCCGCGCTGGGCGTTCCAGGGCCGCCTGCAGTCGATGTTGCTCAAGCGTGCGCCGCGGATCGCGATGAGCCTGTCAGGTGCGCTCAACGGCTTCTTCCAGCACTGGCACCTCTACGACTCGAAGGTGTGGACGAGCTTGCTCGCGCAGCACGGCTGGAAGGTCAAGGCGGCGTACGGCCTCGGCTCGGCGCGCTCGGAGTTCCTGTTCCGGCTGTTCATGCCGCCGGCCTTCGGCGAGTTCATCGCCAAGAAGCTGACCGGGTTCTATCCGTCGCGGCTCACCCGCTTCCTCCCCGATGCGATGCTGCGCCCGGCCGTGCGCCTCGTGCGGTGGGCGGTGTCGGATCCACTGGTCGCCGTCGATTCGCCGACCGCGTACGAATATCTGATCATCGCCGAGGCCGCCGAGGTCCCGACGTGAACACCGCGGATGGCGAGCACGGCGCGCGCGCCGGCCATCCCGGCCATCCCGGCCATCCCGGCCATCCCGGCCATCCCGATCAGGGTGACTACTTCGCGAACCATGCGCGGGCCCGACAGTTTCCGTGGACGCTCTACCACCAGCCGCTCGAGCGCGACCTCGAGCGGTTCCTGCGCGAGGTCGCCGGTGAGCAGCCCGCGGGCGAGGTGCTCGTCGTCGGCTGCGGGTTGCTCCACGAGATCGACGCCGCGCCGGCCGGCCTGACGTTTCACGTCGCCGACATCGACGAGCGCGCCGTCGAGGCCGTGCTCGATCGCGGCGACCCGCGGATCACCGGCGGCACGGTCGTACGCCCCGAGGAGCCGCTCGATCACGTGCTGACCCGCCAGTTCGCCGCGATCTACGCGAAGGAGGTCGTCGAGCACGTGCTCGCATGGCCCTCGTGGCTCGTCGGGCTCCGGCGCGCGCTCGTGCCGGGTGGCCGGCTCTGGCTGTCGACGCCGAACTACGGCGAGCCGTGGCTGCCGGCGATCGAGTCGACGGTGCTCGAGCTGATCGCGCGCCGCAGCGGGTTCTCGCGACGCCAGCTCCACCCGACGCGGTTCTCGCGGGGCTCGCTGCGCCGCGGCCTGGTCGGCGCGGGCTTCGAGGACGTCGCGGTCCGCTCGACGCCGACCCGCCTCGCGCTCACCGCGTGGGCACGCTCCCCGCGCTGATTACTCCCAATCCTCGACGGCGAGGCCGACGACACGAGTGAATTCGTCGACGTTGTGGGTGACGACGGTCAGATCGTTCCGCCGCGCGATTGCCGCGATCATGAGATCGTTGGCACCGATCGGTGTCCCCGCGCGGTCCAGATCGGCGCGGATGCGGCCGTACTCGTGCGCACACTCGTCATCGAACACCACGCTGACCAACGGGCGGAAGAACTGGTCGAGGCTTGCCAAGACCTTCGCCACACGGTCGCTCTTGCGCGCGCCGAACAGCAGCTCCGCCTTGACGACCGAGCACAGTCGCAGGGTGGCGGGTGATTCCGCCGCAAACTTCGCGATCACGTTCGCCGAGGTGTTGTTCAGGACGTGGATGCAAGCGTTCGTGTCGAGCAGGAACACGGTCACCGCCCCGCGAGCTCGACGTCATCGAGCGAGAGCTCGCCTGGCTCTGTGAGCGGTGCGTCGACACAGCTTCCGACGACGCGTTCGAGGTACCCCGCCGGCCAGTCGCCGCCCACACCGCGGCTCACCAAAGTTGCGAGGTACTTCGAGACCGTCATGCCTCGACGCTTGGCCTCGCGCTGGATCCGCTTGGCGGTCTGCTCGTCGACGCTAAAATGAAGCTGCCGCATATGTATGGTAAATACTTATCATGAGTTGACAACCGATGCCACCCGATCACTGTTGGCGCCGCTGTCGGCGCTTCAGGATCCAGAGCGTGACGGCTCCCTTGCCATCGTCGAGCTCGAGGTGAGGACCGTCGCCTTGGCGAGCTCGGCGCGACGTCGTCGGCCTTCTCAGATCGCGATGCGGCCGCTACCGGTGCGGCTTCTTCGCAGCCATGCGCTCTCGATGAGCGAGGAAGTTCGCGCGCTCCCATTGTCGCCGAAGCTTCTCGGCCTCTTCGATCGAACGATGCTTGTAGACACCGGGCGGAAACGACAACGGACAGATGCGATCTGAGAGCGTCCAGACGTGACGCCACGCCGCGAACAGCTCGGCGCTACCCGGCTTGAACCGGGTGCCCTTCATCTCGGAGACGTCGCGGAACTTCTTGACGCCCATCAGTCCTCCTCCAGCCCAAACTCTTCGACGATCCGCTCTGCGTCCGCCTTGTCTTTCGTCCGGGGGGTCGATCGTTTCATCTGGAATAGTTGGTTTGGTGTCACGACGGTCACGGCCAACCCGTCGTAGTCGACGCGCTCCGACTCGAGTGTCTCGTACGCGTACTGCTCTCCGAGTCGCGTGAGGATGTCGATGTGGAACGGTCCGGACGGGGGCACGTACTGCACGGCAGGATACTCCCCTAACAGATCCTCCGCCGTGATCTCGTCGATGTGCGGATCATCGAAGACAGACCGAAGCGCGGTCTTCACACGCTCCACGTTCTCGCGTGTAGGAGCGATGAAGATGTCGAGGTCCTCGGTGGCCCGCGGAATACCGTGAAGTGCAAGCGCAACGGCTCCGAACACGATGTACTGCGCCTGCTCTCGTTCGAGCGCGGCGAGCACCTTGCGTGTCAGATCGTAATCCACCCGGATCAGCCTACCTCGGCCTGAACGCTTCGACGACCCGAGTCCCTGGTGACCGGAGGGTAGCCCGGCCAAGGACGTGGTGACTGCGGGATCCGACGTTGACTTCGAGTCCGACGCCCGGCCCCGTGGCACACGGTTCGATGCCGGAGCCGATGAAGCTCCGTAGCCCGGCGCCGCCTCGGAGAGAGAGTCGAGTTACAGGATCTCGCCGACGCAGCCGGCGATGTCGAAGAACATGAAGGCGAGCGCCTTCTCCTGCGGCGACAGTGCGCCGCCGGCCCCGCACGAGCCCGGGAACGTGCCGCTGGTGCCCGATCCCGACACGTGCATGTCGGACATCACGACCTTGCCGCACTTCATGTCCGCGGCGGCCTCGGTGGGCGTCGTGAACTGGAAGTTCTGGAGCTGGCCGCCGGTGAGGTGAACCCAGCGCTCGGCCTTGGCCGCGTTGATCATCGAGCAGGTCTCGCGGGTGTCGGTGACGCTGAGCTGGCCGAGCATCGTCGAGCCCATGACGTTGACCATCCACTGCGCGAACGGCGGGCCCTTCGGGTTGCTCGCCTGATCGATCACCGCGGTCTGCGTGCTCGGGCTCGGATAGTTGTCGATCGTGCACTGCGCGACGGTCGGCCACACCGGCGGCGCGACGGTGCCGTTTCCGGAGATCCACTGGCTGTGATAGTGCGAGAGGAACGCGCGACCGCCGACGTCGGCGTATGCCTTGACGTTGTCCATCATCGCCTGGGTCGCGCTCGCGTCGCGGCCGCAGTCACACGAGAACATGACGATGTCGTAGTTCTTGAGCTTGTTGACGTCGCCCGTCAGCGTCGAGTACGCGGCGAGCGTCGTGCCGTGCGCGGCCGTGTGGCCGCCGCCGTTGAAGAGGTGGATCGAGCCGGTGCCGCCGTCGTGGGTGAACTCGCTGTCGGAGACGCCGAGCTTCTTGATCAGGCACTCGAGGCGATCGCAGCCGCCCGAGCCCATCGCGATCTTCGGTAGATCGCCTTCGGTCTTGTTCTTCGGCAGCGAGGTGATCGTGGCGGGGAGCGGGTTGTCCGTGCACGGCGTGACCGACGGGATGACGACCTTGCGGCGCCACTTGCCGATCGTGATGAACAGCGGTACCGAGCTGCCGGCCGGGACGTTCATCATCGTGAACTTGCCGTCGACACCTGACGTCGCGCTGGCGGCGGCGCCGCCCGGCAGCTGCGACTCGCAGCGCGAGCACTGCACACCCGCCGGCCACGGACCGGGATCGAGCAGCGGGACGTACACGGAGGCGCCGAACAGCGGCAGCGTGCCGTTCGGTGCGAACACGGTGCCGGAGACCGTCGTCGGCGGCATGCCCTGCGCGGCGCAGTTCACGATCTGGCACTCGATGCCGATGCAGGCATCGGGCGGCGGCGCGTCGGTGTCGTCTCCACCTGTGTTGCGAGTCGTCGGACCACAGCCAAACGCCAAGCTCGCGAGGACAGCCATCAAGACGATTCGCATTCGCGAGTTATATGAGCCGGATGGCACCCGGCACAACGGTTTTTCCACGTCCTGGCGCGGCATTGCGCTTGGGAGCCGCGCAGAGGTGACGACCGGGGCGCAACTTGCAGGTTGCAGCCTGCTCGGGAAGGCGCGGAAGCTCAGGAAGACGGTACGAAGCGTTCCTGGTAGATCCGCAGGATGTCTGCCGCGGTCTCCTCGATCGCGCGGTTCGTCACATCGATGACCGGCCAGTTGGCGTGCTTGCGGAAGATCTCGCGCGAGTAGGCGATCTCGTTCTCGATGTGCGCGCGCTGGCCGTAGCTCGAATCGTTGGGCATTCCGAGGTGAGACAGGCGCGCCTGACGGATCCGCATCAGCATGTCGGGCTGGACGATCAGGCCGAACACCTTGCGATCGTCGACCTGCGAGAGCTCCTCGGGAGGATCGACGCCGAGCACGAGCGGGACGTTGGCGACCTTGAGGCCGCGCTGCGCGAGATACGTCGACAGCGGCGTCTTCGACGTTCGCGAGATCCCGACGAGCACGACGTCGGCCTTCGGCAGGTTGCGGGGCTCGGCGCCGTCGTCGTTCTTGACCGCGAACTCGACCGCCTCGATGCGGCGGAAGTAATCGTCGTTGATGCTGTGGAGCAGGCCGGGGACGCCGGCGGGCGCGGAGCCGTCGTAGACCGCGAGCTTGCTGATCAGCGCGCCGATCAGGTCGACGGTCTCGATGTTGTAGCGCTCGACGAGCTGGCTGATCAGGGCGCGCTCCTCGGCGTTGACCACGGTGAACACGACGAGCGCGCGTAGCTCGGCAGCCTTCTCGAGGATCTGCTCGAGCTCGCTCTCGAGGCGGACCCGCGAGTACAGGCGGATCTGGACCGGCTCGCTGAACTGCAGCGTCGCAGCGCGAACCATGCGCTCGGCGGTCTCGCCCGTCGCGTCGCTGATGATCATCACCGTCTTCATCGGGGCGTCTATATCACGGGCAGATGATGACGTGGCTTCGCGGCAGAGCGCAGGCCGCCCCCGGAGCTGCGATGATCGATGACCCGCGGACACTCGGGATCCGGAGCCGAGAGGTCGCCCGTCACGTGGGTCGACACGACCTTGCAACCGCCGCGACACAGCGCGTGGTAGCTGCAGCTCGCGCATGGCTCGGCGGCGTCGCGCCAGGTCCGGAACGCGCCGAACGCGTCGGGCTGCGTCCAGTAGGTGGCGAGCTGGGTCACGCGTGGGCGGTCGCCCTCGTTCGTCACCGGTGGCGGCGCGGCAAAGCTGCACGCGGTGAGCTGGCCGCCGGGCTTCGCACCGACGAGGAAGTCGCCGCCGGTGCAGCCATAGACCGCGAGCTGCGCGAGCAGCGCGCGGTCCGGCGCGTGGTGCGCGAGCATCGGCGTGTACGAGCAGTCGACCTTGACGCGGACGGCGTGGCGCTTCGCGTGCGCGAGGATCGCGGGCAAGAACGCGCGATGCTGGGCGTCGGTGCAGCGCAGCGCGTCGTAGGTGCGGGCGCCACGGCCGGACGGTTTGAACCGCAGCAGCTCGACCTCCGAGAGCCGGCGCTCGCTCGCGTACGCGAAGATCGCGTCGAGCTCCTCGAAGTTGTGGCGGGTGACGACGACGTTGATGCCGATCTCGCGCTTGACGGCGCGCAACCGGCGGATCGCGGCATCGGCGCGCGCGAAGCCGTCGAAGCCGCGGACCGCCGCGTAGGTCGCGTCGAGGCCGTCGAGCGAGACGTTGATCTGGCCGAAGTGCTCGACGTTCGCGAGCAACCGCTCGAGGCCATCGAGCCCCGACGTCGTGAGGTTCGGGATGATGCCGCGACGCCGGGCGTGCAGCGCGAGCTCGCCGATCCACGGCAGCACCGCACTCTCGCCGCCACCGAGCGCGACGTGGAAGACGCCGGCATCGGCGAGTGCGTCGATCGCGCGCGACCACTCGACGAGGCCCCATTCGTTCGGTGCACCCTCGGCGGACGCGCCGGTGTAGCAACCCTGGCAACCCGCGGTGCAGCGGTTCGTCAGCTGGAGGTGCGCTTCGAGCGGCGCGCTCAGCACATGGGTACCGAGCTCGGGCTCGGCGCCTGCCCAGATTGCCGGATCGCCGCCGGGGTTACGCGGGATCCGCAGCGCGCGCCGCGCGAACGTGCGATCGACGAACACCAGCGCACGCGGCACGCCGAGCTGAATGATCGCGCCGAACCGCTCGAGTCGCGACCGGCGAGCGGGCAGCTCGCGCGCGGCGCGCACGCGATCGACCGCCGAGCCGGCAAGATCGATCCCGCGCTCGACGAGGCGGCGTGCGGTCCGGAACATCGCGGCACTCTAGCAGCTCGCCGGCGATACGCTCCCCGCGGAACCACCGGCGCGCTAGGATGCGCGCATGGTCAAGCTCTCGGGAATCGTGGTGCTCGCGTGCGTGGCGGTCGGATCGGTAGCGCTCGCTGACAAGCCGGCGGATCCGGTCGCGATGGCGCTCGGCGAGCTGCAGACGGCGGCGAAGTGCGAGGACAAGGCGTCGGTGTGGCGGCCGTGGTGCATCGCGGCGGCCTACGAGACCGGCACGGCGGCGGCGCTGCCGAAGGGCAAGGTCCTCGTCGGGATGACGATCGAGCTCGAGCAACGCAAGAGCGTGACCGACGCGCTGTCGAACAAGGTCAGCTTTGTCGCGCTCGCGATCGGCAAGGACGGCAAGGTCAAGCTGACCGACGTCAAGCCGACGAGCGCGGCCGAGCAGCAGTCGGTCGGTGAGGCCGTGGCTGCCGCGACGATGGTCTTCAAGGGCAAGGCGAAGACCGCGAAGCTACCGGCGGATCTCGCGGCGTATTTCAAGACGCTGAAGGGCGCGTATCCCGCGAAGAAGACCGGCAAGGCGTGGACCTGGGCAGGGGCGAGTGCGTCGCAGCTGCGCAAGGTCGGGCAGTTCTGGGTCGTGATCGAGGTGCCGAAGGCGAAGAACGGCGTGTTCGCGACGATCCTCACCGACGCCTGGGAGTGAAACTCTTGATACGCGTGCCACGAAGCAAACGACGCGACGATGATGCTCGTCTCGGCAACCTCACCGCCGCGTAGCTTCAAGTGCAGCTCGGACCTCATCCTGGGTGAGCCCGGGGAGCGAGCTCGCAGGCTTCGCGACAACCCGCGTGCCCTGATGCACCAGCGTCACCGCGGTCGGGATAGGTTCGTCGCCAAGCGATCGTGGCTTGCTCACGGCGCCACCGGCGGAGCTTCGCTTGCAACGGTTGGCTCGACGGGCAGCGGCCGGCGCCAGCGGAGCAGGGCTCCGACGATCGGCGTCACCATCGCCAGCGCACTCGCGCCGACGAGCAGGAACGTCACGTCGACCCCGAGGCTCGAGGAGTTGGGGTTCATGCCCCACTTGATCGCCAGGATCCGACCGTGTCGCACGAGGTGTACTGTAGCAGGCATGCGGACTTGGAAGGACGGCGATGTAGGCATTCGACTCCCTTCACGGCCGGGTATTCTGGCCGACCCGGAGACCTAGATGGCCGACGTCAACGTCCACCGCTCGCAGGCGATCCTGCGGATGCCGGTCAAGTATGTCGACGCGACGTTGATCCTCCACGACGGCGAGCGATCGGAGGTCATCTTCATGCTGCCGCGCAGCGAGGATCTGACGCGCGTGATCAGCGAAGGCGACGCGTTCGTGCCGGTGATGCGTGACGCCAAGATCTACATCTTCGCCCGCGACGCGATCGCGTGCGTGTCGGTCGTCGTCGAGCCGCCGGCGGTGCCCGACGAGAATCCGCTGCCGAGCCATCGCCAGCGCGCGGCGGTCAAGCTGCGTAGCGGGATGATGATCGAGGGCGAGCTGCGGTGGACGGTGGTCAGCAGCGAGCAGCGCACGACCGACTATCTCAACGCAGCGACGCCGTACTTCGAGCTTCACGCCGCCGACCGGACCTACTACGTCATGAAGGCGCACGTCGCGACCGTCCTGGAGATCACCTGATGTTGACGATCCCGCACCTCCTGCGGTTCGCCGTGGCCCAGGGCGCCTCCGATCTCCACCTCTCCGCCGGAGAGCCGCCGATGCTGCGCGTCAACGGCGACATGTTCCGCATCGACGCGCCGCCGCTGACCCCCGAGGAGACGCACAAGCTGATCTTCGACGTGATGAACGACAACCAGCGCCGCACGTTCCAGGAGAAGCTGGAGGCCGACTTCGCGTTCGCGCTCGATGCCACGTTGCGGTTTCGCGTCAACGCGTTCGTGCAGAACCGCGGTGAGGGTGCGGTGTTCCGCACGATCCCGCACAAGATCCCGCGCTTCGACGACCTCGGGCTGCCGCCGGTGCTGCGCGCGCTCTGCGAGGAAGAGAAGGGGCTGGTGCTGGTCACCGGGCCGACCGGCTCGGGCAAGTCGACGACGCTCGCCGCGATGATCGACTACATCAATGAAACGATGCAGGGCCACATCCTCACGCTCGAGGATCCGATCGAGTTCGTCCACAAGCCGAAGCGGTCCCTGGTCAACCAGCGCGAGGTCGGCACGCAGACCAAGTCGTTCACCAACGCGCTGCGCAGCGCGCTTCGCGAGGATCCGGACGTCATCCTCGTCGGCGAGCTGCGCGATCTCGAGACGATCTCGCTCGCGCTGACCGCGGCGGAGACCGGCCACCTCGTGTTCGGCACGGTCCACACGTCGAGCGCGGCGAAGACCGTCGATCGCCTGGTCGACGTGTTCCCGGCGAACCAGCAGGCCCAGATCCGCACGATGGTCGCGGAGTCGCTGCTGGGCGTGTGCACGCAGATGCTGCTGCACAAGGTCGGTGGGGGGCGAGCCGCGGCGCTCGAGATCCTGATCGGGACGCCCGCCGTCCGGAACCTCATCCGCGAGAACAAGACCCATCAGATCCCGTCGGCGATGCAGGTCGGCGGCAAGGCGGGCATGGTCACGATGGAGGCGGCGCTCATGGATCTGATCGGCAAGGGCACGGTCACCCTCGACGAGGTGCGCAAGCGCATGCCGGACGTCGCTGCCGTCCTTGATCGCCAGGTCATGGTGGCGCGATGAAGTCGACCGACGCGACCTGGGATCCGTCGCTGCGCGGCCTGCTCGAGCACATGCTCAAGGTCGACGCCTCGGACCTCTACCTCACGGCCGAGAGCCCGCCGGTGTTTCGCATCGACGGCATCGGCTATCCCGCGAAGGTCGCGCTCGACGGCGGGCAGATCGCGGCGATGGCCCGGACGCTGCTGACCACGACGCAGCACGACGAGCTGCTGGTCAAGAAGGAGATGAACGTCGCCGTAGCCTCGAGCGCCGGCGGTCGGTTCCGCGTCAACATGTTCTACCAGCGCGGCGAGCTCGGGCTGGTCATCCGGCTCGTGCGCACGGCGATCAAGACGCTCGCCGATCTCAAGCACCCGCCCGTGCTCGCCGACATCATGAACAGCAAGCGCGGGCTCGTGCTGCTCGTCGGCGGAACCGGCAGCGGCAAGTCGACGACGCTCGCCGCGATGATCAACCATCGCAACGAGGTCGAGACCGGTCACATCATCACGATCGAAGATCCGGTCGAGTTCGTCCACCAGCACCAGAAGTGCATCATCACGCAGCGAGAGGTCGGCATCGACACGCTGTCGTACAAGGACGCGCTCAAGAACACGCTGCGCCAGGCGCCCGACGTGATCTTGATCGGCGAGATCCGTGACATCGAGACGATGGAGGCCGCGATCGCGTTCGCCGAGACCGGTCACCTGTGCGTGTCGACGCTGCACTCGAACAACGCGAACCAGGCACTCGAGCGCATCCTCAACTTCTTCCCGCCGACGCGGCAGGCGGAGATCCGCCTCCAGCTCTCGCTCAACCTGCGCGCCGTGGTGTCGCAGCGGCTCGTTCCGTCGCTGACCGGCGGCCGCACGGCCGCGCTCGAGATCCTGCTCGACACGCCGCGCATCAAGGACCTCATCAAGCGCGGCGAG
>JBKJUF010000150.1:0-12235 GCA_046590445.1 Kofleriaceae bacterium
CACCAAGCGAGTCGCCGGGCTCGCTTGGTGTCGAGCACGAGCCGATCGATCAGCGCGGCGGTCTGGCCGGCGGCGGTGGGCGCCGCGACGTCGCGCGCGTTCGCCTCGAGGATGTGCGAGGTCGCGCGATCGATCGCGTCGGCAATCGCGAGGAGGCCTGCCGTGCGGGTCTCCGCCGACGCCTTCGCCACGATGCGGGCCGCTGCGCGCGCTGCGACGGCGACATCCCGGATGCTTCGGGCCCGGTCGCTCTCGCCGCTCCCACTCTGGCCACTCTGGCCTGTGGTCGGGCGATGGCGCAGGATCATGGGCGTCACAGGATCACGAGGTCATCTCGGTGGATCGCTTCGTCGGTGCTCTTGTACCCCAGCCTGGCCTCGATGGCAGCTGATTGCAACCCTGAGATCTTACGGAGCTCTCCGGCGGGGTAGGCGACCAGACCCCGCGCGAGCTCGACGCCGGTGGTGGTCATCACGCTCACCGTATCGCCGAGCTCGAAGTCACCATCGACCGCGGTGATGCCCGCCGGCAGCAGGCTCTTCCCGCCATCCTTGACGGCGCGCGCAGCGCCGTCGTCGACGGTGACCCGGCCGACCGGCTTCGCGCCATACGCGATCCAGTGCTTGCGCGCAGACAGCGTGTTGCCGCCGGTGCGTGGTGGCACGAACAAGGTCCCGACATCCGCTCCCGCGAGCACGCGGACGAGCACGTCGGGCTCGCGGCCGGGTGCCACGATCGCCGGGACCCCAGTTCGGGTGACGATGCGCGCCGAGCCAACCTTTGACGCCATGCCTCCCGAGCCGACATCACCCGTCGTGCCGGCGGCAACCGGCGCGGCCTCGCGATCGATGTCGTGGACGATCGGCATGCGGACGCCGTTCGCGTCGCGCACGCCCTCGACGTCGGTCAGGATCACGAGCGCGTCGGCCGAGACCAGGTTGCAGACCAGCGCGGCGAGCTGATCGTTATCGCCGAACTTGATCTCCTCGGTCGCGACCGTGTCGTTCTCGTTGATGATCGGGATGACCTGGTGATCGAGGAGCGCGCGCAACGTCTGGCGCGCGGACAAGAACCGCCGGCGATCGCCGAGGTCATCGTGGGTCAGCAGCACCTGGCCGATCGCGATGTCGTGCGCGGCGAACGCGTGCTCCCAGTGCTGCATCAGCCGGCTCTGGCCCACGGCGGCCGCGGCCTGCAGCACGGGCAGCTCGTGCGGCCGGCCGACGAGGCGCAACCTGCGAACGCCGAGCGCGATCGCACCCGAGCTCACGATCACGACCTCGACACCGCGGCGACGCAGCTCGACGACCTGATCGGCGATCGTCGCGGGGCGGCTCGCCGGGCTCTCGGCGAGCAGCCGACTGCCGATCTTGACGACGACGCGGCGACACTGGACGAGCCCGGCGCGCGCGCTGCTCACTTCACGGTCCCACGAGCCGCGAGCCGCGCGCGCCAGCGCTGATCGAGGTTCTCGATCGCGCCATCGATGAACGGGTTCTGCTCGGCGGACAGCTGGATCTCGACGGCGGCGACCGTGCGGCTCAGAAAGCCGGTCTTGCTCGCGAGCGCGTTCTCGACGGCGCGATCGACGTCGTCGACGGCCTCGGCCTCGGTGACCTCGCTCTTCTTCGAGAGCAGCCGGCGCACCGCCCCCCCGGTCGCGAGGTCGGCGAGCTCGAGTGGCGCCTTCAGCGTAGCGCGGGCGGCCGACAGCGCGCCGCGGCGAAACGGATGGAACGACAGCGCGCCGGGCGTGTTCTCGATCGCCTTCACGATCTCGTCGCGCAACGCGAGCGCGGTCTCGCCGTCGAGCGCGAGGCCGGTGTGGAGCCGCGCGCAGTAGTGATCGAACAGCGTCATCACGACGAAGTTGCGGGCCGCCGAGCGCGCGCGGTTGATCGCCGTGAGCGCGAGCATCATCCGCTTCGCGGCGAGGCCGGCGACCCGCATCATGATGCCGCCGAACGCGATGTCGGCGATCGAGGTCGGTCGCGCGTTGCCGAACACGAGCGACTTGACGGCCTCGTCGTCGAGATCGATGTGGTGCGCGGCGGCGATCCGGCGATATGCGCCGCCGAGGACCGCGCCGACCGCCCAGTCATCGAGGATCGGCACCGGCACCGTGCCCGCGAGGCTCGCGGCGAGCGCGCGCGCGATGATCGTGCGCCGCTGGGCGGTCAGGTAATCGCGGCGGGTCGAGAGCGCGGTCGTGGTCACGGCTTGTCCCCCGACCTGTCCGGTGTCGGCTTGTCGGGTGCCGGCTTGTCGGGTGCCGGCTTGTCGGATGCCGGCTTGGCCGGTGCGGCGGACCCGAGCGTGGTGGCCGGCGACGGCGGCACGGCGGTGCCATCGGCGTTGCGGCGAAGCGGTGGGGCGATGCCCTGCAGCAGGGTGTCGCGATCATCGACCTCGCGCAGCCGACCCGGCGTCGCGACGACCTCGGCCTCGGCAGGTGCGGCGAGCGTCGCTGGCGTGCCGATCGCCGAGACCTTGCTGTCGAGCACGAGCTTCATGATGAAGCTGCGGCCCTCGCGCGAGAACCCGACGCTGGCGGTGAGCTCGACCGATAGCGGCACGCCATGCTCGGCATCGAGCACGACGGTGCCGGCGAGCGCCTCGATGCTGCGGCCTTCGCGCCACTTGCGCTGGTCGAGGGTCTCGCGTGGTGGCTTTTCCGCGGACGGCGAGCGCTTGACCTCGATCTTGCGGCCGGCGCGCCCGGCGACCTGGACGACGCCGCGATCGGTCAGCTCCGCGGCGAACCCGACGAGGTCCCAGGTGGCCGCGATCGCCTCGTAGTAGGCGTCGCGCAGGCGCACCGGCTCGTCGGGCGCCTCCGGAAGCCGGCCGTGCCAGCGCTGGTAGCGCGGGCGCAGGTAGAGCTTGCCACCGATGAAGATCGTCTCGCGGCCGTAGTCGGCGGAGTTGTTGTAGAGCCCGCGAAACGCACCGGCCTCGGCATTCTCGATCGTGGTCTCGTCGGTGAGGTCGCTCGCGACCTTGCCGGCCTCGATGATCGTCGTCGTCGTCTTCACCGCGGTCGCGTGCGGCCCGAGCGCCACGAGCACCTTGGTGTACGGCAGCTCGAGCGCGCGTTCGAGCTCGGCCGGTTCCTGGGCGGCACGCTCGACATCGATCCGCTTGGCCGATGGCTTCGGTTCGATCACGAGCGATCCGAGCTGGTCGTCGGTGACGCCCTGCGAGCGCCCGCACGCCGTCGCGCCTGCGCCGAGGGCGAGGCTTGCGAGCACGGCTGCGACGCGGATCATCGCCTGGTTCTTAGCTTTCTCGACGAGCCGGGTCAACCACCGCGAACCCGCGTGACATAATCAGCGGTCCGCGTGCTCGAGCAGCTCGAACCCCTGACGACCGAGCCGGTGGCCTACGGGTTCGCGATCGTGCTCGGCCTGGTCTGGGGCAGCTTCGCGAACGTGTGCATCTATCGCTGGCCCCCGACGGAAGATTTCCCGAAGGGCCGGTCGGTGGTGAAGCCGGGTTCGCACTGCTTTGCCTGTCAGACCCCGATCCGCTGGTACGACAACCTGCCGCTCGTCAGCTGGCTGTGGCTGCGCGGCCGCTGCCGCAGCTGCAAGGCGACGTTCTCGGGCCGCTACCTGATCGTCGAGGCGACGACCGCCGCGCTGTTCGGGGTCGCCTGGTGGGCGACCGTGGTCGCGGGCTCGCTGTGGGAGCCGCTCGACGTCCGGCTCATCCGGTTCGCGGTCTACGCCGCGTTCTGCTTCGTGCTCGTCGTGATCACGTTCATCGACCTCGATCACAAGCTGATCCTCAACAAGGTCACCATCCCCTCCATCGTCGCGTTCTACCTGCTCGGGCTCGCGCTGCCTGGGCACGCCTGGTGGAATGGCCTCATCGGGATCGCCGTCGGGTACGGCGTGCCGTGGCTGATCGGCGAGATCTATTTCCGGATCAAGGGGCGCGAGGGGCTCGGGCTCGGCGACAGCATGTTGCTCGCCCTGATCGGCGCGCTGCTCGGGTGGCGTGGTGTGGTGTTCGCGCTGTTCGGCGGCTCGGTGATCGGCTCGGTGATCGGCATCACCGCGATCGTGCTGACCCGCGATCGCGAGGAACCGGCGGAACCCGCGGCCTCGGCTGCGAAACTCGCCGAGCCGGGGGAGGGAAGCGACAGCGAACGCGAGGTGGCAACGCCACCCGACGACGAGCCGTCGCTGATGCGGACCGAGCTGCCGTTCGGACCGTTCCTCGCGATGGCGGCGGTGTTCTATCTGTTCGCCGAGCCGTGGATCCAGTTGAACTTCAAGCTGCTCGGCGGGTGAGCACCGCGCCCGCCAGTGCTATCGTCGAGGGAGTGGGAGGCCAAGCGGCCGAGCAGATCATCGCCGGCGTCGTGCTGAGCGACCGCCTGGCCGTCACGCTGTACGGCGCGATCCACCGCGCCCAGTTCGCCGGCCAGCGCAACCTGCGCGGGCTCGTGGTCGACCAGCGGATGCTCGCCGAGGATGCGTTCCGGACGGCGCTGGCCGACCGTACGGCGATCGCGACGGCGGTCGCACTCGACCACAAGTGCATCGTGCCAACGTTCGGGGTCGAATCGAACGGCCCTGACGTCGTCATCGTGACCCGGGGCGTCGGGCGCTACGTCACCGTGCAGGATCTGATCGCCGGGGCCCGCGCGAATCGCGCGCAGAACGGCAAGCTGCCGACGTCGGTCGCGGCCGCGATCGGCAAGAGCGTCGTCGAGGCCCTCGCGGCAGCGCACAAGGCGCGCGTCGTCCACGGTGCGGTGCACCCCCGCAGCGTGCTGATCGACGAGCAGGGCGAGGTCCAGCTGGGCGACTTCGTGGTCGGCCGGGCGCTCACCACCGCGGTCGCACAGGGCGCGGACTCGTCGCTGTGGCGCGGACTCTCGGGCTTCCTCGCGCCCGAGCTCGCCATCGGCGCGGCGCCGACGCCCGCGGGCGACGTGTTCGCCGTGGGCGCGCTGCTGTTCACGATGCTGTCGGGCGAGGCGCCACCCGGCACGCTCCACGTGACGCCTGCGGTCGAGCGGCTGGTGCAGCGCGCACTCGATACCGACGTCAACCGCCGCTACAAGACCGCGCGCGACCTGCTCGAGAACCTGCTCGAGGCGTTCGAGGACGACCGCTGGGAGCTTGCGGATCGCGGCGAGGTGATCAAGGTCGCCGGGTTGTCGTCGACCGACACCAACATCGACGATGCGACCGAGGATCTGCTCGCGTCGCTCGGATCATCGCTCGGCGCCGTCCAGGTCACGCCGATCCGGCCGAGCGTGGATCTGCGCGCGGAGGCGGCGGCTGCCCGTCACGGCAAGATGCCAACGCCGACGCCGGTCGGTGGGAGCCGGCTCGACGCGCTGCTCGCGGATCTCGATGACTCGCCGGAGCACACCGCGGTCGAGGACATCGACCAGTTCAAGCGCCACGACCCGATCAGCGACATCATCAAGCACGACCCGCGCAAGCGCGAAGCGATCGTGCCGATGAAGACGCGTGCCAAGACGCCGGTGCCGCGCGTGCGCGTGCCATCGCTCGACGATCTCGACGACGATGACTCGCTCACGCCACTACCGCCGCCGGAGCGCCAGTCGGATGCCGAGCTGCGGACCGCGCGGCCGAACACCCGTGACGAGGCGGCTGCGTTCGATGCGCTCGCCGGGTTGGGCGGGCTCGATCGGCTCGGAGGTCTCGACGGTCCCGTCCAGCGGGTCTCGAGCGCCGCCCAGCAAGCCTCGGCAGCCGCCGACAAGCTCGAGAAGGCCGCGACCCGCGCCGAGGCCGCCGCTGTCCGCGTCGAGACGAGCCACGAGACCGCCGCACGACGCGATTCGACGCCGCTGCCCGTGCGGCCGATCGTGCTCGACGCGATGCCGGACTTCGATCCACCGCCACCGCGGCTCCGCAGTCGCGCGCTCGGCATCGTGGCGGCACTCGTCGTCATCGGCGGCGCTATCGGGTTCTACATGATCTACCGGCACCAGCAGGCCGAGCAGGCGGAGCACGAGGCCCGCCAGGTGCAGCGCCAGCGGGAGGCGGACGAGCAGACGCGCCGGCTGCAGGAAGCGCAGCTCGATCCCGGCACGATCCTCGTC
The DNA here is from genome assembly GCA_046590445.1 of Kofleriaceae bacterium. Classification (GTDB taxonomy): domain Bacteria; phylum Myxococcota_A; class Polyangia; order Haliangiales; family Haliangiaceae; genus JABFXX01. The sequence goes on from JBKJUF010000150.1 coordinate 6,092, forward strand.
ACGACAACGCCTCCGGAGGCGAGCGTGTGGCTCAAGCTCGGACGCACGCCGCTCGATTCGGTGCCGCTGTCGTCGGGTCAGCTGCATCGGATTCGCGTCGAGCTCGAGGGCTATCAGCCACTCGACACCGAGGTCGTCGCGGCGAGCTGGACATCGCCCGCCGCCGGCGCCGGCGCGGATCGACGCGCGAACGTCAACGTGATGCTCAAGGCGGCCGCGCGCGATCGCAAGACCGGCAAGGCCGTGGTCGACAAGCTGTCCGCCCGACCACCGAACCTCGTCGAGCAGACGGGCTTCACGGCCGGTGAAGGCCCGGTTCACGTCGAGTCGACGCCACCGGGAGCCGAGGTCTGGCTGTTGATCGGGATCGATCAGAAAGGCCCGTTTCCGACGATCGCGGGTCGCCCGTACGAGCTGCGCGCGGTCGCCGATGGTTACCTGACCGGCTACGTCTCGATCACGACCGACGAGTGGCGCGATCCGACCGATCTGAAGACACCGATCGATCGCGCGAAGAAGCGGCGCAGCATCGAGAAGACCCTCGTGCTCGAGCGCGAGCCCGTCGGTACGAACGAGACCGGCCGCATACCGAAGAAGGGAAGCTGATGGCGAGCGGGCGAACCCTGCACGTGCGGTTCACGACCTGGGAGCAGGTCGAGGCGTTCCACGCGCGCAAGCTGCGGCGCGGCAAGCTGCTGTCGATGAAGGTCGCGTTCCAGGCGGCGATCGGCGCGGAGGTCACGCTCGGGCTCGAGCTGCCGAACGGCGTCGTGATCGCGATCGATGGGACCGTGCTGAAGGCGTCGCCGATCGCGGGTGACACCAAGACGTGGACCGAGATCGAGCTCGTCGGCTTCACCGAGGACGTGCTGTTTCGTATCAAGGCGATGGCGAACAGTGGGCAGACCGCACCGGCACCGGCGCCGGCGCCACCGCCGCCACCAGCGCCGCGCGCGCGAGCCGCCTCGATCCCACCGGAGATCACCGGTGACGAGCGCCAGCTGTTCCAGACCCTCACGGCCGAGCTCCGTCGTATGCGCCAGCTCGCCGTCCACGAGGTACTCGACGTACCGCGCGACGCCGACGCCGATGCCGTGCGCCGCGGCTGGATGACGCTCGTCCGCCGCCACCACCCAGACCTCGTCGCGCGTCACCAGGCGCCTGCCGTCTCCCACCTCGCGGAGGAGATCACGATCCTCGGTAACCGCGCATACGACCGCCTGCGATCCGCGCTCGTCGCCGAGGGCCGCGCTACGTCGATCGGCTCGGTCGTGCAGGAGCCGGCGGGCTGGCTCGTCGGCTTCGAGGACCTGTCGAGCGTCGACGGCTCGCCGCTGCGCCCGAATTCGAAGTCGCGTCCAGGGTTTGGCAGGTCGACGCCGGCGACGGGCGTACCGACGGCTGTGGCCGCGGCGCCGTCCGCACCGGTCACAGCGCCGGTCGCAGCGCCGGCTGGTGGTGTGGAGGGCGGCGAGGCGTTCGAGCTGCGGGCGCGCGCGATGCTCGGCGCCGGTGACGCATACAACGCGCAGGAGGTGCTGGCGGCAGCACTCTGCGTCTACCCACGGAGCCGCCCGCTGCGCTCGCTGTACTACGTCGCGTCCGCGGTGTCGGCGCTGCAGAAGGGGGAGGTGATGCTCGCGACGTCGCAGCTCGAGACCGCGCTCGCGCACCACGAGAGTTGCCGCGAGGCCGGGGTGATCCTCGAGCACGTCCGCAAGCACGGTCACGCGCGGATCGACGAGATGCGAAAGTTGTTCAAGTGAAGGCGAAGGGTCGCGCGGTCGGCATCGATCTCGGAACCTCGAACTCCGTCGTCGCGGTGATCGACCAAGACGGCGTGCCGCGCATCCTGACGACCGACGAGGGCATGACGACGCTACCGTCGGTCGTGTGGTTCGTCGGCAAGCGCGCGATCATCGGTGAGGCCGCGCGCGAAGGCCTCGACTCGAGTCCCGAGACCACGGTGTTCGGTGCGAAGCGGCTGCTCGGGCGACGTTTCGATCATCCGGAGATCGCAAAGCTCGCGCGCATCCTGCCGTACGATCTCGTCGCCGCGCCGAACGGCGATACCTGGATCCAGCTCGCGCCCGGCCGCACGATCTCTCCCGAGGAGGTCTGCGCGATGATCCTCCGCGAGCTGAAGCAGACCGCGGAGCGGCACTTCGGCGAGCCCGTGACTCGCGCGGTGATCACGATCCCGGCCTGGTACGACGCCGCGCAGCGCCAGGCAACGAAGGACGCGGCGCAGATCGCCGGACTCGGCGTGATCCGGCTGCTGAGCGAGCCCACCGCCGCGGCGTTCGGACACGGCGCGCACCGGGGTACGAACCGTCGCTATCTGGTGTGCGACCTCGGTGGTGGCACCTTCGACGTCGCCGCGGTGGATGTCGACGGCGGCATCTTCGAGGTGCTCGCGACGACGGGCGACCCGTTCCTCGGCGGTGACGATGTCGACCGCGCGCTCGTCGAGAACCTCGTGCGCGACGTCCGGACGTCGAAGGGCTTCGACATCTCGACCGACGCGATCGCCATCGAGCGGCTGCGGCTCGCCGCGCAGCGCGCCAAGCACGAGCTGTCGTCGACGAGCCAGGCCACCGTGCACGTCGCGGAGCTCGTGCAGCTACCGTCGGGCAAGGGCATCGAGTACAACCGCGCGCTGCGCCGCGACGAAGTCGAGCTGTGGTCCGCCCCGCTGATCCGCCGGCTCGAGCCGCCGATCCGCGAGGCGCTCGCCAGTGCGCGCCGCGCGCGCGAGCAGGTCGACGAGGTGTTGCTCGTCGGCGGCATGACCCGGATGCCCGCGGTCCGCCGCGAGCTCGCGCGCGTCACCGGCCGCGAGCCGAGCATCATCGCGAACCCGGAGGAGGTCGTCGCGATCGGCGCGGCGCTCGAGGTCGCGCGGCTCGAGGGCTCGATCGAGGGCGTCCTGCTGATCGATGTCGCGGCTCGCGGACTCTCGATCTCGACCGCCGGCGGCGACTGCGAGCTCGTGATCGCGCAGAGCTCGGTCGTGCCGACGCGCGAGCATCGGGTGTTCGCGACGCGCCAGGACGATCAGGCACGGATCGAGTTCGACATCTGGGAGGGCGAGGCACCGCAGGCCTCGAAAAATCGCCAGCTCGGCCGGTACGCGGTCGTCGATCTGCCCGAGGCGCCGGCGGGCGACGTGCTCGTCCTCGTCGAGGTCACGCTAGACGCCGACGGCACCGTGCGCCTCAGCGCGAGCGAGCTGGTCTCCGGCGATCGGCTCCAGCTCGAGCAGCTGTTCCACGCCGGGCTCGCACGTGCGGACGTGATCCGGCTCGCGCGGCAGCTCACCGAGGGCACGTGATCCGCGTCGTGGTGAGCGGCGCGCTGACGGCGCTGACGGCGCTGGCAGCAGGCGCGTGCGGTCATGCTGGATCGGTCGCCGAACCAGCGCCGCCCACGCCGCCGCCCGCGAAGTCGGCGCAGCTCAACGCGCCCGGCGCGAACGTCGATCTCGAAGCCGCGCTCGTGCCGGGGTACGTCACCGTCGTCGACTTCTGGGGCGAGCACTGCGGCGCCTGCGTCGTCGTCGGCGGCATGCTCGCGGTCGGCGTCGCGCAGCAAGATCGCGTGCTGATCCGCAAGATCGATGTCGGCGATGGCTTGTCGGCTGTCGCGAAGGCGTACAGCATCGGTGCGCTGCCGCACTACCGCGTCTACGACAAGCACAAGCGGCTGCGCTACGATCTCGTCGGCAACGACTGCCTCCAGGCACCCGCGCTCGCGGCGCAGCTCGCGGCCGAGTGAGCGCTCAGGGCAGGCCGGGGATGCCGGGCTTGCCCGCCTTGATCTGCATCGTCGACGCCTTGATCTCGTCGACGGTGATCGGCTGGTAGGTGCCGCCGAGGTGTGCGGACAAGAACGCTTCGGTGATCGCGAAGAACGCGCTCCGGTTCACCTCGCGCGCGAAGCCGTGGCCCTCGTCGGGGAACACGACGTAGCTGACCGGCAGGCCGCGCTTCGTCATCGCCGCGACGATCTGCTCGGACTCCGCCTGCTTGACGCGCGGATCGTTCGCGCCCTGGCCGATCAACAGGGGCTTCTTGATCTGGTCGGCGTGGGTCAGTGGCGAGACCGCCTCGAGCGCGGCCTTGCCGGCGGGCGTCTCGGGGTTGCCGACGCGCTGGTGGAGGTAGGCGATGAACGGTGCCCGGTACGCCGGCATCGCCGACATGAACGTCAGGAGGTTCGACGGCCCGACGATGTCGACCCCGCACGCGAACACGTCGGGCGTCAGCGTGAGCCCGACGAGCGTCGCGTAACCGCCGTAGCTGCCGCCGAGGATGCAGATCTTGTTCGCGGGGGCGACGCCGGTCTTCACGGCCCAGCCGACCGCATCGATCAGATCGTCGTGCATCGCCTTGCCCCACTGGAGGTTCGCGGCGTTGAAGAACTGCTTGCCGAAGCCGGTCGACCCACGGTAGTTGACGCTGAGCACGGCGTAGCCGCGGTTCGCGAGCAGCTGCGCGAGCGGATCGAAGCCCCAGGTGTCGCGCGCCCATGGCCCGCCGTGGACGTAGAGCACCATCGGCACCGGCGCGTTTGGCTTGCCATCGCCGTCGGGATCCGCGGCCGCCGGCAAGCTGAGGTAGGACATCAGCGTCAGGCCATCGCGCGCCGCGAGCTCGATCGGCCACATCTTGACGAGCGGCTGGGTATCGAGCGCGGGCTCGCTCGAGAACAGGAACGTCGCCTTCTGCGTGCGGCGATCCCACAGGTAGTAGCGGCCGGGGTGCTGCTCGGACGTCGTCTCGACGATCCAGCGCCGGTCGTCGAGCGTGCGCGACGTGACCTCGACCTCGCCGCCGTCGAGCTTGTTCAGCGCCTCGAAGTCACGCTCGAGCGACCTGTCGAGGATCTTCCAGCGGAGCCGGTCGTACTCGTACGACGCCGCCTGCACGGTGTGCTTGGTCGGGTGCGTCGCGATCCCGCCGATGTCGGCCTTCGGATCGGCCGCGAGGACCTTCGGCTTCCTGGTGGCAAGATCGATCTCGACGAGCGCCGCGGTGTCACGGCCGCGCGGGTCGAGCGCGTAGACGGCCTTGCCGTTCGGCGTGACCGCGAGGTAGCTGACGGCATCCGCGTCCTCGAACGCGATCGTCTCGAACGGCTTCCAGCCGCCCTTGGGATCCTTGGCCGCCGCGTCGCGGACGAACACGGCGGTGCCGCCGTCGGGCAGCTTCTTCGTGGCGAGCCGCGGTCGCAGCGCGTTGTCGAACGTGAAGCCGACGAAGCCCTCGTCGTTCTGCGCGACCAGCGTGCGCGCGCCGGTCAGCAGATCGATCACGTAGTAATCGAAGGCCTGCGGGTCGCGATCGTTGATCGACACGCCGAGCTTCGTCGGCTGCTTGGCGTCGGTGGTGTCGAGCGAGGCGCGCGCGCCGGGGTAGGGCGTGAGGTCCGTCGTCTTGCCGTCGGCGAGGTCGACGCGGAACAGGTGATCGTTCTCGTCGCCGCCGGTGTCCTGGAGGTAGAGCAGGTGCTGGCTGGTCTCCGCCCACCAGTACTGATAGATCGGCAGCGTCTTGTCGCTGGTGAGGGGCCTGGCGTCGGCGAGCTTGGCGACCGGGGCCACCCACACGTTGACGACACCGTCGCTGGGCGCGAGCCACGACAGCCACTTGCCATCGCGGCTGATCCGCAGCGCGGCGCGCTCCGGGTCACCGAACAAGAGGTTGCGCGGGATCAGATCGGAGCGTGGATTGCCACGCGCGATCGGCGGCGCGGGCGGCGTGGAGGGCGGCGCAGGTTCAGCTCCCGCCAGCGGTGGCAACGGCGCCTGGTCCGGTGCGGATGCCGGCGGCGCCTTGGTCCCGCCACAGCCAGCGACCACGCCGGTCACGAGGCCAGGTACGAGGATCAACAACCCGGCGATCGCGGCAGCGCGCTTCATGCGGTCGGCGTACCACACGGTTCGCGCGGCATGCCACGATGCGACTCGTGCGACACGCGATCATCCTGGCCGGTGGCAGCGGCACGCGACTGTGGCCGGCGAGCCGGCGCGCGAGGCCCAAGCAGCTGCTGCCGATCGGCCCCGGTGGCGAGACCTTGCTCGCTGCGGCGGTGCGACGCGCGCGCGCGGTCGCCGGCGATCGCATCGTGATCGTCACGAGC
>JBKJUF010000174.1:0-9802 GCA_046590445.1 Kofleriaceae bacterium
GCCGCCTTGTCGGTCGCCGCCTTGTCGGTCGCCGCCTTGTCGGTCGCCGCCTTGTCGGTCGCCGCCTTGTCGGTCGCCGCCTTGTCGGTCGCGGCGTCGGCGGAACCAGCGCCGACCGCGGCGCTGCCCGCGCTGGCGCTACCGGCGGTCGCGCTGCCCGCGCTGGCGCTACCGGCGGTCGCGCTGCCCTGATACATGATGCACTCGACGGTCGTCACCTTGCCCGCTGCGAGCTTCATCTCCTGCTCGCAGCGTGCGCCGTTCGGACCGAGCAGCTTGACCTTGCGAAGACCGGCGTTGACCGGGATCTCGTGCTTGTCGCTGACCGCGGCGATCTTCTTCTCGTCGACGTAGAGCTCGGCGGAGATCCCGGGCGGCATCGCGAGCCGGAGCGTCGCGATCGACGAGCTCGTCGTGGTGGTGGCGGCCACATCACCGGACTTGTCGAGCACAAAGAACTTCACGATGAGGAAGCCGCCGAGCACGAGCGCAGCGATCGCCACGCCGATCGCGATGTCACGTCCGATCGATGACTTCTTCTTGCCCTCGGGTACGACGGGCACCGTCGAGTCGACAGCCGCGCTGTTGCCGTACTGCGCGTAGCCCATCGACGACGGCATCTGGCCCGACATCAGGTGGCCGGCCGGCACCTGTGATCCGTACCCGCCCATCTGCGGCTGCGACGGATACTGCTGCGACATCGGGTACGCCGACGGCGGCTGGCCCGCGTGTTGTGCCGAGTACGGGCCCGACGACTGGCCCGGGTATTGGGACGACTGCAGTCCCGGGTGTTGCCCGCCCTGCTGCCCCGCTCCGGCTTGTGATGGCGGGTAGCCCTGCGAGTAGTTCGGCACCCCCGGCGGTGGCGCCGCGCCCATCAACGTCCTGCCGAGCGGCTGACCCGGTGGCGCGACCGCGTTGAGCGGCTGACCGGGCGAGACCGGCATCGTGTTTGGCGTGCCCTGCGCGCCCGGCTGCGAGCCGTAGACCTGGGCCGCGTAGCCTTGCTGCGGTGATGCCTGCGGTGCGACGTAGTTGACTGTCGGATCTGCCGCCCTCGGGGATCCGTTCGTCAGTGCTGGCGTCTGCATCGCCGAGGACGGCATCCCAGGACTGGCGTGCGCCTGCTCGACAGGGCGCTGCGTCGGACTGTTGGGACGTGCCGGCACGTTCGACGGGGTGCGGTTACCCTGCGAGGACGGTACGCGAGGCCCGGGCGTGGCTGCCCTGGCCTCGGCGAGGACCCTGCTGGCCTCCGCCTCGCCGAACACCTCGGTCGGCGCTTCGTCGCCGAACTCCTGGGGATCGTCGTCGTCGGCCGCGGTGGCGGCGGCCGGTGGCCGGGATGCCGGGGAGCCCGGCGCAGGTCCGACCTGCGGCGCGGCGCCGACCGAAACCGCCTGCTCGAGCTCGTCGAAGTTCGGTCCACCGAGCTGGGTCGCGTCGCCCTCGGGCATACCGGCTTCGCCGAGCGTCTTGACGACATCGAGCTTCGCGGCCGCGGCGGGCACACCTGCGATCAGGCCATCGCGGCCGACTCGCTTGTACTGCTCGAGCTGCTGACGCTCGCGATCGATCTCGGTGGCGAACACTTCCTTGAGCCAGCCCGACAGCGACTTCGCGGTGAACACGACCTCCTGGCTCATCAGGAACTGCTGGAGGTCGGCCAGCATCTCGCTGCACCACTGGTATCGCTCGTCGACGTCCTTCGCGAGCGCCTTCATGATCACGCGCTCGACGGCTTCCGGGATGTTCGGGTTGATCTCGCGAGGTCGCTTGATGTCGACGTTGCGGACCTTCTCGAGCGTCGAGAAGTCGGTCTCGCCCTGGAACAGGCGATCGCCGGTCAGGCACTCGTAGAGCATCGTGCCGATCGCGAAGATGTCGCTGCGCCGATCGAGCGGCAGGCCGCGCACCTGCTCGGGCGACATGTAGCCGAACTTGCCCTTGAGGACGCCGGCCATCGTGCGCGAGTTGCGTGACGTCGCCTTCGCGATGCCGAAGTCGATGACCTTGACCTCGCCCTCGTACGAGACGAGGACGTTCTGCGGCGAGCAATCACGGTGCACGATCTCGAGCGGACGACCGAGCGGATCGCGCTTGCGGTGCGCGTAGTCGAGACCCTCGAGGACCTTCGCGATCGAGAAGCAGGCCATCGCGACCGGCATCGCCTGCTTGATCTTGCGGAGCCGGTTCTGGATCTGGAGCAGGTCCTTGCCCCAGATGTATTCCATCGCGATGAAGTGCGAGCCGTCGATCCGGCCGAGCTCGAAGATCTGACAGATGTTCGCGTGCGCGAGCTGCCCGGCGATCTTCGCCTCGTCGATGAACATCTTGATGAAGTCGCGGTCCTCCCCCATCGTCGGCAAGATCCGCTTGATCGCGATGATCTTCTCGAAGCCTTCGACGCCATAGCTCTTGGCTTTGAAGACCTCGGCCATGCCGCCGACGCTGATGCGGTCGAGCAGCAAATATTTGCCGAAGGGGACCGGCTGCCTCACTCAGTCGAATCGTATCTGAGTCTTTTCTCGGATCACAATGAAGAAGGGGGGCATACGCCGTGGGGTGCAGGCGACAGGACACCTCGACGATCGGTGTCGCGTGGTGAGCCGGCCATGGGCCACAGCCCCCGAATTCGTGTAGGGGAACGTCGTCACACGAGTCTGGATCAGAAAGATCCGGTGACACCGACGACGCTGCCACCTGTGGTCGGGGCGACAAACGGCTGCATGGACTCACGACGCCGATAGCCCGATACACCGTCGTACACGCCGATGCCGTACGTGAGAATCAGGCCAATGCCGCTCACGATGTTGAGCGCTCGCAAAGAACTTGCGCTCTTCGCGCGGTCCTCGCCGTCGTCGCACGTCGCGCTCGGGCCGCCGCTGCCCGAGACCTGCGTGCACCACGAGCGCAGCACGAGATACGAGGTGACGTTGCTGATCGCGAACGCGCCGAGCAGGCCGCCGAACACGTAGGCCTTGGTGCGATCACCGTTCTGGATCTGACCACCCGGCGGCAGCAGGTTCAGCAGCCAGTACCTCCGCGGCTTCGGCCGGCGCGCGCGGAGCTCGGCGGCGTGCAGGGATCGCACGTTCTCGAACGCGAGCACGAGGTCCGGCGGATAGAGTGCGGGATCGAGGCGCGCGTCGAGCTCGATCCGGAGGTAGGCGAGAAAGTGCGCGTCGGCGTCGGTGCGCCGATCCTGGAAGTACGCGGCGATGCCGGCAAGCCGGTGCGCCTCCGCGAGATCCGCGGCAGGGAGCTGACCGCGGAGCAGCGGGTCGACGAGCGCGGTCACGCGCGGCCAATCGCCCTGGGCGGCGGCAGCGTTCCCGTCGCGCAGGACCTCGGCACGCGTCGGCTCGGCCAGCGCGGCGCTCGCGAGCGCGCACACCAGCGCGCACACCAGCGCGAAGCTGGCGACCACAGCACGCGCCGGGATGCCGATCACGGCCATCCGACCACCTGGCGCCGGACGTGGGGCCGCGCGATCGCGAGGACCTCGCGCGCGACGCGCTCGGCAAGCGCTGCCGCGGACATCTCGCGATCACCAACGACGGTATCGGTGACCACGATACGGTCGAACACGATCGCACTGGATCCGGCGATCCGCACGCGGACCCGGGCGCGCGCGAGCGGCACGACGCCGGAGGTCACGCGGTACTCGAGGACCTCGAAGAGGAGCGCGCGATCGGCGGCGCTCTCGGCGACCGTCTTCGTCGCCGTGGTCCGCGCGAGCGCCGCGGCATCGACGACCGTCGCCGGGCGCTCGTGCGCGAGGACCCAGGCCGGTGCCGCGATCACGAGCGCCGCGCGCAGCGGCTCGACGGTCGCCGCCGCCGATGCCCCGACGCCTACGGCAACGAGGACGGGCTTGGTCGCCAGCCGCGGCGCGCTCGGACCGGGCTGCGCAGGCGCGATCGGAACGCGCGATGGACCGGCGGGTGCTGCCTGGGCGGCGAGCGCGAGCAGCTTGTCGCGCACGAACGGCAGCACGCGGCTCGAGAGCTCGGCGGCGGCGCGATCGATGTTCGCGAGCGTCGGCGCCGTCGAGGTCACCAAATGCAAGACGCTGCCGTCGCTCGGGTTTCGGACCCGGATCGTGAGGACGACGCTGGTTTTTTCCGATTTGATCGTCCCATCGACGATGAGCTTCGCGTGGTCGGGCACGAGCATCCGTGGGCCCACCACGACAACATCGACGCCACCCGCGACCAGCGCGCGCGCGATCTCGCTGGCGACCGGCTGGCCGTAGATCTCGAGCCTGGCGTCGGCGTCGAGCGGCAGCAGCGCGATCGCACTGGCAGGCTGGGCGCGGGCCTCGCCGCGCGCGCCAGCGAGGGCAAGCGCCACGAGCAGCACGAAGGAGCAGACAACATGGAGAACCGGCCGGAGCATGAGGAAGTGTACGGCTACTGCGTGCCCGGATCGGGCATCGCGACGTCGAAGGCACCACCGCTGGTCGATGACGCCTCGCCAAGCGGCCGGCTGCGATCGAGACCGCTGCACTCGGTGCACATGATCTGCACCGTCGCGTTGCCGACCGGGCTGCCGGCGCCCTGGAGCTGCAGCTGGCCGAGGACGCGCAGCGCGGGCTTCAGCGTGTACGCGGCCGCGATCGCCGACGGTGCGAGGTTGGGCTCGCGCTCGACCGCGCCCCGTCCCTGCGGATCGGAGACCCGGATGTCGTAGCGCCCACCCGATGGCAGCGCGATCGTCACCGCGCCACCCGCGCGCGACGCGACCCGGATCGCGCCGACGCCGGCGAGCGTGAGTGGCCCGATCGGAATCGCTTCGAAGACCGCCTCGGCGACCGGGGCGAGGTCGGGCTTCTTGATCTGCGAGGTCACGGTGGTCATCGCCGGCGCGTCGATCTGCGACGGCACCGCGGCGGTCAGGTCGATGCCGGTGACCGCGAGATCGCCCGCGGCCACGGTGGTCACCGCGAACAGCGGGGCGGCAGGTGCGAGCCGTGCCGGCAGCTGGCCGCTCGCGTTGGCGGTCGCTGCGACACGCACGACGCCGCTCGCGGGGACCGTCGTTGCACCGGTGGTCACCGTGGCCGCATTCGCGAGCGTGCCGACGACGATCACCTGCGCGTTCGGGACCGCGGTGGCTGCGCGCTGGACCGTGACGCCCGCGAGGTCGCGCAGCGCGATGTTCGCGTACTGGACCTGCACCGCGGTGGACAGGTTCAGCGCGCTCGACGTCGCCGAGATCCGCGGCAACCCCGATGCCGGCGGCGGCGTGACGTCGACGATGGCCTCGCCGTTCGCGCTCGCGATCGAGCGCACGGTGAAGTTGCCGTTCGTGGTGGTCGCGAGCGTCGACGGGACACCGTCGACGGTGATCTGGACCTTGGCGCCGTCGAGGCCGACGCCACCTGGGCCGGCGACGAAGCCAGATACCGTGGTGCCTGCGGTCGCCGCGATCAGCGTCGTCCCCGGAAACCAGTTGGTGACGAGCCGCGGCGCGAACCCCGGGATCGTCGGCACCACCAGCACGTCATGCGCGACGTTGAGCACGCGTGCCGAGAACGCGCCGGCGCTCGTCGTGAACGTCTCGACATACGCGTCGCGGTAGCCGAGCGGGATGAACCGGAGGTACGCGGGGACGTCGGTCGTCCCGGCGCGCACGTTGCCGGTCGCGATCACGCCGGGATCGACGGGGACGCTGTTGAGCGTCGTGCCGGCGCCACCGCTCACGAGGTAGAGCCGCTCCTGCGGCGGCGCGGACGTGTTGGCCGGTGGGGTGACGCGCAGCCGCACCTGCATCGAGTTGCTGTTCGGCGAGATGACGTTGTAGCCGTTCTGGTCGGTCGGACAGTTCTGCCCCGGCGCGTCGACCGCGACGAACACCGAGTAGACGCCGGCGTCCGGCGCCGCGAACATCACCTGCGAGTTATCGGCCTGCGCCGGCTGGAACACGACGAGGTTGTTCGCGTACCGGATCTCCCAGGTGTACGAGAGCACGCCGCTCGCGTTGATCACGTTCGCGATCGCGCGGATCTGGTTGCCCGCGACGCCCATCGGCGGGTCGAACGTCAGGAACACCGTGCAGCCGGGATTGGCGTCGTTGTTCGTACCGCCATCGGGCGTGACGTCGCCGTTGTACTCGCCGCCCCCGCACGCGGCGAGGCCGACCACGATCGCGAGGCCGGCCCTGCGCGTGATCGCTGCACGCATCGATCGACTCACCGGGCGACTCACCGGGCCTCCAGGCGCCAGGTCTGGCGCTGCAGACAGCTCGTCGAGATCACCGAGCACGTCGGATCGCCGTCGGCGCAGGCCAGCGCGGTCTGCTTGCGATCCGCGATCTCGACGCGCAGCTCGACGACGGTGCCGGGCACGAACGCGTCGGGATCGAACGCGACGCTGTTGCCGCTCGCGCCGGAGATCAGCTGGCGGGTGCCGGTGCCCGCGCGCATCGACCACGCGAACGTCGGCAGCTGGCGGATCGGATCGCCCGTCGGCGGCCACCGATCGAGATCGTCGTCGACCTGGATCTGGAACAGCGTCGGCTCGTCGACCACCAGCACCTGCCCGACCGGCGGCGGTAGCGGTGGCAGCGTGACGACGCACGGCGGCTTGTCCTCGACGATGGTGACGATCGTCGACTTCTCGGTCGCGTGCGCGAGCGGGTCACGGACCGTCAACCGGACGTCCCACGGGCCGATCGCGGTCGGCAGCAGCTGGCGGCCGATCTGGCGCACCAGCGGATCATCCTGCGGCACCACGCGATCGGTCAGCGTGAACTCGACATTGGCCGGCGAGTACGCCTTCCACTCGGGCGCCAGCGCCGCGAGCTCGTCATCACCGTCGCGGTAGCTCGAGAACAGATCGACCGGCGTGCCGATCACGAAGCCGTAGTTACTGACGACGCGGATCTCGGTGACCTCGGGCAGGTGATCGACGATCGACAGCAGCAGCTGATCGGTCGGCTTCGCCCGGGCGCCGTGGTCGTCGGTACCTTCGAGCACCGCGCGCATCGATCGCACGGGCACGGCGACCGCCGGGCCGCCGCCATCGGGATCGGCGCGCAGCCGCGGCACCTCGAACGTGAGGTCCTCGGCGGTGCCGGTGATGACGGGATCGGCGTCGCAATCTGCGAACACGCTCGCGTCGGTGCACGCGTAGACGCGCCACGCGAACTCGACGCCGTGATCGTCGGGGTCGTAGGCAATCGCGCGAAGCGTGACGGTGTCACCACGATGGATGGGATCGGTCGAGTCGGCGCTGATGTCGAGCGACGGCCGCTGGTTGATCGCGTCGACGTAGAAGCAGCCAGCCGCCCCGATGCTGGTGGCGCATACGACGGCCGCGATGCTCGCCTTCCGGATGCTCACGGCATGTCCCACGGCAGTTCCCTCGTGCAACCATCTTGCCACTTGCAAGTCATCGAATCACCAGCATCCTGCCGCCGAAGATCCAGGGCGGATCGCGACACCATTGTCTCGCTTTCGGGTCCGCTCACGGATCGCAGACGACCTTGCCCGCATCGACCCGGACGCGGCAGCGCGCGACCCGAGGGATGTCGAGGTAGCCGGCGGGCCTACCGCCGACTTGCACCGGGTAGCGCCGCGGCTTGAGCCGCGCCACCAGCCCGCGAGAATATCCGATGTCGCCGATCGTGATGTCGTCGACCTCGATCGTCACCTCGACGGCTGCGAGCATGTCGCCCTTCGCGGTCGCGAGCTTGCCCGCGAGCACCTCGACGTCGCGGGACCACCGGTGCCCGGGGATGTTCGGCTGCTCGCAGACGACCACGTGGGGACCCGCGGGGACGGTGAAGCTGCGGGTCGGGTTGATCTTGCCGCGCGCGACGCCGTCGATCGTGACGTCACACCAGGTGTCGTTGGTGACCACGAGCGTGGCGCTCTCGGCCGGCGCGTCGACGGGCGGTGGTCCATCCGCGGGCGGTGCATCGGTTGGCTGCGTCATCATCGACCCCGCCGCATCGGCGACGCGCGCATCGACCGCGGCGAGCCGCACCGGCCCGGCGTCGCGCGGCCGCGGCCCGGCGTCCGCCATCGCGGCATCGCGCGGTCCGGCGTCGAGCGGCCCAGCGTCGAGCGGATCGACGTCGCCGTCGATCGCCGACATCGCGTCGGCCGCGCGATTCGCATCCGCCATGCGCGCATCGGCGATGGCGAGCGGAGCCTCCGGTTCGCCGTCCGAGCCCGCGAGCTGCATCCCGAGCGCGGTCCCGCCGGCGGCGAGCGCGCCGGTCGCGAGCCCGATCAGCGCGAGCCGGCGCCGCCGCGAGGCGCGACCGCCCTCGGTGACCCGCCGGACCAGCGTCGTCACCGCAGCATCGTCGGGCGCGAGCGCGCTGGCGCGATCGGCGAGCGCGATCGCGCGCGGCAGCCGGGCCTCGGTGATCGCGCGCTCCGCGGCGGTGACGACCGCGGTCACGACCTTCGGCGTGCAGGTCTTCACGAACCCCGCGGGATCCGCGAAGTACGCGGCCAGCTCGTCGGTCGGATCGCCGAGCCCGCCTGCGACCGCGAGCGCGCGCAGCTCGCCAGCGATCACGCTGGCGCTCGCCGGCCGCCCCTCGGGCTCGATGGCCATCAGCCGCTCGATCAGCTTCGAGAGATCGGGGCCGACCGCCGCGCGACGCCGCACCGGTGAGACCAGCATGCCCGACGCGATCAGGCTCATCACCTTCGCCGGGCTCCCGCTGTACGGCAGCGCCCCGGTCGCGAGCTGGTACAGCGTCGCGCCGAGCGAGTACAGATCGCTCTTCGCCGTCGCGATGTCGCCCGTCGACTGTTCGGGGCTCATGTACGCCGGCGTCCCGAGCAGGGCGCCCGTGCGGGTGATCAGCGACGTCTCGGTCTCGAGCCGCGCGACGCCGAAGTCCGCGAGCAGCAGTCGGCCGCCCGGCGCGATCAAGACATTGGATGGCTTGATGTCGCGATGGACGATCAGCGCGGCGTGCGCGGCAGCGAGCGCCTCGGCGAGCAGCGCACCGATGCAGGCGACGATCTCGGCGAGCATCGCGCCGTGCTGTTCGATCTCCTCGAGCAGCGTGCGTCCGCGGATCAGCTCCATCACGATGTACGGCGGATCGATCTCGCCGCTGGCTCTCCCCGCTGGCTCGCCGCTGGCTCCCCCCGCTGGCTCGCCACCGCCGACGTCGTAGATCCGCAAGATGTTCGCGTGCTCGAGCCCGGCGGCCGCGCGCGCCTCGCGATGGAACCGCCGCACGATCTCGGCACGCCGCGCGAGGTGCGGGAACAGGACCTTGACCGCGACCTCCCGGCGAAGCTCGCGATCGCGCGCGCGGAATACCGTCGCCATCCCGCCCTCGCCGATCTCCTCGGCGAGCTCGTAGCGCCCGAGCACGTCGCCGCTGCGCACCGACCGTGGCGCTCTGGTCGACGCTAGCTTCTCGGTCGACGCGACATCCGACGCCCTGGTATCGGCGACGGCAGGATCCGTGTCGTGCGGACCCTCGGTGCCCAAAGCTAGCCGGGCGACCAGGCGACGTGAGCGGTCTTGCCGCCGGCCTTGGCCTGCTTCATCGCCTTGCCCAGGCGGCGGCCGAGCTCGTCGGCCCCGGTGTTGAGCGTGAGCCCCTCGGTGTTGACGATCGCGGCGACCATCGCGAGCGCGCCGGTCTCGCCCGGGAACGTCGAGCGCTTGGCGTCGAACGTGCCCTCGGCGTGTGCGAGGAACGGCTCGCAGTGCTCCGGAGCCATGATCGCGATGAAGTCCGAGCCGCCGATGTGGCCAACGAACGCGCCGCCACCGGAGGCGACGCGCGCGGCTTCGAGCAGCCACTGGCCGAGGTT
>JBKJUF010000451.1:0-10055 GCA_046590445.1 Kofleriaceae bacterium
GCGAGCCAGCGGAGGCTGGCGAGCGGGGCCCGCCCGTGAAGACACGCACGACCGCGCTCGGGATCACCGCGCAGCCGATGGCGAGCAGCGCCAGCAGCACGGTCGGATCGTGATCGACCACGATCGCATGGCCGGCGGCGAGCACGACGGCGATCGCGAGGGCGCGCGCGGCGGGTAGCCTGGTGGCCGCCGCGAACCCGACACCGAGGAGCCCGGCTCCCAGCAAGACGGCGGTCGCGCCCCGCCCAGTGGCGGTGATGATGCCGACGAGGCTGGGCGTCGGATCGGGCAGCCGGCCGAGGGCACCGATCCACAGCACGACCGCGAGCGCTCCGAGCACGCCGACGGCACCGACGAGCAGCGCACGCGACGTGGTACGCGCGAGCCACGCCAGCAGCACGAGGATGCCAACCGTGCCGAGCCACGGCGCGGCCCCGATCACCACGCCAGCAGACGCGATCGCGGCGATCGCGCGACGCGCCGACGGGACGCGGGCATGCTCGACGGCATGGACCAGGCTCCACACCGCGCCACACGCGGCGAGCGTCGACGGCCCGGCGAAGCCTGCAGCGTCGCGGAACGCTGGCGCCAGCACGAGCAGCAGGAGCCCGGCAGCGCCGGCGAGCGGGTCGCGCGGCAGCAGTGCCCGCGCAGCGCGCAGCACGCCGACGAGGACGAACGCGCCGAGCACGGCTGCGAGCAGCGCGACGCGAAACCCGGGCTCGCCGACGGGCAGGGCACCGGCGACGCTCGCGAGGAGACCGAACAGCGGAGCGCTCGCCGTGCGCTCGAGCTGGGTCGCGAGCACCGCATCGCTCGACGACGCCAGCCAGCCCGGGCCGCCGGCCGCGCCGGCGACGAGTAGGGCCAGCGCGACCGCGAGCACGACGCGATCGGCGAGGCGGGTCCAACCGGCATCCATGTCACGGCAGCGTGCCACGAACGCGAGGACTCGGATAAGATGGTCGCGGGACTGAAATGGCGTCGATCCGGATCGTCGATGTTTGGCTGCGCAGCCCTGCCTCGCCGCCCAGTCACTATCGATCGGTGATGGCGATCGCCGAGCAGTGGGCCGAGCAACGCGTGCTGATGCGCGCGTACGCCGAGAGCCGCGACCAGACCCGGCCGACAATCACGCTCCACGGGATCGAGCTCGCGATCGGGCCCGCCGGCATCGACCTCAACGGTTCGTGGGGCATCCACGTCGGCGAGCCCTCCGATGGCCGCGCACAGGAGATCAAGGCGCAGCTCGAGGCCGCGGCGCGTCGGCTCGCGGGCTCGAAGGGCAATCCGCCGCGGCTCGCCGACGAGGAACCGACGTTCGACCGCGAGCCCACGGCGAACTGGGGTCCCGGCGCACCGCGGATCCTGCCGAAGCGCCCCGATGTTCACGCCCATACGCCGCAGGTCCAGCACGTCGCGACCGCCGGAGCCGCACGGATCCCGCACGCCCAGCCGGCAACCTTCGTGCCGCAGATGCAGGTCGTGCATCACGTGCCTGCACCGCACCCGGTCGGCGCGCCATCCAACCCCGAGGTCCGCACCGCGCCGCTCCAGCGCTCCCGCTCGCGGACCCGCCAGCCACCCGTCGGCGGCAACCGTGGCACCGCGCTCGGTTACACGTCGGGCTCGGGAGCGCAATCGGCGGTCGTGCGGCTCGGCCTGACGCCTCAGGTCTCGGCACGGCTCGGACGGCTCGTCGATCGCATCGTCCCCCAGGACTTTCATATCGATCCGGCGGAACGACGCGTGCTCAATGCGCTCGGCGATGGCGAGCTGACCGCCCGGACGATCGGGCAGATGGTCGATATCGCCGACGCCGTGAGCTTCATGGAAGAGCTGACGCGCAAGCTCGAGAGTTACAGCCTCGACCTCGTCGAGCCCGGCGAGCCGCACGGCAACGAACCGACATACCGGCTCCGCAGATAGCCGCCCGCGTTTCCGGTTACGAGCCGGTTGTGGTAAGCCCGCCTGCCGCCATGCAGGTACGCATCGAAGACGTTTCGCCCGTCGAGAAGAAGATGTTCGTCGAGATCCCGTGGGAGACCGTGAGCCAGCGGCTCGGGAATGCCTACAAGGAGCTCGGCAAGGGCGTCGCCCTCAAGGGATTCCGCAAGGGCAAGGTGCCCCGCCCGGTGCTCGAGCAGGTCTACGGCCAGCGCGTGAATGCCGAGGTCGCCTACGAGCTCGTGCGCGAGTCGTTTTTCCGCGCAAACCAGGAGCACCAGCTCGCGGCTGTCGCCGAGCCGCGCGTCGAGGAGGCAGCCGCGATCAAGAAGGGCCAGCCCTTCACGTTCGCCGCGATCATCGAGGTGCGTGGCGAGGTCACGCCACAGGATTACAAGGGCCTCGCGATCGAGAAGCGCAAGCTCACGATCCCCGAGACGGCCGTCGACGAAGCGCTGGCCGCGCTGCGCCGCGAGCACACCGAGCTGCGCCCGATCGAAGGCCGCGAGGTCACCGCCGCCGGCGATATCGTCGGCCTCAGCGTCAGCGGAACGATCGGCGAGCACCAGATCAACCAGCCGCAGTTCGCGGTCGATCTCGACGACGAGGAGCGCGAGCCGCTGCCGGGCATGCGCCAGGCGCTCCTCGGGATCCCGCTCGACAGCAAAGATCAGAAGCTCGAGCTCCAGATCCCCGAGGACTACAAGGACGAGTCGATCCGCGGTCACAAGGCCGAGCTGACGTTCACGATCCTCGAGGTCCGCGCGAAGGAAGTCCCCGCGCTCGACGACGAGTTCGCGAAGGACACCGGCAAGGCCGACACGCTTGACGGGCTGCGCGCGGCCCTCCGCAAGGAGCTCGAGGATCGCGAGAACGAGACGATCGATCGCGAGGCGCGCGAGGGCGTGCTTCGCGAGCTTGTCAAGAAGAACCAGATCCCGGTCGCGGGCTCGCTCGTCGAGCGCGCGGTCGAGATGCAGTACCAGCGGCTCCGCCAGATGCTCGGCATGAAGCCGGACCGCAAGGATCCGACGGCGGGTCTCACCGACGATCTGCGCGAGAAGATGCGGCCGCAGGGCGCCGACGAGGTCCGCGGGCAGCTGCTGCTCGAGGCGATCGCCGACAAGGAAAACGTCGCGGTCACCGATCAGGAGCTCAACAAGCACGTCGAGGAGACCGCCAAGGCCCGCAACATCGCGCCCGCGAAGCTGCGTGCCGAGTGGCAACGCGACGGTCGGATCGACAACGTCACGTACTCGCTGCGTCAGGACAAGGTGCTGAAGTACCTCGTCGAGCAGGCGACGGTTACCGAGGTCGAGACGCTGTCGCAGCCCGGCACGCCGCTGCCAGGCGTGTCGGAAGGCGTGTCGGAAGGCGAGGCCCACGAGGGCCACGTCCACGGCCCCGACTGCAACCACTGAGACCGCGCCGCGGCTTCGGTGGGCGCGACCGCGGGCGGCACCCCAGCTTGACAGCAACGATGGCGGTGCCATCATTGAATGCATGGCCAGCATCACGATCCGCGATCTCGATCCTGACCTCAAGGAACGTCTTCGGGTTCGCGCGGCCCATCATGGTCGCTCCATGGAAGAAGAGGCCCGCGTGATCTTGCGATCCGCGATCGCGGAGGGATCAGCGAGCACCACGCGGCTTGCCGACTCCATCCAGCGTCGATTCCGGACCGCCGGAGGTATCGAGCTCGAGTTGCCAGTTCGCGAGCCGACGCGCTCACCGCCAAGACCGCGATGATCGTCCTCGACACGAATGTCATCTCGGAGCTGATGCGCGGAACACCCTCCACCGCGGTCGTCCTCTGGGTGAACAGCAAGGCCGCAACGAGTCTGTACACCACGAGCGTCACGCAGGCGGAGATCCTCCACGGCATCCTGCTGCTGCCGAAAGGAAAACGCCGCGATGCGATCGCCACGGCGGCCGATGAGATGTTCGAGCGCGACTTCGCCAGCCGCATCCTCGGGTTCGGCAGTGATGCCGCCGCAGCGTATGCGACGATTGCTGCCACACGTCGCCGCGCGGGCCGTCCGATCGCCGCATTCGATGCTCAGATCGCGGCGATCGCTCGATCGAACGACGCAGACCTCGCGACGCGAAACATCGCGGACTTCGAGGATTGCGGGATCGACCTGATCGATCCATGGAAGGCGCGACGCTGACCGCGGGAAGGCGCGACACCCGCAACGCCGGCGACGAAAGACGCGAACGCTACGGGCGAACGGTCGCGGCAAGTCCGGCCTGGAGCTCGGCGCCGGTGGTGCCCTCGAGCTCGGCCTCGACGATGATCATGCCGGACGCGGGATCGATCGCCGGCGACACCTGCTTGACGGTTGCGGTGATCGGGTTGGGCACGGTCTCGACGGTCGCGGTGACCTTCGTGCCGACGGTGATCGTCCGGCCAAGCTGCGGCGGCACCGCAAAGCGCAGGCGCATGCTGCCGTGTCCGACGATCCGCAGGACCGCCGCGCCGGCCTCGACGCGGTTGCCGGCGTCGCGGTAACGCATCGCCACGGTGCCCGCGAACGGCGCACGCAGGCTGGCGTTGCCGACGTGATCTTTCGCCGTCTGCGCGCGCGCGGCCTCGGCGGCCTGCGTCGAGCGAACGCGCTCTGCCACGGCCTGCGCGCGCTTCACGCCGAGCCGAGCCTCGTCGAGGTTCTGCGACGGGCTGACGCCAGCGTTGACCGCCTTGGTCTCGAGCACGAGCTTGCGGCGTGCGTCCTCGAGATCGACGATCGCTTGCTTGTACGCGGCCGACGCGGCGGACCGCGCAGCCTCGGCAGCGCGGAGCTCCTCGCGGAGCTCCATCGGATCCATCTCGACGACGATCTGCCCCTCGGTGACGCGGTCGCCGACGCCCACGTGGACCGCCGCGATCAACGCGGCGACCCGCGGCGCGATGTCGACGGACTCGGCCGCGGTCAGCACGCCGGTGAACACCGAAGACCCGGCATCGGCCACGACCGCCGCGTCGCGCGGCGAGGTCCGCACCGGATCCGGCGGCGGCAGCTGCGGGCGGATGTCCTCGGTGCCGCACCCGAGCAGCGTGGCGGCTAGCGTGGCGAGTGCCGTGGCGCGCGCCATGGTAACGACCCGCCGGCTCACCGAGCCTCCACGGTGAAGGTCTGGTCGACGACGAGCGCCGCATATGCGCCGCCCTTGCGGACGAGCTCGCTGTGGGTGCCGACCTCGACGATGCGGCCCTCGTGCATCACGACGATCTGATCGGAGCGGACGATCGTCGACAGCCGGTGCGCGATCACGATCCGGGTCGCACGCAGCTCGCGCAGGTTCTCCATGACCGTTCGCTCGGTGGTCGCGTCGAGCGAGCTCGTTGCCTCGTCGAGCAGCAGCACGGCCGGATCATGGACGAGCGCGCGGGCGAGCGCGAGCCGCTGGCGCTGGCCACCCGACAGGGTCGAGCCGCCGTCGGAGACGATCGTCTCGTAGCCCATCGCCATCTGGCGGATGTCGGTGTCGATCCCGGCTCGCTTCGCGGCGCCGACCACGCGATCGAGCGGCAGCGAGGGATCGGTGAGCGCGATGTTCGCGCGGATCGAGCCCGAAAAGATGAACGGCGCCTGCGGCACCATGCCGAGTTGCTGGCGCAGCAGCTTGTGATCGATCTCGGCGAGGTCGTAGCCGTCGAACATGATGCGGCCCTCGGACGGTCGGTGCAGCCCGAGCAGCAGTGCGGCCAGGGTCGACTTGCCGGAGCCCGAACGGCCGACGATCGCGACCGTCGAGCCGGGCGGCACGCGCAGGCTGACGTCGCGGACCACGAGCGGATCGTTCGGGCCGTACTTGAACGAGACGTGGTGGACCTCGATCTCGCCGGTCAGGCGCGGCGGCGCGACGGTCCCGCTGCGGCGTTGCTCGGGTTCGGCCGCGAGCACGTCATCGATGCGCTCGACGTAGCTGCCGAGCATCTGCAACTGCATCGCGCTTTGCATCATGCTCGCGAGTGGCACGAGGAATCCGGAGGCGAGCGCGGTCGTCGCGAGCATCGTGCCGAGGCTGAGCTGTCCGTCGAGCACGAGGATCGTGCCGGCGCCGAGCAGCAGCAGCGGCGCGGCGACCTGCAGGAGCGAGTTGACCGAGTCGACGACGGCCATCATCCGGCTGCGCGACAGCGAGACGTTGAGCTCGTCGATGTAGAGGTTCGCCCACTGCTCGAGCGCGCGATCCTCGGCACCGGCGATCTTGAGGGTCTCGATCCCGACGAGCATCTGCACGAGATACGACTGCGCACGCGCCTGGCTCTCGAGATCCTGCGCGGTCAGCCGGGCGTAGCGGTGGCGCGACAGCAGCAACACGATCAGCTGCAGGCTGCCGGCGAGCACGGTGAACAGCGCGAGCGGCGGCGACAGCACGAGCAGCAGGGCGAGGTAGCCGATCGCCAGCACGCCGTCGAGGAGCGTCGAGAGCAGGCCGGACGTCAGGAGGTCGCGGATCTGCGTGTTCGATGCGATGCGTAGCAAGAGGTCGCCAGCCGAGCGTCGATTGAAGAACGCGTACGGCAGCGAGAGCAGGTGCGAGACAAAGCCGAAGGTCATCTTGGTGTCGAGCTTGGTGCGCAGCTCGATCAGCAGGTGCGCGCGGATCAGCGAGGCGAGCAACTGGAACCCGAGCACCGCACTGACCCCGGCGCCGACGACGTAGAGCAGAGCGTAGTCGCCGCGCGGGACGACCCGATCGACGATCATCGCGGTGAGGATCGGCAGCGCGAGGGCGAGCACGCGCAGCGCGATCGTGGTGACGAGCACACGCAGCACCAGTGACGGTTGCGCGAACAGCTGCCGGAAGTAGCGCCAGACCTTGCTGCGACCGGCCGGCGTGGCGACGAAGCCTTCCGCGGGCTCGAAGGCGAGGGCGACCCCGGTGAAGTGGCGGGTGAACCGCTCGATCGGCAAGACGCGTCGGCCAAACGCGGGATCGACGATCTCGACGGTCTTGCGGCCGACCCGATCGAGGACGACGAAGTGGTTGAAGTCCCAGTGCAGGATCGTCGCCCGTGGCAGGAACCGGAGATCCGCGATGTCGAGGCGCACGCCGCGGCCACGGAGCCCGAGCTGTTCGGCGCCGCGCATGATGCCGGTCGCGTCGGTGCCGCGGTTGACGCCGGCGGCGGAGCGCGCGTGGTCGAGCGTGATCGCGCGGCCGTGATAGGCCAACACCATGGCGAGACACGCCGCGCCGCAGTCCGCCGCCTCGAGCTGCTGGATGTATGGCACCCGCCCGCCACGCCGACCACCGAGCCGACGCAGCGCTGCCGCGACATCGGGCTCGAGCTTCTCCTCGGGGTTCACGGGATCGCTCACCGAAACCTCTTCACCGAAACCTCCGGGTCCCCGGGATTAGTACGAACACGATCGGCTCGGAGCGCACACGGACCTCGGCGATCCCGAGCATGCCGTCGTGATACTGGAACGTGCGGCCGTCGACGGTGAACTCCGTGCCGGACAGCTTGCCGCGCACGAGCATCACCGGGCCGCGCAGCTCGAGGCCATCCGCGACCTCGGCACCGAGGACACGCCGTGCCTCGCTGGGGGCGATCACGTCGGACGACACGCTGGCGATCAGCACGGTCTGGTAGGCGTAGCGATAGCCGGTGAGCTCGAGGCGGATCTCCATGCCGGGCGCGAGCTGTGGGCGATCCTCTCCGGGGAGCAGCGCGATCACCTCGAGCCCCTGCGCGCTGTCGATGATCGAGGCGATGATGTCGCCGGGCTCGACGTGCTGGCCGTAGCGGACCCGGACGTCACCGACGATCCCGGCGGTCGTCGCGCGGATCGAGCGCTGCTCGAGCTGGGTGCGTGCGGTGTCGAGGTTGTTGCGGACCGTGCGCACGGCGGCATCGGCGGCGGCGTCGGCGGGGTCGAGCATGTGATTGCGGAGCTGGGTCTCGAACTCGCGCTCGAGCCGGTCCACGGTGGCGCGCTGATCGGTATCGTCGAGGCGCGCGATCACGGTGCCGGCGTCGGCGCGCTCGCCGGGCTCGACCTCGACGGCGACGATGTTGCCCGCGGTGCGTGCGTTGATCGGCGTGCGCGCGTTCGAGCGGATCAGTGCGGGACCTGCCGAGTAGGTCGACACCGTGCCGACCGAGATGAAGACGACGCTGCCGGCGAGCAGGACGACGAGGCACCAGTACGCCCACGACAGCCAGCCCGGCGAGACCCGGACGACATCGCCCCATCGCGGGACCGCCTGCGCATCGATGGCGGCGCGCCGAAACAGGCCGTCATCACCGATGGCATCGTCGAGGATCGCCTCGGCGTGCACCTGGATCGAGAGCTGGTCGAGCTCCGGCGTGACGAGCCGGGCGAACCGCGCGATCAACGCGAGCTGAGCATCGCCGAAGGGAGCGCGCCGGCCGCGCCGGGCGACGACGAACACCGCGTGCACCGCGCCATCGGACGCGAACACCGGCTGCGCGAGTAGGCGATCGCTCGGATCCCCGTTCGGATCGTCGATCGCGCCGACGAAGCGCGGATCGTCGCCTGCCCGCTGCGCGAGCGCCGGGATGCCGGTCCGCGCCGCAAACCCGGCGAGCCCCGCGACGGCCCGGCGGTCGTCGCCACCCGAGGTCAGCTTGGTCTCGGACCACAGCCCGCCCTCGATGGGGTCGAAGTAGAGGAGGTACGCGCGGTCGACCTCGAGAAGCTCGACGAGGATCTCGACCGTCGTGGTCTCGCAGGCGATGAGATCGGTCGCATTCGCGAGCTTGCGCGCTGCGTTGATCGCGCGCTGGGCGTCGCGTGCCTCGGTCGCGTTATTCGGCGGGGGCAGCCCGGGCTGCGGGCGTGGCTGGCGGGTTGCGAGCCGGGGCAGCAGGGTGCGGACGTGCTCGTCCGGCCACGCCCGGGTGATGACGTGCAACGCCCGTGGATGTGGCGAGGCCGGGTCGCCGATCACGATGACCCCAACCGAGGCGGGAAGGTGATCGATGATCGCGTCGACACAATCCGCGCTGATCACGATCACGTCAGCGAGCGGCGCGGAGTCGACGATGACCAGCGTGCTATCGACAGCACGGAACACCCAGTCCTCATCGGACTGTTGTGACGTGACGACCGCGTAGGTGCTCACGCCACCTCACGACGAGCCAACGCGAACGACATGCCGCGCGCACTATAAGCCAGCTCCGACATTGTATCGTCGGGCTGGCTCGGAGATCGACTGCTCGTGCGTTGGGTTATTTACCGTTGCCGATGGTAGTGAAGACGAGGGTCGGAACCGGATGCGTCTTGGAAGCTACGCGTTTGGATCTGGCTGTTTGGGAATCGCACGGCCACCACCGACGACCTTGGAGAGATCCTCGATCGTGAGCGGCTTGGTGCGGGTGCGATCAGGTTGCGGATTGGGCTTCACTTGCTTTGTCATGACTCTCTGATTGGGATGCGATGGCGGGGGTAAGGCTCGACAGCCGATCAACCGTTAATTCGGATCGGGTTGTTTCGGAATATCCGGTTTACCGCCGCTGACCTTGTCGAGATCCTGTGTGGGCAGCTCCCTGGTCTGGCTCGGTCGGCGGGGCGTCTTCTTCATATAAACTGTAGTAAGCAGCTATCGTGCCTACCTGAAATTGTTCAAGCTATTGAAATTAGACGCGTTAATCCGGATGCTATGGAGAGACCAGTAACAACTAGCGCTTAATATGCGCAAGGAGCGCTATCACTGCTCTTCGCACGTCGGATAAGTGATCTCGCGTGGATGGAAGCGAGCCGGCACCTTGCAGGCGATCAACGCGCGCACCTCCTGAAGGGTCAAGCCATGTCGCGGCAGGTTCCACAGGCTGGCGGTGTCATGCGAGGTCACGACAACGCGAGTCCCTGTTGGATCGAAGTGCGTCGAGAAGTAGCCATCGGTCAGCGCGCCGACCGTCGCGAGCTGACGCGCGGAGGCCGCATCCCAGATTCTGACGGTGCCATCGTGCCCTGCAGTCAGCAGGAACCGGCCGTCGGGTGACAGCTCCGCAGAGCTTATCGTCGACGGATGACCCTCGAACTGGATCACGAGCTTGCGGCGCTCGAGATCCCAGATCTGGGCGAGCCGGTTGTCGCCGGCGGTTACGAGATGCTTGCCGTCGCTGC
>JBKJUF010000492.1:0-3835 GCA_046590445.1 Kofleriaceae bacterium
ACACGAAAGATGCGCCGCTGTCGGCACCAGCACGGCTCGGCCCGGTCGTCACGCGATCTCGGAGCGGCGCAGCCGGAGCGCGTTGCCGATCACCGAGACGGAGCTGAGGCTCATCGCGAGTGCGGCGAGCATCGGCGACAGCAGCCAGCCCGTGACCGGGTACAACACACCCGCTGCGATCGGCACGCCCGCCACGTTGTAGATGAACGCGAAGAACAGGTTCTGCTTGATGTTGGCCATCGACTGGCGGGAAAGCCGGCGTGCACGCGCGATCCCGCGAAGGTCGCCCTTGACCAGGGTCACCGCCGCGCTCTCCATGGCGACATCCGTGCCCGTCCCCATCGCGATCCCGACGTGAGCGAGCGCGAGCGCCGGCGCGTCGTTGATGCCATCGCCAGCCATCGCCACGATCCGTCCCTCGGTCTGCAGCCTCTTCACGTGCTCGGCCTTTTGTTCGGGGAGGACCTCGGCGATCACGTCGTCGAGCCCGAGCTGCTTTGCGACCGCCTGCGCCGTGGTCTTGCTGTCGCCGGTCATCATCACGATGCGGAGCCCCTCGGCCCGGAGCGCACGAATTGCCTCCGGCGTGGTCTCCTTGATCGGATCCGCGACGCCGACGATCCCAGCGAGGGCGCCGTCGACCGCCACGAACATCACGGTCTGGCCGTCGGCGCGAAGGGCCTCGGTCCGCTCGATGATCGGAGCCAGCTCGACGCCCGCCTCGTCCATCATCGCGCGGTTGCCGAGCGCGACCTGCTTGCCATCGACCACGCCTCGCACGCCCTTGCCCGTGATCGAAGCAAACTCCGTGACGTCCGCAAGCGCGACCTTGCGCTCCGCTGCTCCTGCGACGATCGCGGCCGCGAGCGGGTGCTCGCTCGCGCGCTCGAGGCTCGCCACGAGCCGGAGCAATGTGGTCTCGTCGAAGCTCTCGACCGGAGCGACGGTGACGAGGCGTGGCTTGCCCTGGGTGAGTGTGCCGGTCTTGTCGACGACGAGTGTATCGACCTGGCGCAAGAGCTCGATCGCCTCGGCATTGCGGAACAGGATGCCCATCGAAGCGCCGCGACCGGTCGCGACCATGATCGACATCGGCGTCGCGAGCCCCAGGGCGCATGGACACGCGATGATCAGGACGGCGACCGCGTTGATGAGCGCATGCGCCATCCGCGGTTCGGGACCGACCATCGACCAGATCGCGAACGTCGCGATCGCGATCGCGATGACGATCGGCACGAACCAGCCGGCGACCTGATCGGCGAGCTTCTGGATCGGCGCGCGACTGCGCTGGGCATCGGCGACCATCGCGACGATCCGCGAAAGCAAGGTCTCGGAGCCGACCTTGTCCGCGCGGATCACCAGGGAACCGGTGCCGTTCATCGTCGCCCCGATCACGCGGTCACCCGGCTGCTTCTCGGTGGGAATCGATTCGCCGGTGACCATCGATTCGTCCACCGACGATGCACCCTCGAGCACGATGCCATCGACGGGCACCTTCTCACCGGGTCGCACGCGCAGGCGATCTCCGACCTGAACGGCATCGAGCGGTACGTCCTCCTCGCTGCCGTCTCCTCCGATCCGTCGGGCCGACGTCGCGGCCATCCCGAGGAGCTTGCGGATGGCGGCACCGGTCTGGCTGCGCGCACGAAGCTCGAGGACCTGTCCGAGCAGGATCAACGTGACGATCACGCCGGCGGCCTCGAAGTACGTCTTGACCGTTCCATCGCGATTGAGGAACGCGGACGGGAACACACCGGGAACCAGAGCAGCGACGACGCTGTACCCGAACGCGACACCGACCCCGAGGCCGATCAGCGTGAACATGTTCAAGTGACGATTGCGCAGCGAGTGCGCGAACCGGACATAGAACGGCCACGCCGACCACAGACACACCGGCGTCGCGAGCAGCAGTTCGGTCCAGACCCGCGCCCGTCCGCCGAGGATCGCGACGCCGAACATCTCGGCCATCACGATCACGAAGAGCGGCAACGTGAAGGTCGCAGCGAGGACGAACCTGCGCGTCATGTCGCGCAGCTCGGGATCCGGACCGTGCTCCAGACTCGGCATCCGCGGCTCGAGCGCCATCCCGCAGATCGGGCAGCTGCCCGGTCCGTTGCGGACGATCTCGGGATGCATCGGGCACGTGTATTCGGTGCCCGGAGCCGCCGGTGCTGGGACAGCGGCGGGTGATGGCGGCGTGATCGCGTCTTGGTTGTACTTCGCGGGATCCGCGATGAACTTGTCCCTGCACTTTGCGCTGCAGAACAAGACCTCACGGCCGCCGTGGGACGCTCGATGCGGCGTCGTCGGCTTCACGGTCATCCCGCAGACCGGATCGCGCTCGGTGGTGTTCGCCGGGATCACGGCGTGCGGCTGCTGATACTTCGCAGGATCAGCGAGAAACTTCTCCTTGCAGCCTGCGCTACAGAACAGGACCTCACGGCCCTCGTGGACGGTTCGATGTGCGGTGCTGGGCTTCACCGTCATCCCGCAGACCGGATCCTTCGTTCCGGATTCATCGGCGACACCGGGCCCCAAAGGGTGGCCGGGTTTCTCGGGTGTGTGGGTGTGCTGACTCAATCGAACCTCCGCCTGATGACGTCACGGTCGTCCGGCCATTACACACAACGGCGCTCGACATCGCTTGATCGTTCGCGCTGGCCATATTCGGACGAAGCAAGCACTGTGACCGAAAAGGTCACGCTGACGTGCTCCTTCCACGGCGTATAAGCGTTCATGCTCCGTTTCCTGTCGACCGCAGTCGTGGTCGTGACCGCATGCGACCGGTCGTCGTCGTCTCCGCCGTCGCCCTCGCCTGCTGCCGCAATAGCACCTGCGCAGCGCTCGCCGACTGCGATCCGTCCCCTGTCGATCGATCCACCTGCGGGGCGCGGCGCATCGCCGAACCTGGTCGCGACGAGCGGCGGCGTGCTGATGACCTGGCTGGAGCCGATCGACGACGCGGCCACCGCGCACCGCCTTCGCCTGGCGAAGCTGGTCGGCAACGCGTGGAGCAAGCCGACGACGATCACCGAAGGTCCGAGCATCGTCTCCAACTGGGCCGATGTGCCGTCGGTGGCAGCGCAGGCCGATGGAACGTTGGTCGCGCACTGAGCGGAAAAGGTGAAGTCCTAGCTCGCCTACGCGTACGACGTCGTCCTCGCACGCTCGACGGACGGCGGAGCAACCTGGCGCCGTCTGGGGTCTCCCCATCGTGATGGGACGGCGACCGAGCACGGGTTCGTCTCCCTGATCCCCGACGGCAATTCGGTGCTCGCCGTCTGGCTCGATGGCCGAGCGAGCGCGAACAACGGCGGCGGTCCCACGATGCTGCGCGCGGCGAACATCGGCGACGTGATCGGGCCGGAGCAGGTGATCGAGGAGCGTGTCTGCGACTGCTGCAGCACGTCGGCCACGGTCTCCGAGAACGGGCCCGTCGTGGTCTATCGCGATCGCGACGACGGCGAGCTGCGCGATCCATGGATCGTGCGCCGCACCGACGGCCACTGGTCCGCGCCGAGCGCCGTGCATCGCGACCGCTGGCAGATCGCTGGCTGTCCGGTCAATGGACCGACCGTCGTCGCGAACGGGCGCGAGCTCGTGACGGCCTGGTACACCTACGCCGATCAGCGCGCTACGGTGCGTGTTGCATTCTCGAGTGATCACGGAGCGACGTTCGCTCCACCGATCGAGGTGGATGGGCCGAGAGGCGCACGCGCGCCGGTGGGCCGTGTCGATGTCGTGATCGATCGGCCCGGCGAGGCAGTCGTCAGCTGGATCGCCTCCGAGCGCGACGAGGGTCAACTGTTCGTCCGCCGGGTCGCACGTGATGGCA
>JBKJUF010000576.1:0-8507 GCA_046590445.1 Kofleriaceae bacterium
CCGGGCCATCGGGGCAGTTCCTCGCCGACTTCCTCGCTCGCTCGAAGCCGCTGCCGCCGCCACCCGACATCCCCGGCGAGCGAATCGGCGACGAGATCGCGGACGTGCGACGCCAGCTGCGGCGCGCGGAACGCTACAGCCCCGGACAGCTTGCCGGGCTACGCGCCGAGATCGGCGCGCTGAACGAGGCGCGGCGAGCCGAGGAGCTGAAGCCCGCGGGCGGTGGCACGTACCAGTCGGACAAGGAGACGTTCCGCGTGCACGTCCACGCCGATGGTTCGGTCGACATGACGGACAAGCCCGAGAAGCTCGACACCCAGGACAAGATGATGCTGCGCCGTGGGATCGATCCGTACGGGCGCGTCAAGCTCGCGTACCTCGACCGCACACGAGACCAGCGCGTCGCGATCGGGCAGCGCCATCGCCGCCAGCAGCTCGCGCGATCGGCCGAGCTCGCGCAGCACCACCTCGACCGGCTGTGGGCGACGACGACCGACGTTGCCGCGCGCAAGCAGGGCGCGTTCGAGCTGTGGGACGACTGTGCGGAGGATGGCCCCACGGAGCTCGTCGCGGGTGGAACGGCGGCGCGCGCGCTCGTGATCGGCGTCATCCGTAGCAGGCTGCGTGGTCCCGACGCGTACACGCCCGCGGAGATCATGCGGCTCGACACGCAGCGCCGGTCGCGGGCACGATTCGCGCCGTACGAGTGAGCGTGGGTGTCGATTACGCCCGTACGCGCCGTGATCGGATCGATGCGTGACGGCCGGCCTCGTTCGTCGGCCGAGATCGTCGGGTGGACACGTGGCGTGGAGCGTCCCTTTTCTCGATCGACGCTCAGGCGTGCGACAGCTAACGCTTGCCGGAGCTCCTCAACGGACGGGCAAGCGCTACGCCTGGTGAGCGGGCGTACACCCCGCGTTGCCGCAGACTTGGGTCGTTCACGACGCAGAACCAAAGGCTTTGTCGGGCGTTTGCAGGCGGCGGAGGTTCCAAGTGCGCCGAACGACCGCCCTCTTCCTGACGACGCTGACCACCCTCACCGCCTGCAAGCGCGCGGAGGACGCGCCGAAGCCAGCCCCGACGGTGAGCCACCCCGGACCCGGCGTCGCGAAGCGGCCCCTGCCACTCCCGAAGCAGGCCGAGCCCGCGCGGATGTACACGACGTACTTCTACACGGCGGCCGAGGCGGTCGTGCACGGCTACGAGGATGGCACCAAGGTCCGGATCGTCGCGCTCGGGGATCCCGCAGCGCAGCGCAAGGGCGGGACGATCTGGGAGGGCGTCGTCGGGACCGGCGAGACCAAGACGGTGCCGACCGGTGCCGGGGTGTTCGGCTTTCTGTCCGACAAGAAGGCGGCGATCCTCGCGGGCACGCCATCGAGCTGCGCGGTCGTCGGCTACTTCGTGAAGGATCAGGAGGGCCGCTACCGCTCGAACCGATTCTTCACGCAGCTACCTTCGAGCGCCGCACTCGGTAGCGAGCGCATGGTCGTGTGGGCCTACGAGCCCGCCGAGGTGACCATTCGCAACCCGAAGACGCAGGAGGTGCTCGCCTCGAAGACGCTGCAGGCGGGCGGCCGCCTCGAGCTCGATCACCACGTGATCAAGAAGCTCGGCAATCAGGTCCTCGAGATCGTCTCGAGCCAGAGCACCGTCGCCGTCCAGGTCTATTACGACCAGGGCTTCATCGTGCCGTCGAGCCATGGCCGCGGCGCTGGCAAGGACTTCTTGACGTTCGTCGGTGCGCTCACCGCAGGCTCGAATGACCTCGACGTGATCGCGCTCGATCACGACGCGAAGGTCACGATCACCGACGTCGAGACCGGCAAGGCGCTGTTCACCGGCCCGGTGAAGGCGCGCGGCATCAAGACGCTGAGCCTCGTCAACCGCTACGTCCGCGTGCAGAGCGACAGCGATGTCCAGGTCGTGGTCGCCGCGTTCGAGACGAACGGCACGGGCTACGCCGAGCATCACTTCGCGACCGGCCGCGAGGGCGGCGGCATCGACAACGACTTCTCGGTCACGACGTCGGGTGGGCTGTGGATGTTCTCGTACTTCGCGGACAACGCGGTCACCGTGACGAACATGGACGGCGTCGAGATCTACAAGGGCACGCTGCAGACCGGCATGGGCCACGAGCTCGTGCCCGGTGGCGGCCTGTTCCGCGTGCGCTCGAGCAAGGGCCTCTCGGTGATGGGCGGCGCGAGCTCGTGCGGCGCCGACTACTCGCCGGCCGCCGGTATGTTCGCCGTCGACGAGGCGATGCTGCAGGTGATCCAGCAGGTCACGCAGCGGCGGATCGAGGACGCGAAGTCGCGCGGCATCGACCTCGCGCCCGCGGCGGCAGCGGCGGCCCCGATCTCCGCCGAGGAGTGGGATCGCTACGGCACCGCCGCGAAGTCGAAGGGCTACTCGAAGATGACCCTCGACGAGGCGAACCAGCGCGCGGCCACGCTCAAGGCAAAGTAGCCGCGCGGTAGCCGACCGGCAGCGTCCCGGCGAGCGCGGCAAACCGGGTGCGGACCGCGCGAGCGCGCTGCCGGTTGCATGAGGTCACTCGGTCGCGGCCGCTTCTGCAGCCTCGATCGCTGCCTCGCCATCCCGGAACGTCGGATACCGCAGCTCGATGCCGAGCTCGGCCTTCATGCGCGCGTTGCGGATGCGGCGGTTGCGGTGCGAGAGCCGCGGACCGCCGGGGTCGAACATCGGGCGCGACGGTGGCAGCGGCTGATCCATGCGCTGGCACAGCCACGTCGCGTACTCGAGCTGGGTCGTCGGCTCGTCGTCGGCGACCAGGTAACGCGAGCCGCGCTCGGCGCGCTCCTCGGCGGCGGTCACGACGCGCACGACGTCGTCGACGTGGATCCGCGAGATCGCGTGCTGGCCCTCGTCGAGGAGCTTGTACTGACCCTTGCGCAGCCGCGCGCGCACACCACGGCCTGGCCCGTAGACCGGCGCGAGCTGCAGGATCACCGTGCGCAGCCGTTCGAAGCTGCTGTTCGCGACGGTGTTCTGATCGGTGCGGATGTTGAGCATCGCGTGATCGTCGTTCGACAGCGGCGTGGCCTCGTCGATCCACGCGTCGTCGTCGGCCTGCTCGCCGTAGAGCCCGCTCGAGCTGAAGTAGATGAAACACCCGGCGCCCGCCGCGTACGACGCCTGCATCGCCGCCTGCATCGCCTGCCCCGGCGGCAGCGAGGTCACCGGCGGGATCGCGTGGATCACGGTCGCGCCGGGCAAGCTCGTCAGCGCCGGGCCGAGCTGCTTGGGCATCCCGGCATCGAGGTACTTGACCTGGGCGCCGAGTGCTCCGAGTGGTGCGAGCCGGCCGGTCGATCGCGCACAGACCCGGACGACCCGACCTTCGGCGACCGCGGCCCGCGCGAGCTGGTCGCCGAGGTAGCCGCAGCCGAGGATCACGAGGGGCGTGTTCACGCCCGGATACTGTCACGATCCGGGTCACGATCCGGGTCGCGATCCGGGCGGCCTGGGAGCGCGCGTTCCAGCTGCGCACGGGCGTGTGCAACACCCTCTACTCGCTGGCTTCTCGACCATCTGGCGACCCGACCAGCCATCCGGGCGCGTCATCGCCGGGGCTGGGTGGAGGTCCGTGGAATCGCTCGACACGATCTGCCGATCACCGGGGCACGACGCGTGCTTTCGCAGGGACCGTGCTTCGCCAAACCTTCGCGGCCTCGCTCCTGATCGCGTTCACCGCTGGACCGGCCGCCGCGGACGTCGATCGCTGTGCCGGCGCCGACACCGACCTGGCGTGGCGCGGCACGGACCTCGCCGAGATCGCCGGCGACACCGGGTGGTTCCCGTCGGGCACGGTCGCCCAGCTGCGGCTGACCGGCCGGGTCGTCGGCCACACCGCCGTCGACGCCGGGATGCGCACCACGTCGTGCTGGGACGAGACGATGCAGGCGACGGTGACCGGCCGCCCGGGCACCGGCTACCTCGACGTCGCGTACGGCGCCGAGATCAAGCTGCGCGCGCGCATCCACACCTCGGTGCTCGGCAAGTCGATCGACTGGGAAGGCAACATCCCGATCCCCTACCTCCCGAGCGATCTGCTGCTCGCCGGCGAGACCGCGTTCGATCCGGCGATCGATCCGACCCGGGTCACGCGCGTCACCGATAGCGCGAGCGCGATCACGCTGCTCTCGTCCAACGTGATCGGCAACTTCATCTCGATCTCCGGGATCTCCGGAGGCCTCCGCATCAGCGTGTCGCCGATGATGGCGACGTCGTATCGCACGCGCACCGCGACGATCGGCACGACCGTCATCGACGCCTCGACCGACCTCGTGTCGATCACTCCGGGCGAGGGCGGCTTTGGTGCCGCTCTCGATGTGCCGGTCGCGGCCGCGGGCCTGATCCGCTACGAGCCAACGCTCAAGTTCAACGCGAGCCTCGACGTCAAGATCTTCGGTATCCGCGTCGTCGAGTGGCAGCTGTTCAGCATCCCGATGACCCTCCCCGCACTCGAGCGCCCGATCAAGCTGACCGGCGAGGTCACGCGCGTCGGCCTGCCCGTGCTCGAAGGTGTCGGCGAGGGCGCGCGCATGGACTTCGCGAGCGGCACCACGCAGGAGCTGGTCCTGCGGAATGCTGGCGAGGCGCCACTCGCCGTGCAGGTCAAGAACGCGCCCGCGAGCGTGATTGTCACCGGCATCGAGATCGCTGCTGCCGGCGAGGGTCAGCTCCGCGTGGTCGCGCCGGACGACAGCATCTTCGCGGACGGCCCCGTCTCGATCACGCTCTCCACCAACGATCCCGACCAGCCCACGCTGACCGTCCTGCTCGGCAAGGATATTGGCGGGACCGACCTCGACGAGGAGCCCGGCCAGGCCGGTGGCTGTTCGTCGACCACGCCCTCGGGCCTGGGCATGTGCTTTGGCCTCGCCCTGCTGCTCGTGCGTCGGCGTCGGCGGTAATTGGCCGGCGTCCACGGAGCATGCGAAGCTGCACCTTCGGTGGACCCACGACTCCTAGCGGCCATCGGCAATCCGAGGATCCAGAGCCAGGCTGGCGAGCTGGTCGGCCTCGCGTTGCGCGCGCTCGAGGACCTCAAGCAGCTCGACGAGAGCCTCTACGAACGATTCGTAGCGAACCGGACTGCCCCGGTCGCGCCCGCCGCGAGCGCCGCGGGTCTGCGCAAGCTGTGGGAGGAGACCTTTGGCGGCCTGATGGCGCTACTCGCCTTCTGCCGGTCGATCGAGGGCAAGCGCCAGGATAGCTCGCCCGGCCCCGAGATGAGCTTCGAGTTTGGCGAGCTCGAAAGTGTGCCGCCGGCAGAGCGCGAGCCCGAGCTCGACCTGGGCTCGAGTGACATCGGCGACCTGCTCGAGGGAATCGACGAGCACCTCGGCGAGGGTGACGACGCGCACCGCTGGAGCAAAGCGCTCGAGACCATCAGCTCGATCGAATACGGCCTGCAGTCGCAGTACGCCGATGCGACCGCGCGGCTCAACGTCGCGATCGCCGCCGGCGAGGTGAACCAGGTCCTTGGCCTCCTCGATGACACCCAGAGCTCGGCGAGCGAAGGCGTCCACGCACTGGTGTCCGCCGTCTACGCGACGTTCCTGCCGGACATCAACGTGGCGACCGTCGTGCCCGGCTACTTCACCGCACTCGGACGCGCACTCGTGGTCCGCCGCGGCCTCGCCCAGCTCGCGACCACGCTCGGGCCCAACAACGACGTGCTGCAGAGCGACGAGCGCGATCGCTACGAGGTCGTGCTGGGGACGATCCGCGACGTCATGCGAAACTTCGTCGCGTCCGTGGTGTGCCGCGCGATGCGTGCGGCCGATCGCTGGCAGATGGTCGTGTTCGAGCGCCAGCTCACCGAGCAATCGATGAACGCCGCGCGCCAGACCGCCGAAGGCCTCGTGAAGTATCTCGACTCGCTGCGCTCGATCAATCAGCGCGAGGTGCTCGTGCAGCACGATCAGCGTGCGCTCGACGAGATGCGCGAGGCAATCGCCACAGCGCGGCAGCTCGTCGACCTCAGCCCGCGCACCGCGTCCGATATGATCGATCGTGCGCAACAAGCCGCGCAGCGCCTGCGCGGCCGCGACGGGACGACCGACCGACTGCTCGTTCAACTCGAGCGCTACGCATCGCTGATGCCACCGAACGAGTTGCTCGCGCGCCTCGAAGAAGTGCTCACGTCGGCGAGCTGAACGCGGTACTCGGGGTGAGCCGGCTCACCAGA
The DNA here is from genome assembly GCA_046590445.1 of Kofleriaceae bacterium. Classification (GTDB taxonomy): domain Bacteria; phylum Myxococcota_A; class Polyangia; order Haliangiales; family Haliangiaceae; genus JABFXX01. The sequence continues at coordinate 6,221 of JBKJUF010000576.1, forward strand.
CGCATCGATCTCCAACACCCGGGCAATGACACCGTTGCCCGGGCTGAAGGAGCGTCGTTGTGACTGGCCGTTCACGCCGCGCGTCGTAAGCCCGCGCAGTCGCCGTGGTACGCGGCGTGCTTCAGGAGCGCGGACATGAGATGGCTGGTCACGCTGGGTTTGCTTGTTGGAGCGACGGTGGGCTGCGGCGGCAGCGCGCCGAAGACCACGACGCCGTCCGGGCGCGCGTACGAGCTGGTGCCGACCGTGACCGCCGAGGCCTGGTATCGATCGCCCAGCGCCTGCGGTCAGGGTCCGTACGAGCTCGAGGTTCCGGTGGCCGGAGCACGGTGGGGCGAGGAGCTCGAGCTGCGGGTGACGACACCGCGTCCGGTGCAGCTGGTCGCCGTGGTGATCGCGGACGGCGACGAGGTCTCGAAGCGCGACGCGGTGTTCGATCGTACCGGACAGGTCGGCGGTCGACCCGCCAACGCGCGCTGTGTCGCGGCGATCTCCGAGCGACTCGCGGCCAGTCGCGGTGGGGGCGGCGCGCCCCGCATTCCGGCGACGGCAATCCTCGTGACCCCGCCGACCGAGGCGCCGCCAGGCGAGATCGCGGTGACCGGGCAGCTCGAGCTCGACGACACGCCAGTGCCAGGATCGGTACAGATCCTCCGGATCGGCTGGCGCGAGCATGGCCGGCGCGCGCGCGTCCGGTTTCGGCTGTGGTCCGTCGAGCCGAACGATCTCGATGGCGTGCGGTTCGGCGTGCGGCGTGTCGAGCTGCGCCCGAACGTTCCCGAGGCGGAGTACGAGGCGTGGCTCGCGCGGCTCGCGGCCCGCGACGAGGCGGAGCGCCGGCGGCGTGAGGCGGAGTGGCGAGCGCGGCCACCCGCGCCCGCGGCCAAGCAGGTCGTGCGCAGCACCGCGTCGATCGAGCTGGACGCCAAGGCCGAGCTCGAGCGCTATCGGCGAGAGGAGGTGGCCCGCCGCCGGCGTGCCGAGGCCGCGGTCCGCGACGCCGAGCGCAAGCGCCAGCGCGCGATGTTCTGCGCGGCGCATGCCGAGGATCGCGAGTGCTGGGGCGCCGGTGGCCGAGCGGTGCATCGCGACCTCGAGCGGCGCCGCGACGAGCGGCTCGCGTACTGCGCGGCCCAACCCGCCGACGCGCGATGCTGGTCGGACGGCAAGCGCGCCGAGGTCGTCGCGGCCTGGCAGCGGCGCGTGCGCGACGCGGCGGTGGTCGCGCAGCCACCGGATGGACCGCCGCCCGCCGCGCTCGCCGAGGAAGTCCCGCCGAAGCTCAGCGTCAACGCGGAGTGGCGGCCGGGGTACTGGCAGTGGACGGGCTCGACGTGGGCATGGCTCGCCGGCATGTGGCGCGTCCCCGAGGCCGACATCATCGCGGAGCGCACGACGATCGCGCCGGCGCCACCGCCGCCGCTGCGTGTCGAGGCGATCCCGCCGCCGCCGATGACCACCACGGTGTGGGTCGAAGGGTTCTGGCAGTGGAACGGCGCGGCCTGGATCTGGGTCGCGGGCTCGTACCAGGCGCGGCCCGCGGGCATGGGCTGGCGGCGTGCCGAGTGGCGCGCGCGAGGAAGTGTCCACGTGCTGATCCCCGGTGGCTGGGTCCGCGCGAGCGGAGGTCGCCGATGATCGGGCGCGGCAGCGTGACCGTGATCGTGCTCGCGCTCGCGTGCAGCAGTTGCTTCACGAGCTGGGCGCTCACCCAGGCGGTCGGTGGTCAGCGCGCGCTCGACGAGCGAGTCCGCGAGGAGACCGTCCCGCTGCCCGAGGTCCGCGAGCGCCTGCAAGTCCGGCTACCGCTCGCGATCGAGCTCGACTACCCGCCGGCACCCGCGCCCGGCGCGCTGCCCGCATCACCGCCACCGCAGCCGACCGAGCGTCCCTTCGCGCTGCGCTGCGAATCGACACAGGCCGCGCGCGACACCGTCTATCACTCGGCGTTTCGCTACGGCTCGAAGTGGAAGAAGCTCACCGCGGCGATGGTGCTGATCGAGGCCGGGCTCGCATCGGCGTACTACTTCGGCACCGATCGCCAGAAGCCCGAGGAGCAGCTCGCCGTCGGGTTCTTCGGGCTCGACGCGCTCGGCACCGCGGTGCTGTTCTTCGTGCCCCGCAAGGAGATCTATCGTGCCGACGTCCGGCCGGTGACGACGCATCTCCGCTCGGATTGCCCCGCGGGCCTCGTGCTCGAGATCGCCGGCGAGTCGTACAAGGTCGATGCCGCCGGCGGGAGCGGCGAGCTCGGTCTCGCCGCGCTCGATGCGTGGGTGCAAAACCC
>JBKJUF010000697.1:0-11627 GCA_046590445.1 Kofleriaceae bacterium
TGCGCCTCGATGCGAAGGGCCTCGTCCAGCTGCCGCTGGCTGGCGTGCCGCGCTGGATCGCGAGCCACCGCGACGAGCGGACGAAGCGGTGTGACGCGCTCGCGCTCGCGATCCCGACGCCCGGTGGTGACGCCGTGCTGATCCTCGACGCTGCGGGTGCCGCGACCGCCGCGCCACCCGCGCCCACGCAGCACGCCGTGACCGCGCTCGACGACGGCTGGTGGCTGTTCGTCCCGCTCGGCAGCGGTCCCGATCGCGCGATCCAGCTCCACCGTCCCGATGGCTCGCCGCACGTCAAGTTGCCGCGGCGGTTCGCGGGCGACGCGCCGTGGATGCCGCCGCCGCGGCGGTTCGCGGACGGCTGGATCGTCTCGAACCTCGTCGACGACGATGGGCATGTCCAGGCGCTCACGCTGTTCGACGCCCAGTTCCGCACCGCGGCGTTCAGCACCGGGATCACCGGCGAGCGCGACGTCATGCCAATCGACGAGTCCGCGTTCTGGGCGAGCGCGGATGATCCGGGAGGCGGCGTGATCGAGCGCATGATCGAGCGCTGGGTGCGGCGCGGCAAGGCGCTCGAGCGCGAGCTGAGCTTCCCGGCGCGCTCGACGTGGTTCGTCGGCGATCGGCTCGTGATCGACACCGACGGTGGCGCCGTCACAGCGCGAGATCCTGCGGGCCAGCTGGTGTGGACGTGGCATCGCACCACCACCGGAGCGAGCTATGGCGTCGTCACCGCCGCCGGCATCCTGTTCTACGACGACATCCGCGCCGACCTGCTCGATCGCGACGGCCGCGAGGTGACGACGTTCGCGGTCGAGAATCCAGATGTCAGCGTCAGCGCGGGCGGCACTGTCTACCTCAAGACCGGTGCGGAGCTCAGGATCATCCGCGAGCACGCGTCGTCGCTCGAGGTCGGCAGCGATCTCGAGCTCGAGAACACGTGCGGCGACGACGCGCTGCTGCGGCGCGAGGACGGCAGCTGCGTGCTGGTCAGCCGGGATGGCAGCCGGCTCGGTTTCGAGGCCCCGGAGGCCACGTTCACCGTCCTGGGGACGTCCGGCGGACCCTATGTCGTGGAAGGTGACCGCATCCGCGTGGGTCGCTTCGCGTAGCCAAAGGTGAGCGTGAACCGAGGCCGAGGAGTCTCACGCAGACCATCAACATGGCGCGCTCATCGCGTGCGAGGTCGGTGCGACGTCCGACACCGTTGCGGCGTCGTCGCCGTGACCCTCGTCAGCGCTGCTGGCGCATGCGTTGCGCGAGGTCGATCAGCACCGCGAACGAGAATGGCGAGCGCGTCGCGAGTCGGCGGCCGAACTGCTGGATGCGCTGCGCGGCTTCCTCGCCGAGCGTCGCACGATCGCGTAGACCGTCGACGATGATCGCGCCGGCGAACCGGACGTCGACGAGCAGCGGCCCGAACAGTGGTACGAGCGCGAGCGCGAGATCGAGCAGCAGCTCGGGCGCCTCGGAACCGCACGCGAGCTCCTCGGGGATGATCCGCGAGCCGTCGCGCACCCGCACCGGCAGTGTGCGCGAGCCGCGACCCGTGATCACGAAGCCGCGACGTCTCGGCCGCACGCGGAGCCCTGCCGCATCGAGCGCGGCGAGCACCTCGCCAAGGTTGCGTGGCTCGCTCGCGCGATCCTCGGCCTCGCGGTCGGGCGCGACGCGATAGGGATCACCACCGCCGGGCGGGACGATCGAGCGCAGCGCCGGCGGCGACGTCGGAGGACGGAAGGCCAGCGTCCGGAGCCAGCGCCACATGATCAACTGTGGCATGCGATCCGGCACGCCGGCGAGGGCCGATCCGCGTGTGGAAAGGTGGTTGCTCGCACGCGAGTGCACAGCACTGGTTGCGGTGCTCGCGCGAGGTGGCACTCGCGAGGCGAAATCACCGAAATCATGACGTCCCGGAGCGAACCGAGCCGGCACGATCCATGAAGCAGAGGCGGTGATGAGGAGCCTCGTCTGGATCGCGGTCGCGGCCTCGTTTGCCGTCGTTGTCCCGGTTCACGCCGAGGCCATCGAAACCCAGGCGCCCGAGATGGAGCGAGCCAGCGGACGCTGGCGAGCGGGGCCAGATTGGATCGGTGCGCGGATCGATCCCGGCCCGGTGTTCCTCACGGCAGCGCAGCGCCGGTCGCGCGCGGAGCTGATCCGCGATACCGCGGCCGCCGCCGGCATGACCAATGCCGCCCTCCTCGCAGGCATCGGCGAGGTCGAGACCAACTTCGCGCACTGCTGGTCGGAGGCGACGTGGGCCTGCAAGGGTCCGAATTCGTCGTCGTGCGGCAACGGTCCAGTGATCGCCGGTGCCTCGGATGGCGCGTGCTCGCTCCAGCAGGGCGGGCTCGGAATGTTCCAGTTCGACTCCGGGACGTTCTCCCAGACGATCGCGACCTATGGGCCGGAGATCGTGACGATCCAGGGCAACGTCAACGCGGTGATCCCGTTTCTGCTCACGCGAGCGGTCGAGTCGGTCGAGGGCGTGAACACGCGCGCCGAGGCGCTCGCGTGGATGAACTCGATCAGGATCGCGGACGGCGACGCCAGGTACGAGGCGTGGTTGTACTTCGTCGCGTGGCGCTACAACGGCTGCAAGGGATGCACGACGCAGATCAACAAGTACCGCAGCGGCACGAACAAGCTGCGCGACGAGTTCGGGCCCGAGTTCTGGCAGACCTCGGGCGAGCCAACTCCGACCTGTGCTCCGATCCCGGCGGCCGGTCGCACGATCGAGGAGACGGATGCGTGCTTCGGCAAGACCGGCACCGAGACGTCCTGGTACCAGGGCGATCGCGGGATGGACGGCGCCTGTCTCTACACCTACGCGACCGACGACGTGGCACCCGACAACCAGGGCACGTGGGAGCTTCGCTTCGAGGCGGATGGTCGCTATCGCGTCGAGGTCTATACCGACGGCGGTGATCTCGCGCAGACCCGGCAGGCGAAGTACGTCGTCACGCATGCCGCGGGCAAGAGCGACGTGATGATCGATCAGTCGGCGACGAAGGGGTTTCGCGACCTCGGCACGTTCGAGTTCATCGCCGGCGAACCGTTCTCGGTGACGCTCGGAGATAACACCGGTGAGAAGTACATCGCGACCGCGAAGATCGGGATCGCATTCGATGCCGTGCGCGTCGCACCGGTCGATGGTCCTGATGATCAGTCGGGCGGCTGCAGCACCGGCGACGAGGGCGCGGGCGGCCCGTTGCTGCTGCTTGGCCTCGCGCTCGTCGTGTCGCGTCGGCGTCGGCGCTCGTCGTCGCGGCGCTGAAATCCGGCGCGATCGCCGGAGGTGTTGGGAGCCTTCGACGGGCGCTGATCAGCTCTTGAACCGGACGTTGGCGATGTTGCCGGGATCGACCTCGGTGTTCATCCGCCACGTCAGCCGGAACATGCAGTGGTCCGCGCCCTTCGCGAGGCAGGTGTCATGGTGAACCTCGACCGAGAGGCCGCCGGAGCGCCCGACGACGCCGACCAGGATGCCCGCCGTTGACGCGCAAAGAATCGCGTTGGCGATGCCATCGGTCACGGTGACCTCTGCGTCGGTGTCGACGACGTTGACCGATGCGGTGCCCCACGTGTGGTAGCAGCGCCAGAACAGATCCGCGGAGCGCAGGACCTGCGCCGGGCTCGCCGCCGAGAGGTCAGCGCCGTAGAACTGTCCGAAGCTCGCGTCGACCGTGGTTCGCCCGAGCTGCATCGCGATCGTGCAGCACTCGCGCTCGGTCGTGCCGAGTGACTCGAGGACCGAGATGAACGCGCTCGTCGGGTGCCACGCCAGCGCCGAGCTCTGCGGCGCGAGCGCGAGAGCAAGCTCGGGGTACCTGCGCGAGACGTCGGCGACCCACGCAGCGCCGCGGCGTGCGCCGAGCACCTCGTAGACGGCGCGAAACAGCACGCCACGCGTGCTCGGTATCGCTTGCAGCGCACCGCGCGCGGACGAGTTGTGCACGGTGATCGGCCGGCGGACCTCGATGACCTCGGCGGTCGGCCGCTCCATCGTGCGGCGTGGCGTCGCGTCATGGAGCGCGGAGGTGAGTGCCTTCGCGAATTCGCGCGCGCTCTGCGGGCGCTTCGCCGGATCGGGATCGAGCGTCGGCAACAGGACTGCGTCGACGTCCTCGGACAGATCGCGGCGGATCTCGGTGAGCGAGCGTGGGCGGCCCGCCGCCTGGAGCTCGAGCACCTCGATGGGGCTCGCGTCGCCGAACGGCGCCTGCAGCGTCAGCAGCATGTACGCGAGCGCGCCGAGGCTGTAGACGTCGGTCGCGGGAGCCTCGCGGCCAGCGCCGAACACCTCGGGTGCGGTGAAGCCGGGCGTGCCGGCCGGGTTCTTCTCGCCACGGCGAACCGCGATGCCGACGTCGACGAGCACGCAGCGCCGGTGGATGCGATCGAAGAGCACGTTCTCTGGCTTGACGTCGCGATGCAGCATGCCCGCGCGGTGCACCGCCTCGAGTGCGTCGCTGACCTGATCGATGATGCTGAGGACCTCGGGGATCGGCATGTGACGCCGGCGCTGGCGCGCCGAATGGATGCGCTGATCGAGGCCCTGGCCCTCGACGAGCTCCATCGCGAAGTAGACATTGGCGCCGTCGACGCCGAATGCATAGACCTGCACGAGGTTGGGATGGCGGATGCGCGCGAGCGTCGCGGCCTCGTGCCGGAAGTTCTCGACGAACACGGTGTCGCGCGCGAGATCGGGGCGCAGCAGCTTGAGCGCGACCTGGCGGCCGAGCGCGAGATCCTCGGCGCGATACACGACGCCGAACGCACCGCGGCTGATCTCGTGGCGTAGCTGATAGACCCCGCCGAGCGTGCTGCCGATCTGAAAGTCGGGTTGCGGTGCCGCATCCACCACATCGTCGCTCGCCTGCGCGATCACCTCGCCGTGCAAGCGCGCGCGTTCGCGTGCCGCCATCGCGCGACCCAGTGCGGCCTCGCCGGTGTCGTCGTCGTAGCGTACCTCGGCGATGCCCGCCGAGACCGTGAGATTGATGGTCGCCTTCTCGTGGAGAACCGGCGTCGCGTCGACGGCGCTGAGGATGCGCGTCAGGATCTCGTTCGCTTCCTCGGCGGCCGCGCCGGGCATCACGATCGCGATCGAGTCACCCGCGTACCGCGCGACGATGTCTTGCGCCCGCGCCTCGAGGCGCGCGACCTGCGCGATGTGCGTGAGCACCGAGTCGCCTGCCGGATACCCGTGCCGCTCGTTGATCAGGCGCAAACCATCGACGTCGATCACCGCGACGCTGAACGGCTCGCCGCGTCGCTCGGATGCCGCCACCCGCCGCGACAGCTCCTCTTGCAGCGCCGTGCGGTTCGCGATCCCGAGCACCGGGTCGATGCGCGACAGCTCGCGCAACTTGTCGCGATCCGCCAGCAGGCGCTCGTGAACAATGCGCCACGACAGCTCCGCGGACAGCCGGGTCGCGAGCGCACGCAGATAGCCGAGCGCCTCGCGCGCGAATGGCACCGGCTGCTCGCGGCACAGCAGCACGAGTGCGATCGGCGGCGCGTTGTCGTGCCCCAGCGGCACGCCGAGGAACGCTTGATACGGCCGATCTGGACGCGGCGGCGCGATCACCGTCGTCGGAAACTTACACACCGTCTCGCAGAGTGGCTCGAGATCTTCGAGCACCGCCTCGGACACGCCACGTGCCGTGTAGCACGTCGCTTCCTCGGGCAACACGATGACGCAGTCATCCGCATCGAATGCGCGCGCCAGCCGAGCCGCCATCTCCTGCAGCGTCTCCGGCAAGCTGACGCCGAACACCGTCAAGGTCAGGAGCTCGCGCAGCAGCAGATCTGCATTCGCCGGCGCCCCTTTCCGCAGCAGGTCGCACACCATCGACTCGTCGGGATGCGTGAACATCACGCAATCCGGCGGCGCCCCGCTGTGCACGATCGATTGTGGATCGCCGATCACGATCAGCCGCACCGTCGGTGGCAACCCAGCCGCCAGCTCGGCGAGCAGCGCGTCGTCTGAGCCGAGCTCGATCACCACGACCTCGGGCATCTGCTCGCGCGCCACGGCCACCACCCTCTGGGCCGTCGCGGCGAACCGCACCGATGCCCCACACGCGCGTAACGCCTGAACCAGGTCAGCGTCCGCGGCGCCAGTGGCGTGCAGGACGATGACATCGCGCATGCTCGCGCCCGCTCCCATGGAACCATCCTAACAACAGCCCCCGCACCGGGTTGGGCTGTGGGAAGGCAAAACCGCTGTCATCGCTCTCGGGGCCTGCGATGTGACCAATATGCCGCCCGCTCGGACGAGCCGGTCACGCCGTATCATGTACAGCTGGCGTTTCCGCTGTTCGTGACGCTGGTGTTCGCGGCGATGATCGGATTCGTGCAGCGACGATCGTTGACCACCAGGGTCACGCCGGTCCAGCTCATGCGCGGCCGCAACTGACTCGGCCCTACGTCGTGGGGACGATGGACGTCAACGTTTCCTCGTCTCGGACCAGCTGCGGATGTCTCGCTCCCAAGCACAACCCCGGTCAGGATGGGTCGGGCGAGCTAGTACAGCTGCCGCAGCGCCCGCACGTCACCGAGGCCCAGCGAGAGGCCGGCATTGGTGCATGGGGCCGTCGCGGTGCTCATCGTCAGGTGCGGATGGTTCGACTCGGACACGTGCCCGAGGCCGAAGATGTGTCCGAATTCGTGAGCGCCAACGGGCTGGATGCCGAACCGCTTCGAGCAACCGGAGGGGACTCCGAGCGCGTACCACGCGTGACGCGTGCTGAGCTTGACGTCACCCTCCAGCGCGACGCCGTTACCGTCGCTCCAGCTGCACGCAACGCCGAGATAGGTCGACGGCAGCGCGCCGAAGCCGACGGTATTGACGCTGTCACGAGCGCCGCAGCTCACGGAGGTCGTGCCGCCCTTGATGTTCGGCGCACTGGTCGTCCGGCCGAGGTAGTGGTGCGTCGCGGAGACGAGATCGGCGAAGCCGCAACTGTTGCGCGAGCCGGTGATCGCGTTCGCCGCGCGCACGAGGCCGGTCTCGACGTTGTCCCTGCTGTTCGTGCCGGGCGTGCTGCCGGCCTGAAACTTCCAGCGGTACTGCGTCGTCCACCGATGCCCCGCGAGCTTGAAGGCCCCGTCCTGGCAGGGCGCGGCGGCCCCCGCGGCGATCACGAGTGGCTCGTCGTCCGGCGCACTCGTGATGATCGTGACGATGCCATCGTGGGCATTCGCGATCGCGAGCTCGAAGCTGTCGCCGTTCTCCTCGTCGACCGTGATCGTCACGGTCTCGCCCGCGGCGGGCACCTCGACCGCGATGTCTCCGGCGCGGATCACATCGCCCGCCGAAAGCTCGGCCGGCAGCGGCTCGTCGACCGAGACCTCGATCGGTTCGTCGCCGACGGTGCAACCAGCGAGGATCACGGCGAGGACGGCAGGACGCATGCGCTGCCCATCAGCAAGCAGGTGGCCAACTCGACCGCCGGTGATTCCGCAGACTTCGCCGTCGCAGCTGGGGCAGGGCGATCCCACTGCATCATCGAGGTCGCAACCTCGGCGAGGCGTTACGTACGCGCTCGCAGCACGAACCGGAGCTCGACCATCTCGGCCAGCGAGTTGTTGACGAACCGCCGCAGGTCCCGAACTTCCGCCCGGACCTGCAGCAAGCGGTGCTGCGCCGTCGCGATCTGACCGTTGTCCACGAGATCGAGGATCGCCTCCGCCTCGCTCGCGAGCCCATCGGCGAGCACCTGCGATGCCTTGAGCATCACGCCGTCGAGGTTGTCGAGCGAGCGGAAGGCCTGCTCGATCGCCGCGAAGTCGTTGGGTGTGATCTTCTGAAAAACGCCGCTCAGATCCTCCTCCCAGATCTTGTGGATGACGCCGCAGTGGCCGCGCATGGTCGCGAGCTTGACGAGCGCGCTCCCACCCTCGAGCTCGACGAGCGCACTCCGCCCGGCAGGCGAGCGCAGGTCGGCGCCGAGCAAGCTCACGAGCTGTGCCTCGATCACCTCGAAGCTCTTCGCGATCTCGTCGATCGCCCCATGCAGGCGCGTCCCGGCGAGCTGGCGTTGCGTCTCGGGGAGCTGCACCGCTCCACGGATCAACCCGATCCCATCGGCCAGCGACTTCAGTCCGCCGAACAACACATTCGCGACGCCTAGCAATCCCATGCGCCTGCACCTTACGACACCGCCGATCACAAGCGAGCGCTGCAGGTCAGTTCCAGCTTGGACACACCGCATTCGCCTGCCGGCACATCCTGCCCACCCTCTCGCGGTCTGGACGGAAGTGCGGGTGGTAGCCGGCGGCGTGCAGCAGCGTGCGCCAGCCGCTGATACGTGAATTGATTGTTCGGATTCTCGAGGCGAGGTCATGCGTCACCGCGCGACGCGACCGAACACGATCGGCGTCACGATGTACCACTCGCTCTGTGTGCCCGACCAGCCGTAACTCGTTGCGCGACCGTCCGCATCGACGAGGAACACGAGCGTGCCGGTGCCAAAGCCGCCACCCTCTCCACGCGCGCGCTCGTCCGCCTGGTGATACGAGGAGGTCGAATCGACGATACGTACCGCCCAGCCACCCGGCAGCTCCGGGACAGGCAATGGTCGCTCGACGACGAAGCCCACGTGCCCGGTGTTCTTGCTCGGGAGCCCGCGCGGGCGACGCCACGCGAAGACATCGCCGGGTCGCACGTCGTCGAGGCGCGAGATCCGTTGCCAGCCCGATCGCGGCCGCTTGGTCGGTGCGCGCTCGATCGCGGTCACGAAGTCGCGTGCAACCGGGCGGCTGCTCGCGAGCGCCTTCCACGCGACTGGCGCGGACCGCCGCAGGATCCAGGTGGCCATGCCCGAGCAGTCCCAGCGATAGCTGCCTTCGGCAACTCGCACTGCGGTTGCCGCCTGATATCTGGTGTCACGCAGCGTCGTGCGGATGTCGTCGATCACCGCGAGCACGCGGCGACCGGCCGGCGTCGCAGCAGGCGGACGCTCCCTGCTCGTTGGCTCCGACGGCAACGGGCCATCGATCGGCGCGTTGATGATCGGCCACGGAACGCCTTCATGGATGCCGACGTCGAGCTGGCGCTGGCTTCGCGGCACGTCGGCAACGGCGGTGCCGGCCGTCAGCGCGCACGCGGCAGCGATCCCGACCCAGCGCATCCCTCGAGCATGCAGTGACGAAGGCGGCGATGCCACGTGCGACCAGACACCTGAGGATCGCGCGCGGTTGCAGTGCAACGCGGATCACACGGCCGGCAAATCGGGCATGCAATGCGGCCGCGGGTGCGATCGCGATCAAGCCGTGATGCCGCCGTAGGACGTGCACCGACAGGTCACCGTGCGCATATGGGACACGCGCATGCCGGCGACGTGAGGCCACCGTTCTGACCTCCCTGTCCGGTCCAACCTCGACGAGGATCGGTGCATGCAGTTGCCCCGCGTCAGCATCCTCGTCGTCGACGACCGGCCGGAGAATCTGCTCGCGCTGGAGGCTAGCCTCGAGCCGCTTCATCAGGTGATCGTCCGCGCAACCTCCGGAGACGAGGCCCTACGGGCCGTGCTCGATAGCCAGTTTGCGGTGATCCTGATGGATATCCGGATGCCCGGCATGGATGGCTTCGAGACGATCGCGATCCTCCGTCAGCGCGAACGCTCGCGGCACATCCCGATCATCTTCCTCAGCGCGTATCCTGAAGACACGAACAGGCTGCAGAGCTACGCGTCGGGTGCGGTCGACTACATCCTCAAGCCGTTCGATCCGGCGGCGCTGCGATCGAAGGTCTCGGTGTTCGTCACGCTGCGCCAGAACGAGCTCGCGCTCGAGGCCGCCCACGCCGACCTCGAACGGCGCGTCACCGAGCGCACGGCGGAGCTGGCCGCCGCGAACGTCGCGCTCGAGCACGAGATCCGCGAGCGCAAGCTCGTCGAGCAGCGGCTGATCGATCAAGCCTATCACGACAACCTCACCGGCCTCGCGAACCGCGCCTTGCTCCTCGAGCACTTGACCCGATCCTTCGCGCGAGCTCGGCGGCGTGCGCTGCCGAGCTTCGCGGTGATCCTGCTCGACCTCGATCGATTCAAGGTCATCAACGACAGCCTTGGCCACCTCGCCGGCGACACGATGCTGAGCGAGACCGCGCGGCGGTTACAGAGCTGTCTGCGCGAGGTCGACACCGCCTCCCGCCTCGGCGGCGACGAGTTCGCGATCCTCGTCGATGGGGTCGATGCGCTCCGCGACGTGACCCGGCTCGCGGATCGCATCCAGAGTTGTCTGACCCGGCCGTTCACGATCGACGGTAAGGAGGTGTTCACCTCGGCGAGCATCGGCATCGCGATGATGACCGCGCGCTACGAACGCCCCGAGGAGCTGTTGCGAGATGCCGACGCGGCGATGTACCGCGCGAAGGAGGCCGGGCGGGCGCGCAGCCAGGTGTTCGATCAGGAGATGCATACCTCGGTGGTCGAGCAGCTTCACCTCGAAGCCGACCTCTCGCGCGCAGTCGAGCGCGACGAGCTATTCCTCGTGTACCAGCCGATCCTGTCGATGCGCGGCGGGCGCACGAGCTCCTTCGAGGCGCTGCTGCGGTGGCGGCATCCCGAGCGCGGAATCGTGATGCCGTCGGTGTTCATCCCGATCGCCGAGGAGACCGGCCTGATCCGTCCGATCGGCCGCTGGGTGCTTCAGACCGCGTGCAAGCAGCTCGCGGAATGGGATCGACCCGACCTCACGATGAACGTGAACGTGTCCGCGCAGCAGCTGCACGCCGCGCTCGCCACGGACGTCACCACGCTCCTCACCGAGACCGGGATCACACCCGCGCGCCTCAAGCTCGAGATCACCGAGAGTGCGATGATCAGCGGCGGTGACACGACGGATCAGCTACTCGCCCGCCTGCGCGCCCAAGGTGTGCAGCTCTGCCTCGATGATTTCGGTACCGGCTACTCGAGCCTGAGCCGGTTGCACGACCTCCCGGTCACCACGCTCAAGGTCGATCGCTCGTTCGTCCAGCGCCTCGGTGTCTCGAGCGAGCGGCCCGAGATCATTCGATCGATCATCACGCTCGCGCATCACCTCGGCATGGACGTCACGGCGGAGGGTGTCGAGACCGCCGAGCAGCTCGAGTGGCTTCGCAAGCTCGAGTGCGATCACGTCCAGGGCTTCTACTTCTCGCGGCCGATGATGGCGGACGAGGCTGCCGACTCGCTTGCACTCGAGCCGCGGCTGATCGCCTGAATCACCAGAGTCGACTCGGCAGATCCGTCGTCGGCAGTGGGGGCACCAGATCCGGCATCCGGTCGCTGTATGCGCGTCGCAGAACAGCCCCTCGCGTCGCTGTCACACCGCGCGGCGACACACGCCAGCACTGCGGTTCCAACCTGACGATCCGCGAGCCCGAAGGTCTCGAGCAGGTCGCGCACGCCCCACCTCAAAAGCGGGAGCCAGCGCGGCTCGCGATGTCGGCACGCGAGCGCGTGACGGTGTCGCGGTTAGAGGCTCGCGAGCGCCACGATCACGCCGGCCATCACACACGCCAACGATACCGCGATCCACGGTAGTCGCGAGGCGCGCGGGGTCGGCATCGCGGCGCGCGCGCTCCACGTCGGAGCCGGCAGCGTGACCCGCACCGGTGTTCTTCCAGA
>JBKJUF010000022.1:0-8861 GCA_046590445.1 Kofleriaceae bacterium
GCCGGCTCATCGGGACCTCGTTCGTGAGGTCGCCCGCGAGCTCGTCGACGGTACGGCGCTGGGCACCGGTCAGCGCGAACGGCAAGACCTCGCGCAGCAGCTCGTGGAGCCCGGGCATCGCCGGACATGGCACCGCCGCATCCCCCCGGCGCTCACGCCGCCGCAGTGCGACTGCGACACCGAGCGCGAACAGCTCGCCGAACGCGAGCCGGCGCTGCCACCGGCTGTCGCCGCGGTTCATCGCCGCGAGATCGTCGGCGGCGGTGTCGGCCGGTGGCGAGTGCAGCTGCGCGAGCGTCGCCGCGAGGCTCGACAACGCCGCGGCAGCCTCGACGTGCGCCGGCACGCCATCATCGGCGGTGGCTCCGACGCGCGCGCACGCGGTGGCGCACGCCTGGCGGAGCCGGCTGCCTGGCACCCCGGCGACGTCCGGATAACGCGCGATGATGGACGGCAGCGGCCTGGTCGCTGCGGGCTGACCGTCGAGTCCGAGCTGGGTCGTCGGGATGTCGATGCCGAGAATGTCGGGGTTCGCGAATTCGGTGCGCCCGCCGCGCTTGCGGACGACGCCCGACAGCACGACCCGCGCACCCGGTGGCATCCGCTTCTCGATCCCGGCCCAGACGTTGAACCACCGGACGAGCGCGCCCCCACCGTCGAGCACCCCGATACCCGCGAGCCGGACCTCGGCCCACCGGCGCCCGCGCGCGAAGATCATCCGCGCGCTCGCGACCTGCGCGGCGAACGTCGCGCGCTGCCCCTCGGGCATCGTGCAGACCTCACCGAGCGGGCGTGCGTCGCGTACGTCGTCGTACCGGCGCGGCAGAGTCCACAGCAGATCCTCGACGGTCACGAGCCCCTTCTCGGCGAGCCGCTCGGCGAACGCCGGGCCGATCCCGGGCAGCGAGTGCGTCGGCGCCGCGAGTGGATCCGTGGTGAGGGGTACGGGGGCCGGCGCTGCAGGCTTCGCCGCGCGCTTGGTCAGCTTGGCCGCGGTCGGCTCGGCGGTCTTGACCTTGACGGACGTCGGTGCCAGCACCGGCGCGGTCGGCTCGACCTTCGCAGCCTCGATCGCACGCTCGATCGTCGCGCCGACCGGTCGCGGGATCCGCGCGAGCAGCCGCATCCCGCGCGCGATGCAGATCGCCCGCTGGGTGTCGTCGAGCTGATCCCACCGCGCGAGCGTCACGCGCCAGCCGTCGAGATGGATCCGCGCCTCGCTCTCGATCCGACCCTCGCTCTGACGTGCCGCCAGCTCGAGCACGCGATCGCACGCGATCCTCAGGACGTTGCCGAGCTCCACCGCGCGCACGCCGGCGAAGTCATTGGCCGCCGCCAGCTCGAGCGGCCGGCGCAACGCGTCCACGCGACGCTTCAGCTCGGCATCCACCTGGCCACCCTAGCATCCGGCCCTGAGACCGACAGACCGACAGACAGACCGACAGACAGACCGACCGCGAACGGGATCGCGTGAGCTCAGTCCGCGCGATACGTGAAACGGAGCTCGTAGTCGCAGAGGTGAAACACGTCCCCCTCATCGATGCGCTTGTTGTCGATCCGCATTCCCTTGTAGTCGATGCCGTTCGTTGACCCGAGGTCCTTGATGTAGAAGGTCCCGTTGCGACGGATCACCGCGGCGTGCTTGCGCGAGATGTTGCCGTCCTTGATCGGCAGATCAGACGTCTTGCTGCCGCGGCCGATGATGAACTGATCCTTCGTCACCGGATAACGCTGGCCGTTGTAGATCAAGAACAACGTCGGGCCAGCGCCCATCTGCGGGATCGGTGCGGCGGGCTGATGATTCTGGGGCGCCGGGTTGTGCGACGCCACCGAGTTGCCGCCACCCATACCACTCGTCGACATCGGCTGCCGGCTCAGGTTGTTGCCACCACCGCCGGCTGGCGCGTAGCCGGGCGTCGGCGGTGCGGGACGACGCACCGGCGCTTGTGAGGTCGGTCCGCTCGACAGCGGTCCCGGAGGCGGTTGCGTACCGGGCGGCTGACGATTGTTGCCGCCGCCGGGGCCACCCTTTGACGGATAGGCCGTCGGCCCGCTGTTGGCGCTGTTGCCGACCGCGGCGTTGCCGCCGGTCATGTTCGGCGCGCCGCCCGGCGACTGATAGTTCTTCGAGCGCGCGTAGTACCGCATGGCCTCGTTGACGAGGTAATCGATCGAGCAATCGAAGTCGTTGGCCATCTGCTCGAACGTCTCCCACAGGACGTCCCGGCAGTAGAAGTGGCGCATCGTCTTCTTGCTCTGGTCCATGCGCGATGTACTCCGCCGGATTCGGACAGGCCTTGGCCCTGGATCCTCTCTCCCGGCGCTTCGAACGATACTACATCCACTCCGTCAACGCGACCGATCACGCGCGCGCGCCGGTTACTTGGGCTGCCCCTTGCTCAGCTCCGCCGCCAGCTCCTTCGCACGCTGACCGAGCGTCGGATCCTGCTTGTTCTCGGCATTATGCTCCCCCCAGTAACCGACCAGGCGCTCCTTGTTGCCGGCCAGAGCCGCGATCCGCGGCGCATCCTCGGTCGACTTCATCGCGGCGAGGGCCTCCATGGCAACCCACTTCGCGACCGTGGACTGGTCCCGGAGGAGCTCGCGGAGGGTGGCCTGGACCCCCTCCCGCGGGTTCATCTTGGCGATCTCGCTGCTGATCGATCCCTGAAGCTCCTCGCGGACGTAGGCGCCAGCGTCGGGCAGCCCGCGGACGACATCGGCGATCGCCTTCGCGCCGCCGCACATCAGCGCGTTATACGCGGCGACGTACTTGAAGCGCGCCTCGCGGTGCGGCACCCGGACCATCGCCAGGAGGGGGGCGAGGCAGTGCGGCGGGCCGACCGCGCGGATCAGCGCAACTGCGTCATTGGTCATCTGGCCGGGGAGCGAATCGTCCTTGGCGATCGCGACGATCGCATCGAGATTCGGGAGCAGCGGTTCGGGGCCGACAATGTCGAACAGCCCCCCGGGATCGATGTACGCCTTGTAGAGGGCGCTCATCGCCCGCTTGCCGAGCGACGGATCGCCACGATCCATGCGGGCGATGTCGAGCAGGTACTTGACCGCCTCGGGATCACCCGAGACGGCGAGCCCGAGTAGCAGCTCGTCGCCGATCCGGTTCTTCACCTTGTCCTGGCCCGGCGCCGCGATCACGCTGTTGACCACGGCCATCAGCTTCTTGCCAGCGCGCGGCCCGAGCATGCGGATCACCGCGGGCCCGAGCGTCGCCCCGCCCTGCGCGCGCCCCTCGTAGGAGCTGACCGCGTACCAGTCGACCAGGTAGTTGTCGATCTGTGCGCGCTGCGCGTCGTCTGCCCACTTGCGGAGCGTGATCAGCGCGTCCTTCGCCATGATCTGCATCGCGTTGGGCAGGTTGTTCTCGCTCTCGATGCGCGCGATGTTCCACAGCCGCGGCGCGAGCGCCGAGATCAGCTGGGTGCGGCGCCCGGGCGACATCGCCTCGAACGCGGCCCGGACCTCGGAGTCCTTCTGCATCTTGACGAGGTTCGCGGCGGCGTGCGCCGAGAGATCGGCATCGAGGTCCTCGTCAAGCATCGCCTTCTTGAGCTTGCCCGGTCCTTTCTGCGTACGTGTCCACTTGTCGATGTTGTCGTGGTCCGTCTTTTCGCACCCCGCGAGGGTGCCGGAGCCCACCAGGAGAGCGACCGCGATCGTCAGCGCACGCGCGAGCATGGCGGCAGCTTATCGTGGTGATACGTTCCGCGCGATGGCCGCCCGGCCGATCCTCATGTTCATGTTCTCTTGCGCGGCCGCCACCGCGCAGGCGTCGCCACGCAGCGATCCGACCACGGGCCGCAGCGTGTTCACGGGCGCAGCGACGCCGCACGCCTCGTCGATCACGCTCAATCCTGCGGCGCTCGGGATCGGCACCATCGACGAGGTCTATCTCGCGCTGGCGAGCGTCGTCGACAGCTACTCGATCGATCGCCGCGTCCAGGATCCCGCGACCGGCACGCTGACCGCCGGCGACAGCGTCGGCCAGACCCAGCTCGGGCTCGGCGGCATGCTCGGCGTCGTGTTGCATCCGGGTACGCGTTACGCGGTCAGCTTCGAGCTCCGCACGCCGCCACCCGAGATCTTCCCGGGCCCCAAGGACGCGCTGCGCTACCACACGCTCGGCGGCCGCCAGCGCGACTACATCGCGTCGATCGGCAGCACCATCAAGATCACGAGCAAGGTGTATTTCGGCGCGAGCCTGTCGCACGACAACACGTTCCTCGAGATGAAGTACGCGCGCGACACCGCGGTCGCTGCCGGCGATGGGCCTCGCGGTATCGGTAGCGACTGCGGCGGTATGCCGTGCGGCTTCGAGCATCCCGCCGCGACCGAGCGCTACGACGTCAACGCGCGAAGCGGGTGGGTCGCGACCGCGAACCTCAAGGTCAACATCGGCGTCCTCGTCAGCGTCTACCGCGACGTCTGGATCGGGGTCGCCTATCACACGCCGCCCGGCTTCAACATCCAGACCCAGCTCGACGGCGACATGGACGTCACGCGAGCGCCGCGCGACGGTGGCGAGGTTCTCGAGGGCGGCTCCACCGTCTACGTCTCGTATCCCGCGAGCGTCGATGTCGAGGTGCGCGCGCGGTTGCCGCGGCTGCTCGATCTTCACGTTGGCGGCCGCTGGGAGGATCTCTCGCGGTTCGGGGCCTACGACGTGCGCGGCCACGACAGCACGTTCGTTCCGAACGGCGTCCCCGAGTGGACGCTGCGGCCCCGCGGCATGCATGACTCGTTCGCGCTGTGGGGCGGCGTCGAGCAGATCGATTTTGGCCAGCAGCTGCGGTTCGGCGGCCGCGTCGGCTTCGAGACGTCGTACCTCGATCGCTCGCGGACGTCCGCCATGACGATCGGCCCGGCATCGTTGACGCTCGACCTCGGTGGGCAGCTGCGGCTCGGCACGAGCTGGAGCGCCGAGCTCGCGTACGGTGTCCAGTACTTCCCCGCGGTCGACGTCGAGAGCAGCGCCTACAACCCACGATTCCAGCTCGACTGCATCGCGAGCGGCTATGACTATTCGACGCGCGCGTGCCAGGCGGTGCGCGATGGCTACGCGATCCCGACCGCCGCCGGCGAGTACGGCCATCTCCAGCACGCGCTGCGACTCGGGTTTCGCTATGACATCGACTGAAGCCACCGACGCGATCGTCGTGCTCGGTGCGGGCGGGCTGGTAGGCCGCCGCGTTGTCGGCGAGCTCGTGCGCGCGGGCTCCAACGTCGTGCTCGCGGGTCGCCAGCCGGCAGACATCTCGAGTGCCGCGCCCGATGCGCCGGTCCACGCCGCGGATGCGTTCGATGCCGGATCGCTCGCGCGCGCGTTTGCTGGTGCGCGCGTCGTGATCAACGCGGCGTCCCCGCTGCGCGACACCGCATCGCCGGTGCTGGTCGCCGCGATCGCAGCCGGTGCGCACTACATGGATGTCGGCGGCGAGCAGGCGGCGGTCCACGCGTTGTACGAGCGCCACGATTCGCTCGTGCGTCACGCCGGCTTGATCGCGCTGCCTGGCGCCGGCCTCGACTGCGTGATCGGCGATCTCGCGGCAGCCTGGGCGGCGGAGCATCTCGGCGACGCGGTCGACGAAGGTCCGCCGGTGCGTAGCGCGCCCGCACCGCGTCGCGCCGAGGATCGCCCGCTCGACGAGATCGCGGTGAGCTACGTGTTCGACGATCTCGCGCTGTCGGCCGGCAGCCAGCGCGCGTTGTTTGGTGCGGCGTTCTCGCATCCGCTCGTGTGGCGGCGCGATCGCTGGGAGCCCGGGCGCGCGGGCGATCACCGCCGGGTCAACGCGGGGCTCGCGCTCGGCGGCGAGCGCGATGCGGTCGCATATGCCGCCTCCGATGCGATCACGATCCCGCGGCACGTCGCCGCGAGCCTCGTCGTCACCTATGCATCGACGACGCGGCGCGCGGCGGCTGCCGGTGCGATGCGACTCCTCGCGCGCGCGCTGCCGTTCGTGCCGCGGGCCGCGACCGCGCTGCTCGCGCCATACGCGGCGCCCGATACGGATTACTCGCGCACGCAGCTCGCGGTGATCGCGCAGGCGCGACGCGGCTTCTCCGCAGCGCAGATCGTCGTGCGCGGTCACGATCTCTATCGAACGTCGGCCGCGATCACCGCGTGGATCGCGCGGCAACTCGTCGCGCGTGGCTCCGGTCCCGTCGGCATGCGCGCACCCGGCGAGCTGTTTCGCGCGGCGCCTGCACTGCGCGCGATCGCGAGCGTTGCGGGCTTGACGCTCGAGCCGAGCTTTGGTTCGAGCGCGCCGTCGTGAACACGAGTGGGTGAACACGACCACGCGATGCAAGGTTGCGTGGTATCAACGATCGATGACGCAGTCGTGGCAACTCGAGGCCGAGGCAGCTGTCGGCCGCGGGGTCACGGCGCGACGGTTCCGACTCGGCAACGGGCTCGGCCTGATCACCGCGATCGATCGGCGTAGCCCGATCGTCGCGCTGCAGACCTGGTATCGCGTCGGCTCGCGCCACGAGCGGCTCGGCGCGACCGGCATGGCGCACCTGTTCGAGCACCTGATGTTTGGCCAGACGCAGAGCCTGCCGCCGGGCGAGTTCGATCGGCTCGTCGAGCGCACCGGCGGCGAGTCCAACGCCGCGACCTGGGTCGACTGGACGTACTACCGGCTCTCGCTGCCCGCGCGCGATCTCGCGCTTGGCGTCAAGCTCGAGGCCGAGCGCATGCAGCACCTCGTGCTCGAGCACACGCCGGTCGAGTCCGAGCGCGACGTCGTCACGAACGAGCGGCGCGAGCGCGTCGAGGATGACGTCGATGGCTGGCTCGACGAGCAGCTGATGGCGCAGGCGTTCACGACGCATCCATATCGCTGGCCGACGATCGGCTGGATGGAAGACATCCGCGCGCTCTCGCTCCCCGACATCCGCGCGTTCTACCGGACATGGTACGCGCCGAACAGCGCGACGATCGTGTGCTGCGGCGACTTCGACGAGGCCGCGCTGCTCGATCTCGTGGCGCATCATTATGGAGCGATCGAACCGGGCGTGCTGCCGAGCGATGCGGGGCGGATCGTGGAGCCAGAGCAGACGCGCGAGCGGATCGTCCGGGCGCCGAAACCGATCGCGACCGATCGCCTGCTCGTCGGCTACAAGGCACCCGGCCAGGACGAGGCCGACTGGGCAGTCCTCGAGATCGTCGCGACGCTGCTCGCTGGCTGCCCCTCCGCGCGCCTCTATCGCCGCCTCGTGATCGAGCGCGAGGTCGCGTCGTCGGTCGACGCGCAGCTCACGCCGTTTCGCGATCCCTCGCTGCTGCGCCTCGCGGTCACCGCGGCGCGCGGCCACGGCGCCGATGAGATCCTCGGAATCATCGATCAGGAGCTCGCGGCGATGGCCGAGAAGCCGCCGCAGCAGGCCGAGGTCGAGAAGGCCAAGGCGCTCGCCGAGACCGACTTCTGGACCTCGCTGGTCGATCTCGACGGCAAGGCCGAGGCGCTCGGTCACTACGAGACCGCGCTCGGTGACTTTCGCAAGGTCAACACGCTCGCCGAGCGGCTCGCAGCGGTCACCGTCGAGGATGTCGCCCGCGTCGTCCGCAGCTACCTGCGCGCCGAGCGCCGCACGATCGTGATCGCGACCCCCGAGGACGGCGGCGACGACGACGATGACGGTGACGGTGACGGTGACGAGGACGAGGCCAACGACGATGCCGGTGCCGACGCCGCCGCAGTCAGCCGCGGAGGCGTTGCGTGACCGGTCCGGTCGTCATCATCGAGCCGTCTCCCGATACGCCGCTCGTGTGGTTCGACATCGCGATCCGCGGCGGTGCGGCGGCTGATCCGCGCGGCGTCGAGGGGTTGCACCGCCACGCTGCCTTGCTCGCGCGCCGTGGTGCCGGCCGGCGCGATCGCGCGGAGCTCGACGAGACCCTCGACACGCTCGGCGCCGCGCTCGAGGTCGGGATCTCGCGCGACTCGCTGTCGCTGTCGGGGCTCGCGCTGTCCCGCCACCTCGATGCGGTGATCGATCTCGCGGCCGACATCCTCGCCGAGCCACGGTTCGACGAGGCCGAGCACGCGCGGCTGCTCCGCGAGACGCCACAAGTACTCGACGAGATCCGCGACGACGACAGCGCGCTGGCGACGCGCTGGTTCGACTGGCTGTGCTGTCCCGGTCACGCGTACGGACGCACGTCGCTCGGGACCGAGGCGTCCATCGCGCGCATCGAGCGGTCCGCCGCGATCGACCTGTGGCGCCGCGAGGTCGTCGCCGACAACCTCGTGATCGGGCTCGCGGGTGATGTCGACGAGGCGACCGCCGCCCGGATCGTGGCGCGCCTCGTCGAGCGGCTGCCCGCCGGCGCACGACCGACCTCGACCACGATGTACGAGCCGGCGGGCGCGGGGCCGGCGAGGAGCGAGTCGGCGAACGCCGACGGGCGGGGCCCGCTCGTCACGCCGGGGCGCCGGGTGATCCTCGTCGACAAGTCCGATCGCACGCAGGCGCAGCTGCGGATCGGCCACCTCTCGATCCGCTACGGAGACGACGACACCGCGGCGCTCGCGATCGGCGAGGCCGTGCTCGGCGGGATGTTCAGCTCGCGACTGATGCAGGAGATCCGGGTCAAGCGCGGCTGGAGCTACGGCGCCGGCTGCGCGCTCCGGCGCTCGCGTCTGCCGCACTGGTTCGAGGTCTGGATGGCCGCGGGTATCGAGGTCGCCGGCCCGGCCATCGCGCTGACGCTCGAGCTGCTCGCGGACTACGCGGCGAACGGCCCGACCGACGACGAGGTCGACTTCGCGCGGGACTACCTCGTCGGCTCGATGCCGTTCCACGTCGCGACGGCGCGTCAGCGGATGCAGCTCGCC
>JBKJUF010000038.1:0-5861 GCA_046590445.1 Kofleriaceae bacterium
GTGAACACCTTGAGCGCCGCCATCGTGCCGTTGGTGGTCATCTTGGTGCGAACCACCGACGCGTTGCGGTCGCCGTGGCTATCCCAGCCGCCCTGATTGGCGATCACGACGTTCGCGCCGGCACGGATCATCAACTCCGCACCCATGATCTGCTGCCGCGGGTTGCCGACGGCGGTCGGATACGAGCCGTTCGTTCCAGGAGCCAGGCCATATGCCGCCGCCATCTCCGCGTAGTCGAGCGCGACGGAGCCCTGGCGGAGCTGGGCCGCCGCGGCCGGGTAGCTCTCGACCAGGGTCCGTCCTGACGCCGGGTTGACGTCGAGCTTCGCCTTGGACATCGACTCGGCCGCGGCGATGCCATCGGCCGCGAGCGCGCGATCCGGTGCGTTCGCCGAGGTCGCGCCGCCGAGTGCCGCGATCGTCGTCGACAGATCGCGAACTTGTTGCAGCGAGACGTCGCCAATCGCGGGGTGCGTGCCTGCGGGCATCAGGCCGCCGAGCGTGACGCAGCGAACCGCGGCGGTGCCGCCGAGCGCTGTCGACATCTGCACGAGCCGGCTCTTGGCGCCGTCGAGGAGCAGCGCCCGATGCACCGTCGGGTGCGACGAGATCCCGTGATTGACACCGATCGACGCCATCTTGTTCAGCGTCGTCGCCGACAAGGTGCCGAGCGTCGCCCGGTCGACGAACACGTCGCTCGTGCCGATGCGGCGGACGTTCGTCGCGGTCGCGCCGAACGCGCCGGTGCCCACGAACGAGTCGGCGCTCGAGAAGATCGCGTTGTAGCCGCCGATCAGGTTCACGATGAACAGCGCCGCGGGTTCGGGACCAGGCGCGGCCTCCGCACGTCCGAGCAAGCCGGTCCCGGCGAACCGAGACACCCCGAACGCGCCAGCCGCGATCGCTGCGCTCTTGAGGAAGCCACGTCGAGAAGTTCCGTTGCTCATGGTGGGCTCCTAGTAGGCGACGAAGCCGGACGCGCTCAGCACGGCGGCACAGGCATAGGCCCATCGTTTGGCGGGCGCGTCGGCCGGGTTGGTCTTGTCGATCGCGTACGTCGCGCACGCGGCGGTCTCGGCATCGACAGCCTCGCGCTGCCACGCGGCGCGCACGAGGTTGCGGCACAGCATGCCGGCGTTCTGCGTGTTGGGCGCGGTCGCGAAGGCAGGGTCGGCGGTGGTCTTCTGCGTGCACCCGTCGTACGCGAGGGCGAAGGCCGCGTAGATCGTGTTCGCACTCGCCGCCGGCTCGCTGTACCAGCGTGCGGGGGGACGACCGAACGTCGCCGCGTACGCTCGCGTATCGAACATCGCGAGCCCGAGCGCGCGGCTGTACTCGGCCGCGAGCGCACCGAACGGCTTGATCCGCATCCGATCGGAGCCGGCCGCGATCTCGGGGCGATCGGCCTCGAGCGCGCCGCCGAAGCCGGCGTATGTCCGCGCCTGCTCGCAGGTCACCGGGGCGTCGCTGCCGTCACCGTCACCGTCACCGTCGTCACCGCCGTTCGTGATCTCGCCCGTGCAGGCCGCGAAGGCGAGCGTGAAGAGCAGGGCCAGGAGGTATGGGCGCATGGGGTCCTTCACTCGCAGAAGCTCTCGTCCTGGACGATGGTGCGGACCGCGTCGCGCACGTCACCGGTTTGCGTGTACGCATCGATGCAACGATCGAACAGCGCCGCTTCGCAGTTGGCCTCGGGTCGTCCGTAGAGGAACTGGAACGCGAGCCGGCAGGTGCGAAACTTGTGATCGGTAGACTCGACGAGCGCTCCGACGAGCTCCTTGTCGTTCGCGATCATCCGACCATCGAGGATGGGCTGCGGCCCCTCGTTCGGCGCGACGAACGTCGGGTTGTCATCGGGGCCGGTCCGGCGCGACAAGATCTTCGCGACCTTGTCGAGGGCGAAGTAGCTATCGTAGTGGCAGCCCCGGCACGCGGCCGCCTGCCGGCCGGTCGCCGAGATGTCCGCATCGGGCGCCGTCGTCACCGCGCCGACATCGAGGCCGATGATGTTCTGCTGGATGCGATACGCGGCGTTGAGGCGATAGCCTGCCTCCTCGTTGCCCGCATAACGCACCATCCACGGCCGGCTGCGGAAGTAGCCGAGGCCGGCGGGATCGTCGACGATCTGCGCCGTCGCCGGATTGCCGTTGGCCGCGGCTACCGGCACGACGCGATAGGGACCGTCGAACAGCTCGTGCCACGGCCGGTTGTTCGAAAGCACGTGACGAGCGAGGTAGTAGGTCGCGTCCTCGGCGGGCGTCTCGCCTGGCTCGGGGTTGAGCTCGCTGTTGATGAAGCGCGCGAACTGCTCGACGAACGCCGCGTCGGCCAGCAGTGCACCGCTGAGCGCCTGGGGATCCTGCGCGCCCAGCAGATCGGGTCCGGGGGCGTTTCCCGTCAGTGACAGCGATAGCCGCGTCGCGCACCGCAGCCGGGCGGCCTCATCGGCGGGGGCCTGGCCCGAGGAGGTGCCCACGGTCGCCAGCTGTGACGCGATCGCCGCCGCTGGGACACCAATCGCCACGAGGAATCTCAGCCGCATTGAACCCCGTACAGCAAGGACCCTGCCAGCTCACATTCAGGCCGCAAACGAGGGATCACGGGTAGTTGGCGCGATCGCTGGCGGTGTGCACCGGAGAGCAGATCGGCGAGTGCCCCCAAGCGATGTGCACACGACCTTCATCACTACCGGTGCAAGACGCTTGGGACCTTCGCGGTCGCTCGGCCGGACGGCCTCTCCCCTTCGGTCAACAGGCACGACTGCACTGGGCTGCCCCGAGCTTACTGCGAGCGGCCGTAGCGATCTTCGAGTCGCACGACATCTTCGAGCTCGGTCGTCGAGACCTCGAGGACATCGGTGTCCTCGATCGCGATCATGCGGTGACGCAGGCCGGGCGTGACGTGGAACGGTTCACGCGGCAACAGCTCGCGCGACCGCGGCTCCTCGCCCTCTGCGAAGTACACGAGCTGCATCCGGCCAGACAGGACCATGATCGTCTCGTCCTTCATCCGGTGGTACTGCAGCGACAGCGCCTCGCCCGCCTGGATGTGGAGGATCTTGCCAACGTAGCGATCGGTCTTCGCCCAGATCAGCTCGTGACCCCAGGGCTTGTCGACGACCTCTGCCATTACTGCTTGGGCGCAGGCGCGGGCGCAGGCGCAGGCTTCGACTTGTCGTCGAGCCCGCCGCTCGCCGTCGGATCCTCGGTCGTCGGCATCTCGACCTTGGGACGCGCACCCGGAATCTCCTCGCGGCGATCGACCTTCCCATCGAAGTCATCGTCGTAGAGGATCGCGAGCAGGATCGTGTCCTTGTACTGCTCCCACAGATCAGGCTGACCGTCGTTATTGCGATCGCGCCGGACGCTCGTGAGTGCGCCACCCGTGTCGTAGACCTCCTTGACGTCGAACTTGCCGTCGAAGTCGGTGTCGCGCTCGACCTCCGCAAGCGCGTTGGTCTTGGTGTCGTAGATCGCGGACATGTCCCATTTGCCGTCGTAGTCGAAGTCGGCGCGCTCGAAGAGCGGGTTGCCCTTGCGGTTGTACGCAACGACCCAGTCCTTGCGGCTGTCGTGATCGAAGTCGACCTGCTTGCAGGTCATGAACTCGACCTTGGTGCCGCCCTCGTCCTCGTTCTTGTAGAGGCGCCAGACGTCGGGCTTGTTGTCGTGGTTGAGATCGTAGGTGACGACGTTCTTGCCGTTGGTGTCACACAGCGTCGGATCGACCTTGGGGATGCCAGTGTCGGCCGATATGTCCTTCGGCGTGGTGGTGCCCTTCTTGTCTTTGCATCCGGCGGCGCCGGCGAGCAGGAGGAGGGTCAAGCCGGTGATTTTTGAGAGCTTCACGATCACGTCAGGAGCCTAGTCGGGCAATCCCCGACCCGCAACCCCAGGGGCGCGCTGTGGGTGGGCGATCGCACGCGGCCCCTGGGATCGCGTCATCAGATCAGGTGTTTGACCCGCCTCGCGCGCTCACGTAGGGTCACAGCCTCCTCACGTGAGACCTCCGCGGTGAAGATCTCGACGACCGACGACCTCGTCCTCGAGAAGTATCGCGATCAGCTGCCCCGGCAGGTCGATCTCCACCTCCGTTCACGGTAACTAGCGCCAGCCTGTATCATGTCGTTTCCCGTCGAGCGCATCCGTAACTTCTCGATCATCGCGCACATCGACCACGGCAAGACCACGCTCGCGGACCGGATCCTCGAGGAGTGTGGCGCGGTCACCGCCCGCGAGGCGCAGGCCCAGATGCTCGACTCGATGGACCTCGAGCGCGAGCGCGGCATCACGATCAAGGCGCAGTCTGTCCAGCTCCACTTCAAGGCGAAGGACGGGCTGCTCTACCAGTTTCATCTGATCGACACGCCCGGGCACGTCGACTTTCACTACGAGGTCTCACGCTCGCTCGCCGCCTGCGAGGGCGCGTTGCTCGTCGTCGATGCCGCGCAGGGTGTCGAGGCGCAGACGCTGGCGAACGTCTACGTCGCGCTCGATAACAACCTCGATATCATCCCGGTCCTCAACAAGATCGACCTGCCGGTCGCGCGGCCCGACGAGATCAAGAAGCAGATCGAGGAGACGATCGGCCTCGATGCGTCGAACGCGTGCCTGGTCTCCGCGAAGAGCGGGCTCGGTGTGCACGACATGCTCGAAGCGGTCGTCGAGCGCATCCCGCCGCCGAAGGCCGACCGTGATGCGCCGCTGTCCGCGCTGATCTTCGACAGCTGGTACGACACCTACCGCGGCGTCGTCGTGCTCGTGCGCGTGATGGCAGGCAAGCTCCAGAAGGGCACCAAGCTCAAGTTCTGGAACACCGGCGTCGAGTACGAGTGCACGATGACGGCAGTCCGTCGCCCGGCGATCTTCGAGGTCGAATCGATCGAGGCAGGGCAGGTCGGGATCGTCGCCGCGGCCATCAAGGACATCGCGCATGCGCGCGTCGGCGACACCGTGACCGACGCCGAGCGACCGTGTGCCGAACCGCTCAAGGGCTTCAAGCTCGTCAAGCCGATGGTGTTCGCCGGGCTGTTCCCCGTCGACAACGAGGACTACCAGGATCTCAAGGACGCGCTCGGCAAGCTCGTGCTCAACGATGCTTCGGTGACGTACGAGCCCGAGAGCTCGGTCGCGCTCGGCTTCGGCTTCCGCACCGGCTTCCTCGGCCTCCTCCACATGGAGATCATCCAGGAGCGGCTCGAGCGCGAGTTCAACCTCAACCTGATCGTCACGGCACCGAGCGTGCGCTACCGGATCCACATGCCCGGCGGCGAGGTCATGGAGGTCGACAACCCGGCCAAGGTCCCCGACCAGGGCAAGGTCGACACGATCGAGGAGCCGATCATCACGGCGACCGTGCACCTCCCGCAGGAGTACGTCGGCGCGATCATGCAGCTGTGCCAGGAGCGCCGCGGCATCCAGCAGGGCCTGCACTACGACCCGGGTGGACGCGTCCGGGTTGTCTACGAGATGCCGCTGGCAGAGATCGTGTTCGGGTTCTACGATCGGCTCAAGACGATGTCGCGCGGCTATGCCTCCCTCGACTACGAGCCTGCCGGCTATCGGAACGCCGATCTGATCCGGCTCGACGTGCTGATCAATGGCGAGCGCGTCGACGCGCTGTCGCTGATCTCCCATCGCGACACCGCCTATCACCGCGGCGTCGAGCTGTGCACGAAGATGAAGGACGTCGTGCCGCGGCAGATGTTCGACGTCGCGATCCAGGCGGCGATCGGGAGCCGCGTGATCTCGCGGACCACGGTCAAGGCGATCCGCAAGGACGTCACCGCGAAGTGCTACGGCGGCGACATCTCGCGCAAGAAGAAGCTCCTCAACAAGCAGAAGGAAGGCAAGAAGCGCATG
>JBKJUF010000237.1:0-6356 GCA_046590445.1 Kofleriaceae bacterium
CGGGCGCCTTGCCCGACTTCTCCGCCTCTGCGCCCTTGTGGACGAGCAGGGTCAGATCGCCGCCGTCATCGAGGATGAGGTTCGGGCCCTTGCCGCCCTTGAACGCGGTGAGCTGCATCTCGATACACTGCCAGTACTCCTCGAGGGACTCGCCCTTCCACGCGAACACCGGCACGCCGACGGCGGCGATCGCGGCCGCGGCCTCGTCCTGCGTCGAGTAGATGTTGCATGAGGTCCACGTGACCTCGGCGCCGAGCGCGACGAGCGTTTCGATGAGGACCGCGGTCTCGATCGTCATGTGCAGGCAGCCGGCGACGCGCGCGCCCTTGAGCGGCGCCTGCGCGCCGAACTCGCTGCGCAGCGACATCAGGCCGGGCATCTCCTTCTCGGCCATGCGGATCTTCTTGCGGCCGAGGTCGGCGAGGCTGGTGTCCTTGATCTTGAAAGCGGGGAACTCGGTGCGGGTATTCATGGCGGATCTCCGTCGGTCAGGTGGTAGTAGTTTCAGGAAACGATGGCGTCGCGGATCGGCTTGGTGCCGACGGCGAGCTGGAGGGCGGGGCGGTGCGGGCCGGGTAACGGCCGCGTCGAGATCGAGACGAGCGCGCTGGACTCGAGCCAGCCACGCAGCTTGGCCGGCTCGAAGCCGAGCCAGACGTCGCCCTGCTCGCGCATCGTCTCGTCGTCGTGCGGCAGGTAGTCGGCGATCACGAGGTGGCCACCGCCGCGCAGGAGCCGGGTCGCCGCGGCGATCGCTTCTTGCGGGCGCGCCGCGTGGTGAAGCACTCGCGCGATGACGACGAGATCGGCACCGCCACGGTGCGCGATGTCCTGGGCGAGCGCGGCGTCCTCGACGTCGCCTTCGCGGAGCCGGACGTTCGCAAAGCCCCACGTCGCGATCTTCGCGGCGCAGCGTGCGAGCCGGGAGGGGCTGCGATCGACGGCGATCACGCGCTCGTAGATCGGGGACAGCAGCGGCAGCAGCGTGCCCTCGCCAGTACCGACGTCGATCGCGAGCGCGGCGCGCGGCAGCAGCGGCGCGAGCAGCGGCAACCACGACAGCAGCTCGGCATCGGGCGCACCGGCAGGCTCGATCGGCGCGGTCTCGTCGAAGAACCGTCGCGACAGCTCCTCGCGCGCAGCGACGATCCCCGCGATCCGCGCGAAGCTGCCGTCCCTGTTGCACAGCTTGCGGCCCTCCTCGAGGGCGGCGTCGATCACCGCATCGCGGCTATCGTGATCGTTCGTCGCGTCGTCGCCGGCCTGTGTCCTGAGCAGCGTCCGCGTGCCGTCGCGCCGTGCCGACAGCAGCCCGACCTCGCGCAGCGGCTGAGACTTCTTGGTCACCTGCGGCTGACTCTCGCCGAGCAACGATGCGAGCTCGCCGACCGTCAGCTCTTCCTCGGCACACAACGCGAGCAGGCGTAGCCGGTCCTCGTCTCCGAGGAGACGGAACAGGTCGGCTCGCGGCGAGAGCTGCATCAGAGTCCCTTATATTCCATCATGCGCATGATGGCAATAGCGAAAAAACGCAGCACTGGTAAGGCTTTGGCCACGCGAGCACGCGCAGATTCGACGGACGGCCGGGTTTGACTATCAAGGGGGCGCCCCCTACCATCGAGGCAGACAGCAATGTCGACGGGTTCGGGCGGCAAGCCACCGAGTGGTAGCCAGCCGGGGAGGCCTGCAGCCGACACCCCGCAGCGGCTCGTGGTGCGTTCGATCGAGAGCAACGCCGGGTCGAGCACCGACTCGATGATGGGTGCGCACGACACCGCGGTCGCGTTCGCGCAGAAGCCCACACCACATACGATCAGCGGCGCCGAGACGCCGGCTGCGGGAACGCCCGCGATCTCCAGCGCGGGCTCGGGCTCCTCGATGGCGGAGATCGTCGGAGCGACGCTGTCTGGACGCTACCTCGTCACCCGCAAGGTCGGGCAGGGCGGCATGGGCGCGGTCTACGAGGCGACGCACACGCTGATCGGCAAGCGCGTTGCGGTCAAGGTCCTGCTCGAGAAGTACGCGCAGCGCGAGGCGATCGTCGCGCGGCTCAAGCAGGAAGCGCAGCTCGCGTCGTCGATCGGCAACGAGCACATCATCGACATCACCGATTTCGGCACGACCGAAGACGGTCGCACGTTCGTGGTGATGGAGTTCCTCGAGGGCGAGTCGCTCGCCGAGTGCCTCGCGCGCGAGCCCCAGCTCCCCGAGCAGCGGCTCTTGCGGATCATCCAGCAGACGACCTCGGCACTCGCGGCCGCCCACGCCAAGGGCATCGTCCACCGCGACATCAAGCCGGAAAATCTATTCCTGCTGCGCCGCAAGGATCAGGACTTCGTGAAGGTCGTCGACTTCGGGATCTCGAAGTCGATCCGGGTCAGCACCGAGGAGGATCAGCCGCGGTTGACCCAGACTGGCATGGTGCTCGGCACGCCGCTCTACATGTCGCCCGAGCAGGCGCGCGGCGATGACGAGCTCGATCATCGTGTCGACATCTTCGCGCTCGGCGTGATCATGTACGAGGCCGCGACCGGGCGCGTGCCATTCGCCGGCAACAACTACCTCTCGGTGATCTCGCAGGTGCTGAACGAGTCGCCGAAGCCGCCTCGCGAGCTGCGGCCGGAGCTCTCCGAGGAGTTCGAGGCGATCGTCCTCAAGGCGATGGAGAAGGATCGCAACGAGCGCTACGCGAACGCGCTCGACATGCTCGCAGACGTCAGCGCGGTGATCGACGATCCGACACGCTCGACGGAGCGCGCGAAGATCACCGGCCCGCGCAAGAAGATCGCGAAGAAGACGTCGTTCACGAAGTACCCGGTGTGGATCGGCGCGGTCGCCCTCGTCGTGATCGCGATCGGCGTGCTCGTGAATCTGCTCATGGGCGACTCGTCGAAAAAGCGGGTCGCCGCCGGCGAGCAGCTCGACGGTGGGGTCGCGCTCGCGACCGACGCGCTCGTCGTGGCGCCGGTCGCCCCCGACGCCGCCGTTGCGGAGCCCATCAAGACGCTGGAGATCACGATCGAGTCCGAGCCGCCGGGCGCGGAGGTCAGCATCGAGGGCGCCGTGATGGGCAAGACGCCGCTCAAGGTGCCGGTCGTGCTCAAGGACAAGGAGGTCGAGGGCGTGATCTCGCTCGCCGGTTACGACGACCGCGGCATCAAGTTCAATCCCTGGGAGGCCCAGAAGAAGCCGGTGCTGCTCTACAAGCTGAAGAAGCCCAAGGCCGGCGCACCGACGGTCCGGTTGCCGCGCACCGGCAGCGCCGGCTCCGCAGCGGGCTCGACCGAGCCGAACAAGAACCCGGACTTCGGTGGTTATCCGGGTGGTAACGTCCCCAAGCCGAAGTGACCGTCTCCAGGCTGGGTATCGTGATCGCGTGCGTGATCGTCACGATCGCGGGAGCTGCGCGCGCGCAGCGTGCGCCCGAGCCCGAGCGCCAGCCGGTGCTCGCGAGCGCACCCGAG
Source organism: Kofleriaceae bacterium (assembly GCA_046590445.1). Taxonomy (GTDB): domain Bacteria; phylum Myxococcota_A; class Polyangia; order Haliangiales; family Haliangiaceae; genus JABFXX01. The sequence continues at coordinate 3,465 of JBKJUF010000237.1, forward strand.
GGAGAGCGTGGCCAGCGAACGCTGGCGAGCGGGAATGCCGGGTCGACCGAGTCCGCCGAGTCGACCGTCCAGCTCGAGATCGACGACTGCCCGCCCAACGATCCGGCGCTGAGCCAGGAGCAGCTGCGCACGCGCGGCCAGGAGCGCTACGAGCGCGGCAACACGCTCTACTTGCAGGGCGACTACGTCGGCGCGGTGCGCGAGCTGGTCGGCAGCTACTGCGCGACGCCCTTCTATCAGATCCTCAAGGACGTCGGTCAGGCCTACGAGCGCAGCCTCGAGTACGAAAAGGCGATCGGCTACCTGCAGCGCTACGTCGACGGCGTGCCGCCCGACGCCAAGCGGACGTCGCAGTGTGCGGTCGATCCGCAGGTCGACAAGGACAACGTGGTGCGCCGTATCGAGGTGCTCCGGCGCCTCGGCGCGCACATCTTCGTCGAGACCAACCCACCGAACGCGCAGATCACGATCCGCAGCAAGCAGCGCACCGAGGCCGTCGGCAAATCGGGCGAGCAGATGGAGGCGCTCGGCGGCACGTACGAGATGACCGTCGAGAAGGCCGGTCACGTGACCCAGCGTCGCGAGATCGTCGTCAAGATCGGCAAACCGTACACCTTCTACTTCGAGCTGAGGCCACTCGAGGGTCGGCTCTCGGTGCAGGCGACGCCCGGCGATGCGCGGCTGTTCCTCGACAACCGGTTCGTCGGCGTGGGCCGCGCCGAGGAGAGCCTGCCGAGCAAGAAGTACGAGCTCCTCGTCGAGGCCCCGGGGCGCATCGAGCGGCGGCTCACCGTCGAGGTGCTGCCGAACCAGGACAACCGCCTGCAGGTCGAGCTCGAGCCACGACCGCAGTTCGGCCGCCGCCAGCTGATCGTGTTCTCGGCGGTCGGCGGCGGCATCGCCGCGGGCTCGCTGCTCTACGCGTTCGAGGAGACCGAGATCGCCGGCATCGGCTCGCTCGCCGGCATCGGCGCCGGCCTCGTCGGCAGCTACCTCTACCTCCCGGACGCCGTCCCGCTCGGCACCAGCAACATCACGATCACCAGCTCGCTCGCAAGCACGCTCGGCGGGTTCACGACCGCGCTGCTGTTCACCGAGGACCAAGGGATCATCGAGCCCGTGACCGGTGTGGCCACCGTGTTCGGCGCGGGCGCTGGCTACTACTTCGGCTCGCGGGCCAAGATCACGCCGGGCGATGCCGCGCTGATCAATTCGAGCATCGTGTGGGGCTCCGCCGCGGGTGCGCTGTTCGCGGTGTCGTTCGATGCCGAGACCAAGCTCGGCGCCGGGCTCACGCTCTCGGGGCTCGGCATGGGCGCGGTGAGCGGCATCCTGATGTCACGCTACTTCGAGATCAGCCGCACGCACGCCGCGCTGATCGACGTCGGCGGGATCGTCGGGCTGATCGGCGGCCTCGCGACCGAGAGCCTCGCGTACGGCTCCGACGACGATGCGGCGCGGCAGCAAGAGCACGTCTCGAACTTCGCGCTCGGCGGCATGGCGGTCGGCCTGATCGGCGCCGGCATCCTGACGCGCAACATGGATGCGCCGAAGGTACCGATGCAACCCACCCTCGGCCGGGTGACCGACGCGGATGGCGCCTCGACGACGACGTACGGGATGTCCGGAAGCTGGTAGGGACCCACGCGGGGCAGCTCGCGCGCAAGCCTGCGTCTATAGTGACCGCCATGGAACAGCGCCACAGCGCGTGCCCACTCGACTGCCCCGACCTCTGCGGGCTGACGGTGTCTGTCGAGAACGGACGCGTCGTCGAGGTCGATGGCGACACGCGCGGGCCGCTCACGAACGGCTTCATCTGCGGCAAGGTCCGCAAGATCGCCGATCACCTGTACGGCGACGATCGCGTGCTCGCGCCGCTCATTCGCGTCGGCGCCAAGGGTGCGGGACAGTGGCGCACCGCGGGCTGGGACGAGGCGCTCGGCGTGATCGTCGAGCGGTTCGCGGCGATCCGCGCCGCTGACGGCAACGAGGCGATCCTGCCGTATCACTACGGCGGCTCGAACGGATGGCTCACCGAGGGCGCGCTCGCGACGCGGTGCTTCCGCCGGCTCGGGGCCTCGAACCTCGATCGCACGTTCTGCGCGGCGGCGACGATGGCGGCGGTGCGCGGCCTTTACGGCGTGATGCCGGGCGTCGCGCTCGAGGACTACGAGCACGCGAAGCTGATCGTGCTGTGGGGAGTCAACCCGTCGGCGACGAGCATCCACCTCGTGCCGGTGATCGAGCGCGCGCGCGCGGCCGGCGCCAAGCTCGTCGTCGTCGATCCGCGGCGCACGCCCCTCGCGCGCCGCGCCGACATTCATCTGCCGCTGCGTCCGGGCAGCGATCTGCCGGTTGCGCTCGCGGTGATCCACGCGCTGTTCGCCCGCGGCCACGCCGATCGGGCATTCCTCGACGCACACGCCACCGACGTCGACGAGCTCGCGATCCGCGCGGCGCGATGGTCGATCACCGACGCCGCGGTCGAGGCCGGCATCGACGCGCGCCTCCTCGACAAGTTCATCGCGCTCTATGCGCGCCAGTCGCCGACCGTGATCCGCGTCGGCTGGGGCCTCGAGCGCAACCGCAACGGGGGTAGCGCGGCGGCGGCGATCCTCGCGCTCCCCGCGATCGCCGGGAAGTTCGGCGTCCGTGGTGGTGGCTACACGATGTCGAACGGCGACGCCAAGTGGACCGTCGGACCCGAGGCCGCGATCGACGAGCCGGTACCGCCGACTCGCTCGATCAACATGAGCGAGCTCGGGCGCGCGCTCGCGACCCGCACCGATCCGCCGATCCGCGGGCTGTTCGTCTACAACTGCAACCCGGTCGCGACTGCGCCCGATCAGGTTGCCGTGATCGAGCAGCTGTCGCGCGATGACCTGTTCGTCG
>JBKJUF010000148.1:0-17634 GCA_046590445.1 Kofleriaceae bacterium
TGACCGCGCTGCAGAAGTTCTACGACTCGACGCTCGCGGCGCAGACGGCTGCCGCCGGCAACTGCGGCCCGCCCAAGCTCGTCGACTGAACATTTCTGTCGCTACTTGCGCCCTGGCTCGTTGCGACCGCGCGCCCTCGCCAGATTGGCCGCCAAGGCGCCGAGCACGCCAAGGTTTTTCTCTCCAGGAGGAGCGTGTGCTCGCGTGTGCACCGCGGCGGTAGCACGAGAGACGGAAGTCTTACCCTTGGCGATTTGGCGCCTTGGCGGCCAATCTGGAACCGAGCGGGAAACGCGAACACGGTCCCCACGAGAGCGGCGTTTCCCTAGCGCAACAAGATCGCGTCGCCGTCGACCGCGACCGCAGCCGAGTGCGCGGGTTCGAAGCGCTCGGCGACCAGCGTCCGGCCGCCCGGGGCGCCGACGCTATCGCCTGGCTCGATGCGCTCCCCGGACGCGAGCGTCGCGGCGATGTCGCGGAGCAGCAGCGCGGCCTCGGTCGCCTCGTCGGCGCGGACGCCGAGCACGACGAGATCGGGGCGGCCAAACTTCTTGAGGCCGAGTGACCACGCGGCGAGCGTGCCGGCGGGCTCCTCCTCGAAGAACAGCGTGACCTCGTGCATGACGTCGAAGCTGCGATCGGCGCGCATCGCGGCGACCTCGCTGCCGAGATGTGCGCGGGCGGCGTAGACGTCGATCACGACGGCCGCGCCCTCCTCGCACACGCACTTCGCGAGCGCCCAGGCCGCCTGCAGGTGACCGAGGTCGTCGGGATCGTCGAGCTGCGCCTCGATCACGTACGCGTGCTCGGCGGCGAGCGCCGTCGCCGCCGCGTTCGGCCCGAGATCGGACGCGATCAGCTCGGTGAACGGCGCGAGCACCTGGTTCGCGAACCACGTCGGATCCTCGGCCCGGTCGCGGGCGACCAGCGCGATCGCCTCGGCGCCATCTCCGTGGTCCGGCATCCCGTGACGAGCGCGCGAGACGGGCAGGGGGTCAGGCAGCTTTGCCGACGACAGCGCGATCAGGGCGATCTGCGCCGGCCCACCTCCCGCGACGTAGTTCTCGCGAGGCCAGGGCGCGACCACTACTCGCCGCCGTCGCTGTACATCGCCTCGATCTCGCTGGCGTACTTCTGCGCGACGACCTTGCGCTTGATCTTCATCGTCGGCGTGAGCTCACCGCTGTCGATGCCGAACGGCTTCGCGAGGATCGCGAACTTCTTCACCTGCTCGACGCGAGCGAGCGACTGGTTCACGAGATCGATCTGCACCTGGATCGCGCTCCTGATCTGCGGCGCCTCGGCGACGTTCGACGCCTCGGGCGCGAGCTTGCGGGCGACGTCCTCGTCGAGCGTCACCAGCGCGGTCAGGAACTTGCGGCGGTCGCCGATCACGACGGCCTCGCCGACGAGCGACGACTGCTTGATCGCAGCCTCGATGTTCTTCGGCGCGACGTTCTTGCCGCCCGCGGTGATGATGATCTCCTTCTTGCGGCCGGTGATCGTCAAGAAGCCGTCGCGGTCGAACGCGCCGAGATCGCCGGACTTCAGCCAGCCGTCCTCGAGCGACTCCGCCGTGGCCTCGGGCTCCTTGAAGTAACCGAGGAAGACGTTGGGACCGCGCACGAGGATCTCGCCGTCCTCGGCGATCTTGCACTCGAGCCCCGGCAGCGGTGGGCCGACCGTGCCGATCTTGGTCTTGCCGACGAGGTTGAACGACGTCGGTCCGGTGTCCTCGGACTGGCCGTAGACCTCGCGGATCGGCATGTCGAGGCTCGCGAAGAACTCGAGGACGTCCGGCGCGATCGGTGCGGCGCCGGAGATCAGCAGGCGAGCGCGATCGAAGCCGAGCGCGGCCTTGAGCTTGCTGATCACGAGCCTGTTCGCGAGCGCGTACTGCAGCGCGAGCAGGCGCGGAAGCTCCTCGCCACGGTCGCGCTTCGCGTTGACCGCGCTGCATGTCTTGCGCGCCCACTCGACGAGCCGCTTCTTCGCGCCCGTCACCTGCACGAGCTTCGCCGCGACGGCCGCATGGAACTTCTCCCAGATCCGCGGCACGCCGAAGAACACGGTGGGCCGGCAATCCTTGAGGTTGTCTGCGATCTTCTCGAGTGACTCGGCGTAGTACACCGTCGAGCCGGTCGAGGCCGGCATGTGGATCGTCGCCATCTGCTCGGCGATGTGGGACAGCGGCAAATACGAGAGCGAGACGTCACTGGCAGCCGCTTCGGCAGCCGCTTCGAGGCCGCCGTGGCCATGTTCCTTGCCGCTACCGCCGCTCGGTGCGCGCCCGCCCGCATCGATCAGGGCCTTCGCCGTCCACGCGAGGTTGCCGTGCGACAGCATCACGCCCTTCGGCGGCCCGGTGGTCCCCGACGTGTAGATCAGCGTCGCGAGGTCCGCCTGCTCGATCGCGTCGAGCCGAGCATCGAGCGCGGCCTCCGGCGTCGCGGCGGCCTTCGCCAGGAAGTCGTCCCACGACAGCACGTCACGCTCGCCCGGGCCCGAGAAAGAGGGAGCCAGCGAACGCTGGCGAGCGGGGCCGGTCGCAGGCGCGCCACGCATCATCACGATCGCCTTCATCAGCGGCAGCTCGGTACGCTTGGCCTCGAGCTTGGCGAGCTGCGCGGCGTCCTCGACGAGCACGACGATCGCCTCGCTGTGGTGGACGATGTACTGGACCTCGTCCGCCGAGCACGTCGTGTAGATGCCCGCAGCCGCGCCGCCCGCCATCATCGCCGCGTGATCGAGGATCACCCACTCCGGTCGGTTGAACCCGAGCAGCGCGACCTTGCCGCCGCGTGGGAACCCGAGCGTCATCAATGCGCGCGCGGCGAGCCGCACCTGATCGGCGAAGCCACGCCACGTGGTTGGCTGCCAGCGCCCGTCTACCTTCACCTGGTAAGCGATCGCCGTCGGACGCGTCTCGGCCTGCGCGAGCAAGCGATGGGGGATCAGGTCACGGGGTGCCATGTTCGTCCTCTTAGCCCTTGGCCTTGCGCTTGCGGCTGCCTTCGCCCGCGAAGTACGCGGTCGAGCGCTTCTTGCCCTTCGCCTTGATCACGCCATCCGCCAGGAGCTTGCGGATCGGCAGCGCGAGATCCTTGGTCGAAGTACCGAGCTGCTTGTTGATCTGCTCGATGCGCAACCCGGGGTGCGCCTTGACGAACTCGACGAAGCCATCCGCGAGCTGATCGAGCTCGTTGGCGGTGCGCTTTGCACCGCGCCCACGACCGCGCGCCACGTTGAAGGTTGCTCCGGCGGCGCCCCGACCCCGACCCCGACCCCCTTCAAACCCCGTCAGAGAATCGATCGCGGCCCGGCGCCACAGCTCGGTCAGCTGCGACACAAACCCATCGACCAGCTTCTGGACTTCGGATTGGTAGTTACTCATTTCAATGTCCTCATCACGCTGAATGAATAGTTATCAGCGGTGCCGCGAATGGACCATATCGCCACTCTCCGCACAACACGTCGCCCAGCTAAAGCTCGCGCCTCGCCGCCGCGAGCGGCCAGGTCAGATCAGGGCGTGTATGCAGCGACGATGTCTTCGAGCGTGATGTAGACGACCGGGCCAAGGCCACGATTCGCGAGACGGAGATCCGCATAATCGAGAAACCCGTCAACACGGCGATATTCAGACTGCGAAAAGCCCGGTGCGGGATGGAATCCCATCATCAGCGTGATCGGGGTCGCGAGCGGCTCGCCGTTCCAGTTCGCATCGAACAGCGCGTTCATCTCCTCGAGCGTCACGTAGTCGATCATCACGCCGTTGTCCGGAACCTCGAGGATCGGCAGCCGTGGCGCGGTGTCGGTCAGCACGTTCTGCTCGCTGACCCAGTACGGCTGGCTGGTGTCGCCGATCGGTCCCCAGTTCGCCATGTTCCAGCGGTAGAGCTCGCCGCTCTGCTGATCCTTCCACTCCTCGATCCGAGCCCAGTTGAGCGCGCTGGTGTCCGCGGTGAAACCCTTGTCGGCGAGCGCCGCGAGCGTCGACAGATCTGCCGTCCAGCCACCGGCGCGGAACGTCTTTGTGCGGTTCAGGCCATTCTGCTCGAACAGGGCATTCGCGTGGTCGAGCAGGGTCCCGAATTGCTGGCGGTCGTAGGCGGCGACCTTGATCGTGTAGCCGGTGGTGTCCTCGGCGAACACCGTCGACTGATCGGTCACGCACGTGAGGCCGGCGCTCTCCACGAAGTTGCAGTACGGGTGGATGTGGAGGCCGATCTCGTCGTCGTGGGTGTCACGCTGCTTGACGAGCCAGGTGACGAGCTGCTGCTTGCGCTCTGCCGTCATCGCCGGATCGGTGAACGTGTACGGGCCCACGAAGTGCGTCATCCGCAGCTCGGGGTGATCGAGGTGCATCTGGCTCTGATAGCCAATCGCGATCTGCCCAGGATCTGCGAAATCCCAGTCGGTCGTGACGAGCACGTAATACGGTGCGCTCCGGCGAACCGTGTGCTTTGCGAATGCGGTGGTCGAACCGTCCGCGGCAAACAGCACGTCATGCGCCCCCACGCCGAGCGTCGCGATCGAGACCTGCGTACCAAACGAGCCATCGGGTTGCTCCATGAGCCGCACCGGCGGGAGATCACCAACCCACGCATCGACGGTGTCCGTCCCCGATGGTGCGTCGACGAAGACCGTCAGCAGATCCTGGGCCGGCGTCGCCGCGTTCCCGATCAGGTACCAGCCCTTCAGCGAGCGCACCGTGAACGCAGGATCGTTGGTGCCAGGGTCACCCGGTTTCTCGCTCCGCGGTCCGGAGCTACCACCGCACGCAGCCAGTACGAGCACGATCCACACGATTGTCGTCCGCATCGCGGCGGACCCTATCATGGGGAACCAGGGGAAAAGCCATGTTAGTTTGGCGCCCCATGCGCGTCGCCGGATTGCCCTTGTTCGTTGTGCCCTTGTTCGTTGTCATGATCGCAGGTGGTATCGCCGGCTGCGGCGGCGTCACGGCCGAGTCGCCACTGACGGTCTCGCTCGGCAGTCCGCGCGACGAGGTGCACGCGCGCGTCAAGGCCCACAAGTACTGCCCCAAGGAAGGCGAGCGCGCCGCAAAGACCGAGGTCTACCCGCGCTGCACGCGCCCCGGTGCCGAGTGGGGCGAATCGTGGATCACCGCGAAGTTCGAGGACAACAAGCTCGTCGAGCTCAAGCGCTACGAGCGGTTCGCGGACGACAGCCGCGCGATCGAACGGTGGAACCAGCTCGTCGGCGAGCGTGCGAAGCTGACCCCCGAATCGGCGGAGGCCAGGAGCGCGCTGCGTAGCCGCGAGCTCGAGCCCGGAACGCGCTCGGTCAAGGCGTTCCGCGTCGAAGCGAATACCATCGTAGGCGTGTATCTGCTGACGCCGACGCCACCCGAGGACGCGAGCGTCCTCGAATCGATCATTCGCGTCCCGACTTCGATCAGCCGCGTCCCGACTCCGATCAGCGTCCCGACTCCGTGACGATCGATCAGCCGCGCGGGCCGGCGTCGACGAGCTTCGCGGGAGCAAGGTTGTTGAACGTCAGGTTCGCGCCGCCCGAGACGGGCTGGCCCTTCTGGAACCAGCTCCCGGAGAAGTCGCCAGACACGCCCGCGGCTGCGTCGACGTCCTTCATGGGGCTGTCGTACCAGTTGTTGTTCGTGAAGATCGCGTTCGTCCCGCCGTAGAACATCAGGCCGAATGGCGCGCCATTGATGTTGCTGCGGGTCACGTTGATCGTACCGCCATTGAAGTGGAGGTTGCAGTGGGTCGAGTCGGTGACGCCAGCGTCCGCGCCGATCTGCGAGTACGTCATGTTCAGCGTCCCGCCGTTCATGATCATGTAGTCGCCGCCAGCGCCCCACATCTTGCTGTCCGTGATCGTGACGTTCGAGCCGGCGTTCAGCGTGATCGCGCCACCCTTGAAGACGGCATAGGTCATCGTCAGCGTGCCGTTGACGCCGAAGCCGGAGTAGTAGGTCGCGCCGGCCTCGGCCTGGAGGTTGATCTTACCGGCGGCGGTGCCCTCGATGTTGAGCGTGCCGTCGATCTGGATGCGCGTGGTATCTGCGAAGTTCAGCGTCGTGCCCGGCGCGACGCTGACGGTGACGCCGGCGTCGATCGTGGTCGCGCCCTTGATCCGCACGCTGCCGCTCCACGTCGTGTCGGCGGTGATGTTGCCGGCGATGCCCTCGCCGGTCCCGGTGCCGCCGCCGTCGTCCTCGCCAGTGTCGTGCTCGTCCCCGGGTAGGTCATCCCCGGCGCCACCCGGCTCGTCCCCCACGGTGCAGGCGACGAGCGGCAGCGCGAGGGCAAAGACCAGGAGGTTCCTCATGGCTGCATCATGAAGCAACGGATGTGCCGTCTGTGCGCCGATTGCACAGCCGTGGGTGCCTGAGATCATTGGGAAGTTCGCCGGCAATACCGACGTATCCCACCACTCGATCGGAGCCTCGCGCCCCAGTCGTGATGACTGGGGCACCCGATCGCCGGAATCAGATCAATCAGCGGGGAAACACGAATCGCAGGAGCTGGGGGGCGCGCGCCTTCCAGGCCAGCTCGTCGTGGGTCGCGCCGGGTGCCGAGTAATAACAGAGCGCGTCCGCGCCGACCGTGCAGGTCGTCGACCAGCCGAGGCCGAGCATGATGTCCCGGACTTCGATCGTGTCGGCCGCGCCGTCGCTGTTGGTCGCCGGGTTGCCGCCGTGATCGAGGTAGATCGCGACCGGCTTCTTGCCGAAGCCCGGCAACCGATCGCGGAGCGCGGTCCCGTCGTCTTGGCCGGGCCAGAACGCGCCCGAAAGCGACGCGCCCGACGCGTAGGTCTGCGGGTTGCCGAGCGCGAGGTGCATCGACACCAGGCCGCCGAGCGAGCTGCCCGCGACCGCGACCCGCGCGCCATCCCAGCGCACCTGCGCGAGTGCCTGCGGCTGCAGCTCGGATACCTGAAAATCGAGGAACGCAGCGAGCTTGGTGGCCGACAGCCCGTACTCGGCGTTGCGCGCGTCCGAGTGCGCGGCGGCGATCACGATGACCGGCGCGACCCGACCGGCGGCGATCTCGGCGTCGAGCGCGACGTTTACCTCCCAGCCGGTGTGGCCAAAGCAGCAGTCGTGATCGTCCCAGACGTTCTGGCCGTCGTGCATGAACATCACGGGATAGCGACGGTCGACGTTCGCGAGCGCATCGTAGCCAGCGGGCAGGTACGCGGTGACCTCGCGGCAGTTGCCGAGCGCCGCCGAACACGCGCGATCGAGCGTCACGAGGTAGCCGCGGTTTCCGTCCGGCGTGGCGAGCACGCTGTTCTTGCCGTCGGCGTTGCCCGCGAAGTCATCGAACGCGAAGGCCGGGTTGTGCGGATCGAGCGACCACGCCCCGCCGCGCACGAGCTTGTACATCCAGTACCCGGTCGGCACCGCCCCGACCGCGAGGACGAGGTCCGAGCTGCAGATCGCGGCCGTCGTCAGCGCACCGTCGACCCAGCCGTTGAAGTCACCCGCGATCGAGGCAGGCGAGTCGGTGCGAAACAGCGCGCGGCCGTCGGCCCACAGCGGCCCGAGGTCGGCACGAGCATCGAGCTCGGCGCGGAGCTTTGCGACCGCCGCGGCATCACAGCCGGCGATCGCGCTGTCGTGGAGCGCCAGCACGCAGGCCGCGCCCGCCTTCCCGGCAGGGCACCCGGTCGCGCCGTCGCTGCTGGCATCGGGTTGTGAGGACGCATCCGGTGCCCCCGGCGAGGCACCACCGCCGCACGCGGCGAGCAGAAACAGGACAAGGGTGATGCGCATGTTGATGATCGCAACGTGAACGGCTCGCAAGTCTGCGACCTCACGAGGACCACGGCCCGATCAGCAAGAGACGTGCCCGTGCTACCAACGGTCGTGGACCCGCGCGGACCCGACGCAACCGAGGCTGCCGTCGACGCGATCGCCCGCGAGGCGAGGCGGGTCCGACCGCGGACGTCGCGTACGCTGTGGATCGCGAGCGGCGTGCTGGGGCTGATTGGCATCGTCGCCTTCATGATCGCGATGCTCGCAGAGCCCGATCCGACCACCGTGACAACGGCGACCGCACCTACGGGTAGCGGCTTCGCGGCGGGCCTCGCGATCGGCATCGGCGTCGGCCTCGCGATCGGCGTCGCGATCGGCCTCGCGCTCGAAGCTCAACGCGCTCAGCGATCGTCGTCGTCCGGGCCCCATTCGGCGCGCAAGAGCCCGTAGAGCACGACGTCGTGCAGTCGTCGCGCCTTGCGCACGTGCTGTCGCTTCACGCCCTCGCTCACCATGCCGTGCTTCTCGAGCACGCGCATCGACGCGGTATTTCCGGCGAGCACCTGCGCGTAGATCCGTGCGAGCACGAGCTCGCGAAACCCGAAGTCGATCAGCGTGCGCGTCGACTCGGTCGCGATGCCCTGGCCCCACGCATCGGCGGCGAGCCAGTAGCCGAGCTCGGCCCGGCGATCGCGCGCGTACCGCCGCAAGCTGACGGTGCCGAGCAGCACGTCGGGTCGCGCGCGCCACGCGACCGCGAGGGTCACGCCGCGCCCGAGCGACCACCACTCGGTCCGAGCGATCACCCAGCGCCGCGCGAGCGAGATCGGATACGGCGACGGCACCTGGATCAGAAATCGCGCGACGCGTGGATCGCCGGCGCCGCCCGCGACCGCCGGCGCGTCGTCGAGGCGGAGCTCGCGTAGCACGAGGCGCTCGGTCGACAGCGTCGGCGGATGCTCGCTCACGGCCCGGCGGGCTCGTCGATCCCCACCAGGTCGCAGGCGCCGCACGCGAGGATCGGGAGCAGGCGCTTGAACATGGCGGAGCCTGCAAGGATACCGCGTGACAGCGGCGGCGAGCTATGTTCAGCGGCCCTCGCAGCGCCGGTCGAAAGATGCCCCGCCCCCGACCCCATGCCTATGCTTTGCGTGCCGCCGTACTGGTGGCCGCCTCGCTATGGGCGGCGCCGGACGCAACGACCGCCGTGAACGAGATCCTCACCCACCGCTTCGATAACGGACTGACGCTCCACATCGCGCCGGGCCATCCGGCTCCGGTCGCGGCGGTGCAAGCGTGGGTCGGCGTCGGGTCTGCCGACGAGGGCCCCGAGCAGGCGGGCACCGCGCATTTCGTCGAGCACATGCTGTTCAAGGGTTCGGGCGACTACGGCCTCGGCGAGCTCGTCCGCACCATCGAAGGTGGCGGCGGCGAGATCAATGCGTGGACCGCGTTCGATCACACCGTCTATCACGCGGTCCTCGGTCGCGATCACGTCGACGTCGCGGTCGATGCGCTCGGCGACACGCTGATGACGCCGCGTGTGGATCCCGAGGAGCTCGCGCGCGAACGCCAGGTGATCCTCGAGGAGATCCGGCAGGGCAGCGACGATCCGGCACGCACCGTCGCGCAGAGCCTGTTCGCGACCGCGTTCGTCGCGCATCCGTACCGCCGCCCGGTGATCGGCACTGCCGAGAGCGTGCAGCGGCTCTCCGAGCGCACGCTCGTCGAGTTCTTCCGCAGCTACTACGTCGCCGATAACCTGACGCTCGTCGTCGCGGGTGACGTCGATCCGGTACGCGTGCGGCGGAGCGTCGAGCGCCGGTTCCGTACGATGCCGGCCGGTCGTCCTCTGCGCCGGGTCAGCGCCGAACCCGTACAGACCGAGGCGCGCGCGACCGCGCTCCACCGCGACGTCACCGAGGCGCACCTCGCGGTCGGTTTCCACGTTCCCGCCGCGCGTCATCCCGATCTCGCGGCGCTCGACGTCGCGGCGATCCTGCTCGGCCAGAGCGAGTCGGCGCGGTTGCCGCGGCTGCTGCGCGATCGCGATCAGCTCGTCACCTCGGCGTACGCGAACGTCCATGCGCTCCGCGATCCCGGGCTGCTCGTGCTGTCGGCGACCGCGCGACCCGGCGATGCGCAGAAGGCGGTCGGCGCGCTCGTCGATCACGGGAAGTGGCTCGCCGACGAGCTGACCTCCGACGAGCTCGACAAGGCGCGAATCGCCGCGGAGACGGGGTTCGTGCGGCAGCTCGAGACTGCGCAGGGCCGCGCGCGCTCGCTCGGCTGGTACGCGACCGTCGCCGGTGATCCGCAGTTCGGTCACGTCTACCTCGATCGGATCCGCAGCGTCCGCCGGCACGATGTCGCGCAGGCGATCCGGCGTTACTTGCAGCCCGGCAACGCGAGCGTCGCAGCGATCCTGCCGAAGCCCCGCCGGGGCGCCGCACGTGGCGTGTTCGCGCGGCAGGCCGAGGCGCGCGTGCGTCGCTCGCTGTCGACCAAGCCGACCACTGTCGTCGCGCCGGTCGAGAAGCGCGTCGTGCTCGCGAATGGCATCACGCTGCTCGTTCGCCGCGATCCCTCGGTGCCCGTCGTCGCGATGCGCGCGGTGTGGCGCGGTGGCCAGCGCGTCGAGGAGCCCGGCCAGAGCGGCCTGTCCACGCTGCTCGCACGGATGATCACGCGCGGCTGCGGCAAGCTCGACGCGACGGCCGTCGCCGATCGCATCGATCGCCTCGGTGGGTCGCTCGCCGGCGTCGCCGGCCGCAACAGCTTCGGCGTCGCCGCCGAGTGGCTCGCGCGCACGTGGCAGCCGGGCTTCGAGCTGTTCGCCGATTGCATCCTCGAGCCCACGCTGCCCGCCGACGAGCTCGCGCGCGAGCGCCGGCTCCTCGTCGACGATCAACAAGCCCAGGCCGACAGCCCGACGCACGCCGCGTTCCGACTGTTCAGCGAGGCTCTCTATCGCGACCATCCCTACGCGCGCGACGTGCTCGGCACCGCTGCCACGATCGCTGGTGTCTCGCGGCCGGCGCTCGCGGTGTTCTATCGCGAGCGCTACCCGGCGTCGGCACTCACGCTCTCGATCGTCGGCGATGTCGACGTCGACGAGGTCATCACCAAGGTTCGCGCTCGCTTCGATCGGATCCCCCGCGCGAAGCCGACCGTGCCGGTGGTCCAGCCGCTCGGCCCCAAGATGGAGCGAGCCAGCGAACGCTGGCGAGCGGGGTTCGACGGTCGCCCCGCGACCGAGCGCGAGGTGTTCGCGTTCCTCGACCGCGCCCAGGCGCACCTCGTCGTCGGGTTTCCGGGCGCCACCGTCGACACGCCCGATCGGTTCGCGCTCGAGATCCTGGTGTCGATCCTCGGGGGCCAGAGCGGCCGGCTGTTCGCGGAGCTCCGCGAGAAGCGTGCGCTCGCGTACCGGATCTCCGCGCACTCGATCGAGGGCGTCGATCCTGGCTTCATCGCGGTCTATCTCTCGTGCTCGCCGGCGAAGCTCGACGAGGCGGTCGCCGCGGTCCGCGCCGAGCTCGAGCGCGTCCGGGTCGATGGTGTGACGGCTGCCGAGCTCGAGCGCGCACGGACCTACCTGATCGGCAGCCACGAGATCGCGATGCAGCGACGCGCGGCGGTCGCGAACGCGCTCGTCTACCACGAGGCGTATGGCCTCGGCTGGCAGAACTGGTCGCGCTACGCCGATGCGATCCACGCGGTCAAGCCCGCCGACATCACCGCCGCCGCGGCGAAGTACCTCAGCGTCGATCGGATGATCACCGCCACGATCCGTCCGCCGATCGCGAGCCCCGCTGCGACGAAGCGCTCGATCATCAAGCCGCCGGCGCTGATCAAGCCGCCGGCGCCGATCAAGGTGCAGCGCCGGACCGCGCCGAGCACGCGCCGAAACCCGGTGCGCTCGCCCGGAGCCAGAGGCCGCGCCAGAGGCGTCGATCGATGAAGCGAGGCGCGGCGTGGGCCGGACACGGCGACCTCCCGGCGAGCCTCGTGCTGATCTTCCCGCTGCTCCTCGCGTACGAGATCGGCGTGCTGTTCGCGGGCCGGGTCAACGGTGCCGACGTCATCACGCGTGCCGTCTACAGCTCGCTCGGCCGCACGACCTACTTGCTGGTCTACGCGGTGATCGCGCTCGGGTTTCTGGTCTGGATCCGCCGCGGCCGCCGCTGGGCATCACTGACCGTCGATGTCGTCGCCCCGGTCTTCCTCGAGGCGGCGCTCTACGCGCTCACGCTCGGTGCCTTGATCACGCTGATCCTCGATCGAGTCCTCGGGCTCGGCATCACCGGCGGCGAGCTGGTCAACGCGCTCGGCGCCGGCGTCCACGAGGAGCTCGTGTTCCGGCTCGGCCTGCTCGGTGGGCTCGTCGCGCTCGGTCAGCGTGCGCTGCCGTCACGCGTCGCCATCGCGATCGCCATCGTGGCCTCGTCGGTGGCGTTCTCCGCCGCGCACCATATCGGCGTTTACGGCGAGGCATGGTCGACGCACGCGTTCGCGTTCCGCTGTCTCGCCGGCGTCGCGTTCGCGCTGATCTTCTGGTTCCGCTCACTCGCTCACGTGGTCTACGCGCACGTCTTTTACGACCTGCTCGTCTACTGGCGCGCGTGAGCCGCTATTCCATGCCGAGCGAGCCGCCGCCGTCGAGCTGCATGCGGCCGACGTAGAGATCGAACTTCACGCGCTTGATCGAGTCCTGGTTCGCCTGCGACTGCTGGATCTGGAGGGCGTGGATGCCCATCTCGAACAGGTTGATCTGGAAGAGCGTGGTCTTCATATCGGGCGCGAGGAACTCGATCGAGCCCGTCTTCTCCGCGCGATCGTCGCGCGTGCCCTTCATGATGTAGTCCTGGTGCCACTTGAGCAGCTTGTCGGCGTACTCGAGCGAGATCGTGCCGACGATGTGCGGGAACTGGAGGTTCGTGGGCTCGAGCTGCGGGAACCGATCCTCGCCGGTGTAGTACTTCTTGATGCCCTGCTTGACCGTGAACGACTCGATCTTGTTCGTGTAGCGCATCTCGTCGAGGCCATCGATGTTGAAGCGGAAGTTCGACGAGTTCCATAGCTTCTGCTTGGTCCCGCCGCCGCCCTTGAGCGGCGCGCCGTTGCTGATCTTGCGCGGAATCACTCGCTCCGGCTGGATCTTCATCTTCATGTACGCGCTCTCCTTGGAGGAGCCGTCGAGCGCGGGGAACGTGACCTCGGTGAGCAATGCGTCGTAGAACTCGTGCTCGAAGGTCGCCCGGAGATCGAAGTTCGCGTGCGTGATCATGCCGCTGCGGCGCGAGATCTCCTTGTTGAAGGCCATCTGCACCCACCGCATGATGTCCTTCGCACCGGAGATGCCGAAGTCGATCGAGAACGGTTCGATCTCGACCGTCGACGTGTGCTTGATGCGCTGGTTGTGCGGACCGATCGGCTCATCGATCGCATTCGCTTTGACATGCCCGCCATCGACGGACTTCAGATAGGCGGTCGACTGGTGACCGTCGATCATGAGCTCGAAGTGGCCCGAGGTGTACGAACGCTTCTGCAAGGTCATGGGGCGAGCCTCAGCTTAACGTACCTCATACGCGTGCTGGCGCCTGGATGCCCCCGACGGAGCCACGAGTCCCATCAGCAACTGGGGCATTCGATCCCCACGCGAAATCCCGAGCCGGGCCCGCCGCGAAACGTGAGCAATCCGCGCTGGTTACAGATGTGACGATGTGGGTGGGCCGGCGAAGGCCTCAACCTCGACGTGCGGGAACCGGCATGGGGCTTGTAGAATGAAGGCTCATGAGGGTGAGTGTCCTGATCCTCGTCTTGCTCTTCGGCGTTGCTGGCGACCCTGCCATCAGCCACGCCGAGAAGGTCAAGACGAACCAACCGACGAAGCTGTACGCGCGCCCCGGCGAGCGCGCCAAGGTCCTCCTCAAGGTGGATGAGGGCAAGGCGATGACCGTCATCGCGAAGGAGGGTCGCTGGCTGAAGGTCCGGGTATCGGGCCGCACCGGCTTCGTCGCGCGCAGCACGGTCGACATGCCCGGTGGCGACGAGATCGCCCGGAACACGCGGCGCCGCCCGTTCGTCGATGGCCGCAGCGTCAAGCGCGGGTTCGGCAGCGACGAAGCGCCCGATGACCGCGTCGGGGCCGATGCGGTGGGCGAGGGGCAGGAGGACGGCGGCGACGACGACGCCGGCGACGAGGATGCCGACGAGGACGCCGACGAGGACGTCAAGAAGCCGGTCGCGAAGGTCACCAAGCCGACGACCAAGCCGACGATCAAACCCTCGGCTGCGGCCGTCAAGCCGACGCCCAAGGCTGCGGCCGTCAAGCCGAAGATCACCACCAAGCCTGCTGCGGACGACGACGACGAGGATCCGCTGGGCGGCGACGAGGGCGATGCGGACGCCGACGAGGACGCGGGCGACGAGGACGCGGGCGACGAGGACGCGGGTGAAGAGGTCGATACGCGCAAGAAGGTACGCGTCGCGGCGAAGACGCCGGTCTACAGCGATCCCGACGCCAAGAGCGAGCAGATCTACGTCGCGAAGGCCGGCGAGGTCCTGTTCCCCACCGGCGAGAAGAATGGCAAGTACACCGAGGTCGAGAACGAAGAAGGCGACCTCGGCTACGTGCTGAGCTCGTCGCTCGACGTCCAGGAGAAGTCCGCGCCGCCCGCGATCGGCGGCGGCCGCGGCAGCAGCCAGATCGACATGCGTGTGCGGCTCGGCGTCTCGTTCCTCTCGCAGGCGCTCCGCACACCCGGTGGCGTGGCCGGCGTCCCGAACAACTACAACATCTCGACGGCCGCTGCGACGCTCGCGCTCGGCGGCGGCTACTACCGACCGTACAAGTCGAAGTTCGTGGTCGGCACCGAGCTCACGTACGACTACGCGAAGGCGATCCCCGGCATCAAGACGCCGATGGACAAGACCACGAGCATCTCGCTCCACAACCTGAACGTGCGCGGCATCTTCGGGATCGACTTCCGGCGCAAGAGCGGGATGATGCTGCTCGGTCGGGTCGGCCTCCACTACCAGTCGTTCCAGGTCGCCAAGGCCGTGAACCTCGCCGAGAACACCGCGACCTTGCCGTCCGAGATCATGATCGCGCCGAAGCTCGGTGTCGCGCTCGCGATGCCGCGGCTCTCCAACAAGCTCGGCCTGCGGTTCAGCCTCGACGCGATGCTGTTCACGGCGAGCTACAAGCAGACCAAGAACCTCGAGGACGGCAAGAGCCCGGCCGCGAAGGGCGCGACGGTCGGCGCCGGGCTGACCTATCGCTGGAAACCGTCGATGGACATCCAGGCGACCTACGACCTGATGTACACGAAGGCGACGTTCGGCGACAAGGTCGACAGCTCGCAGCGCATGCACCCCGAGGGCGGCGTGCAACGCACCGACGTCTTCCACGCGGTGACCGCGGGCATCGTCAAGGCGTTCTAATCGGCACGCGGCGCCACGTGACTCGTGAGTGCGCGGCGCACCAGCTGCCGGATCTCGGCCATCTCGAACGGCTTCTGGAGCCAGCGCTGCGGGATCTGGTCGATGAACAGCTGGGCTTCCTCGGTGAACGCGCCACCGGTCATGAAGATCATGCGGCTGGCCACGTCGGGATCCCGGCGGTGCAACGCGGCGTGGAGCTCCATGCCGGTCATCTCCGGCATCATCAGATCCGAGACGATCGCATCGAAGATCTCGCCGGCATCGAGGCGAGCGAGCGCCTCCTTCGCGGAGCTCGCCGCCGTGATCGTGTGATCCTTGCGAAGCATCCGCGCGAGAGATGTGCGCAGTCGGTCGTCGTCGTCGATCAACAGCAGGCGGGTGGAGTGAGGAGCCGGCTGCACGGTCCCCGAGTCGGGCGAGGCGGCCGTCTCGCCCGGCGCGTCGGATGTGGCGGGCACGAAAACGGGCACGGGGCCAGACGCGGCGAGCGTTTTGGAGCCCGGCGTCATCGCCGGCAGCACGACGGTGAACGTCGAGCCGATGCCGGGCGTGCTGGCCACCAAGATCTCGCCGCCGAGCGCCTTCACGATGCCGAGGCCGATCGCGAGCCCGAGGCCCGTGCCTTCGCCGACGTCCTTCGTCGTGAAGAACGGATCGAAGATCCGCTTCACCACATCCGGCGACATCCCGCACCCGTCATCGTGGATCTCGATCACCGCGCGGCCCGCATCGTCGGTGCGCGTCGAGACGTGGATCTCGTGATCGTCAGCGCCACCGTCCGGAATTGCGTGCGCGGCATTGTCGAGCAGGTTGATGAAGACCTGGCCGAGCCGCGACTCGTCCCCGAGCACGTGCGGAATCGGCGCGAGCTTCGTCACCACCTTGCACCGGTGCCGCAGCTCGTTGGCCGTCATCCGCAGCGCCAGCTCGAGCGCGCGCTGGACATCGATCGCAGCGCGCTGCTCGTGGTCGGCGCGCGAGTACGTCCTGAGCCCCGCGACGATGCGCTCGACGCGCGTCGCACCTTCGATGGCATCGTCGAGCGCGACCCGCAGCGCCGGCGAGATGACCGATTCGGGGAGCTCCTCGGCGAGGAAGGCGAGGTTGCCCTTCACGTATGCGAGCGGGTTGTTGATCTCGTGGGCGATGCCTGCCGCGAGCGTCCCGATCGATGCCATCCGATCCGCGAGGACGAGCCGCGCCTCGAGCGCCTTGCGCTCGGTGCAATCACGCAGGACGGCGAGGGTCGCTGGCGACCCGCCAAAATCGACGGTGAGCGCCGAGACTTCGGCCACGAGGTGCGAGCCGTCCTTCCGCTGGAACCGAGTCTCGCGGACCGGCAGTGGCTCGCCGCGAGCCAGCCTGGCGGCGCGCGCGAGCACGGTGGCGTGGTCGTCGGGATGCACCAAGGCAAGGGCGGGCCCGCCAACGATGGCGTCGGATCCCGAGTAACCGAGGTACTCGATCGCCTTGCGGTTCACGTAGACGACCATGCCTTCGCGCTGAACGAGCACGGCATCTGGAGATTGATCGATCAGGGCCCGGAAGCTCGCCTCCGAGCGCTGGACGATCCGGTGCGCCGCTCGCGCGGTCGAGACGCGTGCGCGCCACACGACGACGAAGCCGAGCGCGATCACGAGCGCGAGGCCGACCAGCAACCGGACCCCGAGCGTCTGCCACCACGAGGGCACGATCGAGAACACGACGGTGGTCGCGGGACCGAACGCGCCGGGTGCGATCCGCGACCGCACCTCGAACTGGTAGTCGTCGGGAGGCAGCTGGCCGTAGCGAGCCTCGCCGACGCGTGTCGTGCGCCAGTCGTTCTCGAGTGGCCGGAGCCGGACCTGCAGCTCGACCTGGGCGCGATTCCCGAACGTCGGCGCGGCGAACTGGACGTAAAGGGACGAGTTGCCCGGCTTCGGTGCGCGAGGGATGCCGGTCGAGAGTGGGGTGCCGCCGAGCGACACGCCGAGGATCACCGGCTTCGGCGGCGGGGGCGGCGCGGTGTAGCGAGCACTGGCGAAGCGGCCCATGCCGCGCGTGGTGCCGATCAGCACGTCGCCGTTGGGGTCGCTCCAGAACGCGCGCGCCGCGCAGTCATCACCGGCGAGGCCGTTCGCCGTCGAAAAGTGCTCGTGCGTGCCCCGGTCGATCACGTCGACGCCGATCCCCAGGCCGACGTAGAGCCGGCCGCGCGTGTCCTCACCGAGCAGGTAGACCTTGTCGCTCGCGAGGCCGTCCGCGGTTGTCAGCTGGCGGAGGTCGGAAATCTTTGTGCCGTAGCGAAAGCACGTGACGCCATGTCCCTCCGCGTACGCGACGCAGAGCTCACCCGAGGCCCGCTCGACGAGATACTGCGTGCTCCTTTCGGTCAGCCCGTCGCGCTCGTCGAGGCGGTGCCAGCCGCGATCGTCGCGCACCGCGAGGCCCTCCGTACC